>CAYQUF010000030.1:0-31562 GCA_964420595.1 uncultured bacterium
TACTGTCCAAATGTAAGACCCAACCGTAGAGGACGTAAGAAATCTACGGTTGGGCGATTTGTTGGGTAGGAAGCCGCTATTGTAATCTTTGATTCAATAGCGGTAGTTCACTAAAATCCGTTACGATCGCAGCGTTTGATTGTTGTTTGGCAAGCCACAGGGAAATCTCGATTGCGACTAGCGTGCGACGAGCCTCGCAAACCCTAACATCGGAGGACCTGCCATGACTTTTAGATCTTGGAAACACTCGTTCGTTCAACATCTGGCTTGGACGACCGACAAACCCTCAAAACACCAGCCGAAAACCCGCGATTATACTCGCCAACAATCCGGACGAGATTACGTTCTCGAATCCAGTCCCGACGGTCAGTATTACATTACGGCTTGGGGAAAGACAGTTAAACCGGGCGATCGCGTCAAATTAACTCAAGACAATAAAATTGCCACCTATCGGGTGTGCGAACTCGATCGCTATTCCGATCCGCCGGATATGTGGACGGCTTCGATGGAGTTAATTGCAACCGAACCTGTAGCTTAGCTCGATGGAGCCTTGACCGGGACCGGACATTTCTCTATTGCCTGTTGCCTGTTGCCTATTGCCTATTGCCTATTGCCTATTGCTTATTGCCACTGACTCGGTTCGATCCAGCCGGGATGGTGGTGTCGAAACAAATTTAAATCGAGTCGCTCTCGGCTGGGGTCGGGGGCTACCGTGACCAGCGGATCGGGATAGCCAGTAATCGTGCGCTTGAGTTCCCCCGTTTCCATGTCCCACAACTTAATCGTACGCTCGGTACTGCCGCTGGCAAGTAATTGTCCGTTTTCGCTAATGGTCATCGAGCGAATCGTTCCCGAGTGTCCCATAAACGTGCGTTGCAGTTGACCCGTGGGCAAGTGCCACAGTTGAATTTTGCCGTCCTGCGCGCCGCTGGCTACAATTTGCCCGTCGGGACTGATGGCAATCGCCACCACCGGATCGGGATCGATGGCGATAGTGCGAATCAGATCGCCCGTTTCCAATTTCCAGAGTTTAATGGTTTTGTCCGTGCTGCTGCTGGCGAGGATGCGATCGTCTGCCCCGATGGTGATGGGTCTGACAGTTGCCGAATGTGCCGAGATCGTGTGTAACAGTCGCCCATCTGGAAGTTGCCACAGCCTGACCGTGCCATCGTAGCCGCCGCTGGCGAGAATATGTCCCCCAGAAGCGATCGCCAGGGAACTGACGCCGCTGGAGTGACCGCCGAGCGATCGCATTAATTTGCCCTGACTCAACTGCCACAGGCTCAACTGCTTGTCCGTGCTGCCGCTGGAGAGGGATTGTCCCCCCGAACTGCCTGCGATCGGATAAAACGACCAAGACTGTCCGGCGAGGGTTTCGCACAGTTGGGTATTTTCCAAATGCCAGAGTTTAATGCTGCCGTCGTAACCGCTACTGGCAACAATGCGACCGCTGGCGCTAATAGCGATGGGATAGACGTAACTCGAACCGCTCGTCAGGTAGCGCAACCAATCCCACGAGGGGGGATCGGAACGAATCGAGAGCAGGTAAGCGCGCAGTCCGCCGACGTACAACAAACTGGCGATCTCGAAAAGTCCGTTTTGAGGGAAGTTGTTGGTGCCCAGATCGGGACGTATCGCGCTAGCGGGTAAAAACCCGGCGAGAACGAGATGGCATTCGTCGAGGTTTTCGTCCACCGCATCGGGCAACCAGACAAACACCAAGGCGCTATTGTGTTGGCTTTCCTCCCGTTCGACCGACCAGCGCACTGTATCGAGGGATCCCGTGCCCCATTTCACCCGAATGCCGATCTCGGGGCGATCGCGCAGGACGAAATCGCTGTGGCGCTGCGTTTGTTGCTGTTGTTCGGGACTGAGGGCAACGACCTCGCGATCGAGATAGGTGGCGAGAGTTTCCCGTGCCAGTTGCTGGCTGAGGTAGTGGCGAAATAAATCCCGCACGGGCACCGATTGCTCCGATTGAAGCACGAACTGTCGGCACTTAGAGCGCAATTGCTTCAGGCGATCGCCCGTAACTTTAACGGTTTCGCCGTGGAGTCCCCGACGCGGACATGAAAGCAGACTGGTGCAGCCAATTCCGTTTTCTTGTGTCAAACTAAACCGCAGTCGAGTCACAAAATCAGTTTGTTGAGATTTAAGTGGGCTTGTCCAGTCCATTGGTGGGTTATGCGATTCTCTCAACGATTCTACCTAAGTCCGCGAGAAGGCTCCCGTCAAAATCTTCGATAGAACATTTCCAAGGCGATAGGGGACACTCTCCAGACGAGCGGTTGCCCGTTGCCTGTTGCCGTCCTCAACTGAGGTCTACCGTACGGAACTAACCACTGTTCTATACGACTCGGGGCGATCGGGAGTTATTCATCTTCGATATTGGAAAAGTTCTCGAACCATCCCCGCCGCCAGAAGAAAATAATCAATCCCGAGGCGATCGCCACCATTACCGCCCAAGTCGCCGGATAGCCCCAATACCAGTTCAGTTCGGGCATATTCCACGGCGACACTTCGGGATTGAAATTCATCCCGTAGACCCCCACGATAAAGGTCAGGGGAATGAAGATGGTCGAAATCACCGTCAGGATCTTCATCACCTCGTTCATTTTGTTATTCACCGCCGACAGATACACATCCATCATGCCCGAAGCTAACTCGCGGTAAATTTCGAGCATATCGAGGACTTGAATGGCGCGATCGTAACAGTCGCGCCAATAGATCCGAACTTCCTCGCCAATCCGAGTATCGCCGCCGCCGCGCGAGAGGATGTTAATCGCACTGCGTTGGGGCCAAATGGCTCGCCGCACGCCCAATAACTCCCGACGCACCTGATAGATTTTCTTGAGGGTTTGAGGCGTCGGACTGGTGACGACCTCCTCTTCGAGTTGTTCGATGCGCTCGCCGTAGACCTCCAGGACGGGGAAAAAGCCCTCAATCGTGGCATCGAGCAGGGCGTATGCCAGATAGTCCACCCCTCGCCGACACACCGTGCCTTTATTCGATCGCAGTTGTTCGCGCACCCCGTCAAAGCAATCGCGATCGCTCGTCTCTTGAACCGTCAGCAAATAGCGATCGCCGAGAACCAAACTCACCTGCTCGCAGTGAAACCCGGTCGAACCCCGATTCGGCAACACCATGCGAGCAATAATCAGCAGGCAGTTGTCGTACTCTTCCACCTTGGGACGTTGCGGCACGTTGACCACATCTTCGATCGCCAGGGGATGCAAGCCGAACACCTCGCTAATCTGCTCCCACAGTTGCACGCCGCCGACCCCTTGAATGTCGATCCACGACAGGGAATCCGAGTCGAGAAACGGGGCGCAGGTTTTTGGCGTCGCCTCTGGCATCCACGTGGTTTTTTCGCCGTCGTAGTCGAACAGGACGACCTTCGCGGGTTGTGCCTCCTCGTCAATTTGGAGCGTACCGGGCAAGCGACCGGGTTTGTGGTGAAAATATTCGAAGTAAAACGAGCCTTCGGGTTTGCGATCCGAGCGATTGGTATCGGTCGGAGAAGTATTGTTATCACTCATGCGCGATCCGATTAAAATCCGGTTCTGGACTGACCATAAGGTTGAAACGGTTGGAGCTGCCGCGATCGGCCTGGATAGGTTTGCGAGCGCGCATTACCGAGGTTGGATGAGGGACGCTCTCGGGTGACCTTCTTCAACTGAGGTATACTGCGCGTCCCTAAAACTGCTCTAGATGGGTCGCTACACTCATCCTTCAGACTTCTATTCATCGTAAATAACTTTGGACATTTAGCCCAAACTGGAGTGAAACGTCCATCCCGTTTCTTCCGGTTCCTCCGACGGCGCGATCGCCCCATTGTCCGAGAATTTGGCATTGCCATCCTCCTCCCTTGCCTCGATCTCGGGTTCGGGAATGCCGGTCGCCCGATCCATCGCACTCACCGCCGACTTATCCTGTCCGGCAGGAAGCGAAACAATAAACGCCGAGCCTTGCCCCAACTCGCTTTCGACCGTAATATCGCCCCCCATCATTTGACAAAAACGACGACTTATGGTAAGCCCCAAGCCCGTGCCACCGTATTGCCGAGTCGTAGACACGTCCGCCTGGGTAAACGCCTGAAAAATGCGATCGATCTGATCCTCGCTCATGCCAATCCCCGTATCGCGCACTTCCCAGCGAATCCAAGATGGAACCCCCCGAGCCGTCGCCTTGCGATCTTCCACTTCGTTTTTCATATCGCCAAATGCCGAAAGCTGGCGGCTGACCGACAGTTCGATCGTGCCTTGATGGGTAAACTTCGCCGCATTGCTCAACAAATTCAGCAACACCTGCCGCACCTTGGTTAAATCGGCACACATCGTCCCGATATTGGGTTGGGTGTGAATCTTGAGGGTATTACCATTCTTATCGATCAGCGGTTGAACCGTCGTGGCGACCTCTTGAGTGAGACGAGCGATCTCGAACGATTCGGGATCGAGTTTCATGCGTCCGGCTTCGATCTTGGAGAAATCGAGAATATCGCTAATCAGCGCCAGTAAATGCTTTCCGGCAGCATTAATACTTTGCAAGTCGCCAATTAAATCCTCATCCTCTCCAACCAGGTCGAGAATGTCCTCCTGCAAAATTTCGCTGTAACCGATAATGGCATTGAGCGGCGTGCGCAACTCGTGACTCATATTCGCCAGAAACGTACTCTTGGCTTGGTTGGCTGCCTCAGCCGCAATTTTGGCTTGATAGAGTTCGGCTTCAGCCCGCTTGCGTTCGGTGATGTCGCGGGCGAAGGTACAGATATACTCCCGCTGGTTGTAAACCAGAGAATTCACCGTAATCTCGACCGGAAAAATGCGACCGTCTTTGGTTCTGTGGCGCGATTCGAGGGTAAACGAGCCAAATTCTTTCACCTCGTCCCAATAATCCGACCAAACCTCCTCGGGAATGTCGGGATTGATTTGGTGAATGGTCATCGCGAGCAATTCTTCGCGGGAATAGCCCAGAGACAGACACGCCGCATCGTTGACGTAGAACACGCCCGCTCGGGCATTAATCCAGAATACCGCGTCGCCTGCCTTGTTAATCGAGAATTGGCTCAACTGCAACAGTTCGTCTTGGCGTCGGCGTTCGGAGCGTTCCCGGTGTAACTGTTCGATCGCCCGTTCGAGTTGGCTGCGATAGCGATCGAGTTTTTGCTTTAACTGGCGGGTCGCCGTTGCAGTCGAATCCAAAGGCTTTGGGGTCGGCACTTTTTGTTGCGAGAGGACTAAACCGCCAATTTCGCCCTCAGCGTCGTGCCACGGACGAATTTCCCACTGCATGCGGATTTTGGAGCCATTGCCCACCGTCCGCGTTTCTTCCCATCGTTCCACCGCCCCATTCAGACAACGCTGGTGAATTTGCTGCCAATTTTCCTTCAACCGGGGAAACAAATGGTAATGAGAGCGACCGACCGGATTTTGATTGCCCAACCCGCAATCGCGCATCCATTGACGGCTGACTGCTAAGTAGTGCATTTGGCGATCGACAATTGCAATAGCAGTCGGGGCGTGTTCCAAAAAGACTCGGAACAGCTCTGGGGGGTCTGGGGCATACATAGTCAGCTCAGCAACGTCTCAAGCAAGCATCAACGAGAGAGATACGCACCCTAACGTAATATCCGGTCGGCATCGTGCGGCGATGGAGAACCTCGAAGTGACATTGGCTAGTAGTTTACCAAGGGCAATCGAGATTCGCTGAAGGGGAGACTCCCCCAATTGCCGCGTCGCGATCGCGACATACCACGGGATAGCCCATTACAGGCAACGCCATAACCGCGATCGGCAGGCGATCTCGATCCTCTCTCTTCAATGTACCCCGAACCTCGTCCCGACACCCGAAGTTAAAGCCACGACGCAAAAAAAATTCAGGGGTGAGGCGATCGTCCTCCCCCTGTTGGCTAGTCGGTATTGATGGCAAGATTGGCAATACCAATGCGACCAGGCATTTTACATCATGCCCATGCCGCCCATGCCACCCATACCGCCCATACCGCCCATGCCGCCCATGCCGCCCATGCCGCCCATGGCAGCCGGATCGGGTTCGGAGGCAGGCTCGGGTTTCTCAACCACGAGGGCTTCGGTGGTCAGCACCATACTGGCGATGGAGCTGGCGTTTTGCAGGGCGGAGCGCACGACTTTTGCCGGATCGATAATCCCGGCAGCAATCATGTCTTCATATTTGCCAGCGAGGGCGTTGTAACCGATGTTAAATTCGGCATCGCGCACCTTCTCGACCACAACCGATCCCTCGGCACCCGCGTTATCTGCCATTTGACGCAGGGGAGCTTCGAGGGCTTTGGCGATCAGGTCGGCTCCGAGTTTTTCTTCGTCGTTGAGCTTCTGCTTGATCGCCTCGATTTTGGTGGTGAGGTGAATCAGCGTGGTTCCGCCACCGGGAACGATGCCTTCTTCAATGGCTGCTTTGGTGGCGTTGAGGGCATCTTCGATACGCAACTTGCGGTTTCTCAGCTCGGTTTCGGTGGCTGCGCCCACTTTGATCACGGCAACGCCGCCTGCGAGCTTGGCAATGCGCTCTTGCAGTTTTTCTTTGTCGTATTCGGAGTCGGTTCGCTCCAGTTGCTGGCGCAGTTGCTCGACTCGCTTTTGCACGTCCTCGCGACCTTTGGGATCGGTTTCGGCGAGGATGGTGGTGTTGTCTTTGGTTAGGGCGACCTTGCGAGCCTTACCGAGCATTTCGGAGGTGACGCTATCGAGGCTCAACCCGATTTCTTCAGACACCAACTGTCCGCCGGTGAGAATGGCGATGTCTTGCAGCATGGCTTTGCGACGCTCGCCGAAACCGGGAGCTTTGATCGCTGCTGCGTTGAGGACGCCGCGTGCTTTGTTGACCACCAAGGTCGCCAGGGCTTCCCCTTCGATGTCTTCGGCGATAATCAGCAGGGGATTGCCCTCCCGTGCGACCCGTTCGAGGACGGGGACGAGGTCTTGGATGACGTTGATTTTTTTGTCGGTGATGAGGATGCGGGCGTCATCGTACTCGACCACCATGCGTTCGTTGTCGGTGACGAAGTAGGGAGACAGGTAACCGCGATCGATTTGCATCCCTTCGACCACTTCGAGTTCGGTGGTGAGAGATTTGGATTCTTCAACGGTGATGACGCCGTCTTTGGTGACTTTGTCCATCGCCTCGGCGATCATCTGACCGACTTCTTCGTCGTTTCCAGACGAAACCGTGGCGACTTGCGAGATCGCTTCGCCCTGGACGGGTTGGGCGACGGATTTAATTTCTTCGATCAGGTGGGTGACAGTTTTGTCGATTCCCCGACGCACGGCAACGGGATTGGCACCAGCTGCGACGTTTTTCAATCCTTCCCGAATCATGGCTTGCGCCAAGACGGTGGCGGTGGTGGTGCCGTCGCCTGCAATGTCTTTGGTCTTTGAGGCGACTTCCCGAATCAGTTGAGCGCCCGTGTTTTCCAGGGGATCTTCTAATTCGATTTCTTTGGCGATGGTGATACCGTCATTGACGATATCGGGCGCGCCGAAGCTTTTTTCCAAGACGACGTTGCGCCCTTTGGGGCCTAGAGTGATGCGGACTGCGTCGGCGAGGGCGTTAACCCCACGCTCGAGCGCTCGCCGCGACTCTTCGTCGAACGATACGAGTTTTGCCATTGGCAATTAATCTTAGCTCTCCAAGTAGCAAATTTAGCACTCCAACGGGGTGAGTGCTAATTCGTGGAAACCGTACAAAGACGAGTGTGGGGACGAGGGAACGAAGGTGGGAAACTCCCTATTTCCCGCGCTTTCCATGTCTCGCTCTCTCTATTGCTGCCCAGTCTCGCAGTTGCTGGCGGTTGAGTTTTCCTTGCGGGTTGCGGGGGAGGCGATCGCGCAGGAGCCACAATTTCGGTTGCTTGTATTTGGCGAGTTTGCCGGCTAGGGCGGCGCGTAACTGCTCGACAGACACTGATGGCGTCGCGGGAACGCAAATCGCTGTCACCACTTGTCCCCAATCGGGATCGGGAAGTCCGATCGCGCAGATATCTGCAACCAATCCGGTCGATCGCGCCACGGCTTCAATTTCGGCGGGAAACACGTTTTCGCCACCCGTGATAATTTTCTCGCTGCTGCGTCCGATGACATAGAGATAGCCGCGATCGTCGAAATAGCCCAAATCGTCGAATTCTAGCGGTTGCGGTGGATAGTATCCCAATGCTAGAGATTCGGCAGATATGCACATTTTTCTGGATTTGTCAATATTAATTTTGGCGTGAGGGAGGACGCGACCGCAACTGTCGTTTCCGGCGAGAAAATCGTCCGGGGACAGGGTGGCAATTTGCGAGGCGGTTTCGGTCATCCCATACGTGGGAGCCAGTCGAATTCGCTGCTGTCTCGCTAAGTGCAATAAATCCGACCAAGCTGGCGCACCCCCCAATAGAACGGCGTGAAATCCCGACAGCCATCTCGCCGTAGCGGAATTTTGCAACAATCGCGCCAGTTGGGTGGGAACCAGGGAAATAAAATACGCTGTCGGATCGATCGCTTCTGGCGGTGTGGCGACAATCGTTTTAAACGGAAATAACGCCAGGGTGCCGCCAGTCAGCCAGGAACGGAGAAATTGCATTAATCCGCTGACGTGGTAAACCGGAAGCACGCAAAACGAATGAATTGGCGATCGCGCGAAGTATTTGGCAAATCCGCGTACCGACGCCGCTAGGGTGTCTCGGGTGTGGATGGCGAAGCGAATGCGTCCCGAGGAGCCGCCAGTGGGGATATAAATGCCGGGAGTTGGGGTCGAACGGCGATCGCGATTCGGTTGAAATGAGGACACCTCGCCACCCCACACCACATCCGGTTGCACCAAATCCAGCACTTGCTGCCATTCTCCCTGTCCCCAAGTGGGATTGGCGAGAAATACGGGACAATCGGCGACGCAGGTGGCGACAAAGCTGGCGAGGAAGGTAACGGGGTCGGATTCGGCGAGGAGGACGACTGGCTGATGTTCGAGTTGAGACAGCCGCCGTTGCGCGATCGCGTCGAATTGGCGACCATCCCCGCCAACAATCCAATCCTCTCCCCGTCGCTGCTGCCACAAATTCAGCCAGTTTTCCATAATTTATCCAACCAATTCGGATCGCGATCGGCAAACCAATCGGTCGTGCCAAATCCCACCGCATAGGGATGGCGTTGCAATTCACTTGCTAGGGATAAGGCGGCATTTCGACCAATTTCGGTTTCAAACACGGAGGAGAAAACGGTATCGATGGCGCAGTTGTGGCAAAATTGACGCAATCGAGATGGCGAACCGGCGATCGCGGCTTTAATGACGGCAATCCCGCGCCAACCTCGGTGGTAGCACTCTTGCAGTTGCGAGAGGGTCGCCACGGATTCGTCTAAGGCGATGGGAGTCCGATAGCGATCGCTTAATTGTCGCATTGCCTGAAACTCCCGTGGCGGTAACGGTTGCTCTAGAAACTCAATTCCCGCCGCATCGCAAGCTTGCAGCCATCGGTTCGCCTCCTCCCAGGTCAAACCGCCGTTGGCGTCGAGTCGGAGGGTGGCACTGGCTGGCAATCGTTCTAATAATCGCTCGAAAATTGCCAGTTCTCGGTCAATGGCACTGACACCGATTTTCCATTTAAACGCGGATCCCTCGTTGTTCTTGAATTCCGAGAGTGCCGCCTCTCCGGCGGGTAACAACCGCGCCGAAATCAATTCTTCTGTAGGTTTCCTTCCTCCCGCAACCCACTGTTCCCGCGCCATTTCCAACCCAAACTGACAGGCTCTGAGGCGATCGGGAATCGAGTCGATGTCGGTATCGGCGACGGTATCCCCGCAGTCGCGACAAAAGGCGATCGCTTCGTCGAGGGTTTCCGAACCGAACCCCGGTAACGGCGCGATTTCTCCCCATCCCACGCCACCGTCGCCATGCTCCAAACGGACGATAATTCCCTCGCGAACCGTCCAAACGCCATGATGGGTATGCAGCGATCGCCGAAACGGTCGCCGATAGGATCGAAACTGGAAACGGTACGCTTCCACCACGGGTTACACGATTAATCCCAATCCCAATAACAGACCGCTCCAGAAATGCAGCGACACGGCAATAAATTTACAATTGCTCACCCGTTCCGGTCGGTCGTGGTTGGTGTTGACATGACGGCACAAATCGATCGCCAAGGGGAGACTGAGGAAAATCGACAGAGTCGCCAGCGGCAGCCATCCCAATCCTACGCCAACGGCTGTGAGAACGTACACGCTAGCACACGATCGCGATAGCAGTTTGGCTCCCCTCGCCGTTCCCAGCCGGACGATCGGCGATCGCTTTCCAGCGGCGATATCGTCTTCGACTTGGTGGAAGTGGGAGCAAAATAGAATAATGCTGGTGGTGATGCCGACTAACACCGACGCAATCGCCAGAGACGCCACGTCATCGAGTTTGGCAAAGGACCAGGCTTGGGTTTGGCTGTAATAAGCCGCCGCGATCGCCATCGGACCGAACGTGACGAAACAGATCGGCTCTCCCAATCCCTGATAGCCAAGGCGGAATGGCGGTCCTTGGTAAGTATAGCCGAGGGCGCAACAGGCGAGAACGATCGCGGTAACGGTTAAATCCCCCTGCCACCAGGCGATCGCGCCGAGTCCGGCAATGGCGAGGATCAGACACAGATTTGCCACCCAGAAGACCAGGGTTTTGTTTCCCGTCAGGTTGACGACCGAATGGGGTTTGTTGACATCGATTCCCGTGTCGGCATCGAATACGTCGTTGCTGAGGTTCAACCAGGCGATAATCAGAATGGCAGAGGCAAGGAAGATCGAGAACGTGAGGCGATCGAGCCATTGATTCTGCGCGATCGCGACAGCGGTTCCCACCCAAATGGGAATGACAGCGACACTATACATTGGCGGTTTGATCGCCGCCAACCATAACTTGCGCTTGGACGGAGGAACGGTCTGAGTAGTCATGCGGCGTTGGTTCTAATCTCGAAACGCACCGGGCGATTGCTCGAAATTTTACCATCGCGAGTGCGCTCTACTTCGCCGGTTAGTCACGAAAATTAGCCAGAAACCGCGTGCTGAAAATGGTTAGATAGATGAAAGGATACTGTGGCTCGACTCCAAGCGCCATCATCTGCTGCGAGACTTTCGGCTATTTTCTCTTTCATGCTAATCACACCGTCTCATCCCCATCTCTGGCAAGATCGCGAGCATTTGATTCGATGGCTGTTGGCGTGTCAGCAAACCTGTTGCACGACCGATGGCGAACGGATTGTCAGCCTGTCCGTGGAGATGGCACCGATCGATCCCCTGCTGGCTTTACACGCGATCGCCCGGTCGGACGAGCTACAATTTTACTTCAAACAGGGGAGAGATGGAGACGCGATCGCCGCGATCGGATCGGTGATGCAACTGCAAGCCGACGGTCGCGATCGATTCGAGCAATCTCGCCAGTTCGTGCAATCGGGGTTGAATCGGGTCACGAGTTTTGGCGATCTGGACTTGCCGTTTTCCGGTCCTCATTTCGCCTGTAGTTTTACGTTTTTTAACGATCCGCACCACCCCGACTCGCCATTTCCCGCCGCGACGGTATTTTTACCGCAATGGCAAATTGCCAGAACGCGCCAGGGTTGCGTGCTGGTGGCGAATTTGGCGATGACGCCGCAAACGCCGGTCGAACCCCTCGCGGATCGCCTGTGGCAGACGGTACGGCATTTGCAGTTGGCAAAATACTATCCGATCGATCGGCTGTTGCGCTCGGCGCGTCATTTTCTGCGGGAAGCCAACAGCAGCGAGACTCACTTTAAACAATCGGTGCGATCGGCACTGAAGGCAATTGCGCGATCGGACTACCGCAAGATTGTATTGGCACATACCATCGATGTCAATTTAGACCGCCGCTTTCACATTGTGAATTCGCTGAATAACTTGCACGAATTGCATCCCGATTGTTATATTTTCGCCATCGGCAACGGTCGGGGACAGTATTTTCTCGGTGCCAGTCCGGAACGGCTAATTAGTATGCGCGATCGGCATTTATTCACCGACGCGATCGCCGGGTCTGCACCGCGCGGGAACAGTGAGGAAGCCGATACCGAGTTTGCCGATCGCCTGCTTTCGAGTCAGAAAGAACGTCACGAACACCGCTACGTTACCGAGTTTATCACTCAGAGTTTAACAAATTTGGGATTGTACCCGCAGCGATCGCCTCTTCGCCTTTTAAAACTCTCGAATATTCAGCATTTGTGGACGCCAATTCAAGCCAAAGTTCCCAACGATCTCCACCTGCTACAAATTCTCTCGCAACTGCATCCGACCCCTGCGGTAGCTGGAACGCCGCGAGATATGGCGTGTCGCGAAATTCGCCGCTACGAACCATTCGATCGCTCTTTATACGCCGCACCGTTGGGGTGGATTGACGGTCGGGGAAATGGCGAATTTATTGTCGGAATTCGCTCGGCGATTATTAATGACTGTCACGCTCGCTTGTTTGCGGGTGCGGGAATTGTGGCGGGGTCGGATCCGGATAAGGAGTTGGCGGAAGTTCAGTTGAAGTTACAGGCGTTATTGGAAGCGTTGGTTTGAGTTGAATTGAGTTTTGAAATTTATTTCAAATTGAAATCACAACCGTAGGGTGGACATTGCCAATCCTTTCCCAATTGAGCCAATCCATTTCAGCTAACAATGCCCCCCTTACCATTAAGATCTTAGACAGGTAAGAGACAAATCGATCGCTCGAAAAAAATAACCAAGACGATATCAATCTTCAAATGTTCCTCAATCGTCCAAAATATTAAAACTTCTGCCAACAATCGCCATGTCAATAAATTCTGATTAACTTTTTTCGGATTGCGTAACTCCCAACGGTATAGAACAGCAGTACCGTTTTTCTTAGAACTATGGGTTACGATATTTCGAATTCTCCCGACGCCACCCGGCGAGATGGGGTAAAGCTCTATCGCCTGCGCAATCAAGCCGGTGAATGGATCGCGACTCTCCACGCTCGCGAATCGATTAATCGTCATGAATTAAACAATCTTCAAACCCATCTCGATCCCGATTCTTGGCACCAGTGGAAGCAAAAACATCCCGAAACGTGGATCGTTTGGAACCGCGAGACTCACGAGCGATCGGGTTCGACTTTAGCGCTCTCTTGGCATCCCTTAAAAGGAAAACAATTGGAAATCGTTATCGCGATCGCGATCGCCAGCGCCTATATCGTTATCATGCAACTGCTCTCATTAATCGAACTACCTGAAACTCCCAACAATCGCGGCGAATTTTCCCAACCTACGCCAGTCATTCCCTACTAAACCTGCTAAGGGCGATCGCCGTGGAACTTCCAATACAGCATCCCCGTCACTGGCGTATCGTGGCGCAAATGCCGTTCGACGACTGTTGGCACTTCGTCCGCGCGAACGCCGCCATACCAAATGCCATCGGGTAGCACCAACACCATCGGACCGTTACCGCACTGTCCCAGACAGCCGCAACCTTTGACCTCCACGCCAGGAACGGGATGCTGTTGAAAAATTGCCAAAACCTTTCGACTTCCCTGCTTGCGACAGGTGCGATTTTGGCAGACCAGTAGGCGTCGCTCCATCTAACCCACCGTCAGAACGGCACGATAGCGAATCGTATTGTCTCGCACCTTCGCGATCGCCTCATTGACTCGCTCCAGGGGAAACTCTTCTACCATCGGCTCGATGCCAAATCGCTCCGCCACCGACAGCATTTCTCGAATCCGAGGGCGTCCGCCAATAATTGACGGTACGATCCGCCGCTGCTTCATCAACAACGACCAAAACGGTAGCGTCAGCTCTCCCGAATTCGGCACCCCCACAAACGTCAGCGCGCCGTTAGACTTGAGATGTTCCGCATACGCGCCCCAATCTAAATCTGCCGGAACCGTACTCAAAATTAAGTCGAGTTTGCCTTCTCCCGGCGGCGGCGATTCGCCTTTGGGCACCACGATCGCTTCGTGCGCCCCCAACTGTTCGGCTAAGTCGGCTTTATCCTGGGACGTGGTAAACACGGTTACCCGGTTTCCGAGGCGACTGGCGAACTGAACCGCCATGTGTCCCAAACCGCCAACGCCGATAATGCCGATTTCTTGTCCCGAGGTCATCCCGCCCTGACGCAAGCCGCTATAAACCGTGATGCCGCCACACAACAGCGGTCCTGCCGATCGCGCCTCGATCCCCGCCGGAATTGGAAATGCAAACCGGGCATCGACCATGAGATAGTCGGCAAATCCACCCGGTCCGCGTATGATGGTCGCTTCGTGGTGGTCGCACAGGTTTTCGTTGCCGCGCAAGCAGTCATCGCACTGCAAGCACGCGCCACCTTGCCAGCCGACTCCGACGCGATCGCCCACTTGTAAGTGCGTCACCGACGAACCGAGTTCTACCACCTCGCCAATCGCCTCGTGACCGGGAACGATCGGATATTCAGTCATCTCCCAGTCGTTATCGACCATGTGAATGTCGGAGTGGCAGAGTCCGCACGCTTGCACTTTAATCAAGCAATCGAACACTTGCGGCGATCCCAGCTCGTAGCTGTAAGGTTCGAGTGTTGCCCCTTGTTGGCGGGCTGCCATACCTTGCACTTTCATGGTGAATATCCTTCAGGGTTTTACAATTAATCCGGCGAATATCCCGCGATCGGCCACAATTCCTTGGCTTCCAACCACTCGCGATCGTACAGGCGCGACTGATAGCGCGAACCGCTGTCGCACAACACCGTCACGATCGTGTGACCCGGTCCCATCTCCTTGGCCAGTTGTACCGCCGCACCGACGTTAATGCCGACCGAACCGCCCATAAACAAACCGTCCTGGTACAGCAGTTGGTAAATGACTCGCAAGGCTTCCTTATCGTCGATCTGAATCGCATCGTCAATCGGCGCGCCTTCCATATTGGCGGTAATGCGACTGTTGCCAATGCCTTCGGTCACCGACGACCCTTCCGAGTTAATTTCGCCGGTTTTGACGTAACTGTACAAGCCGCTTCCCATCGGATCGGCGACAATGCAGCGAATGTCGGGATTTTTCTCTTTAAAAAACATCGACGCTCCCGCATAGGTTCCTCCCGTACCCGTCGAGGCGACCCACGCATCGATTTTACCGTCAGTCTCGTGCCAAATTTCGGGTCCGGTGGTTTCGTAATGCGCCCGCCGATTGGCGAGATTGTCGAACTGATTCGCCCAAATGGCATTGTCCATTTCTTCGGCGAGTCTGCCCGAAACCTTAACGTAATTGTTGGGATCTTTGTAAGGAACGGCGGGAACGGGTCGAACTTCAGCACCGAGGGTTCGCAGGGTATCCATTTTTTCCTGCGATTGCGTTTCGGGAATGATAATCAAGCACTTGTAACCCTTGGCGTTGCAAATGTGGGTCAAGCCGATGCCCGTATTGCCTGCGGTTCCCTCGACTACCGTCCCGCCAGGTCGCAGCAATCCTTGTTCTTCGGCGTCTTTAATAATGTAGAGGGCGGCTCTATCTTTAACCGAACCGCCGGGATTGAGAAACTCTGCTTTCCCGAGAATTTCGCAACCGGTTTCCTCGCTAAAGCTATTCAACCGAATCAGGGGGGTATTGCCAACGGTGCCGACAAAGCCGTCTCTAATATCCATTGTGAAACGTTCGTATAGTGGTCTTCTAGACTGGCGTGCAATTCTCTTGCGCCGGGAACGAAACCGGACTGGGATCCGCCCGTATCTATCATCCCATCTCCCACCCCGAATAAAAAGCCCCTCGCCGGGACAGGAGAGGGGTCTGGGATCGCATCAAGGGGCGATCGGACTTACTTATTGGGTTGCGGGGTCATGCGCAAGTAAGACTTGACCTCGTTGTAACCTTTGGGGAATTTTTGCTTCAGTTCTTCGGGATCTTTAATCGAAGGAACGATGACGCAATCTTGACCGTCGCGCCAGTTGACCGGGGTGGCGACGCTGTAGTTATCGGTCAGTTGCAGCGAATCGATAACGCGCAGCAATTCGCTGAAGTCCCGACCGGTGCTGGCGGGATAGGTGATGGTCAGGCGCAGTTTTTTGTTGGGGTCGATCGCGAATACGGAGCGAACCGTGACGGTGCTGTCCGCGTTGGGGTGGATCATGTCGTAGAGGTTCGATACCGTGCGATCGCCATCTGCCAAGATGGGATAGTTGAGGGTGACGCTTTGGGTTTCCTCGATATCCTTAATCCAACCCATGTGAGAATCGACGTCATCGACGCTCAGGGCGATGGTTTTGACATTACGCTTGTCGAATTCCGGCTTCAGGCGAGCGACTTCGCCCAGCTCGGTGGTGCAGACGGGGGTGTAGTCTGCCGGGTGGGAGAATAGAACCACCCAGCTATCGCCGGCCCAGCTATAGAAGTCGATGTCGCCTTGGGAGGATTTTTGGGTAAAGTTGGGGACTTGGTCGCCTAGTCGAAGGGTCATAGAAAATCTCCTGAGATACTGCTCTACGTTCAAAGAGGTTTGCGGTGCGCTCTGAGGCAAGCGCGGTTTTGGCGGGACGATTTCGCGACCGAACGAAGGCGCGATCGCCCCAAACCCGTTATTCGGACCTCCCCCGCCTTACTCGCTTTCCGATGGTTGGTTTGGCTTGAGGCTTCCAAGCCGTCTTCCGCTCGTGGCTTCAGGGATAAACCAACGCTGGCTGGGGTTGGATGTCCTTGATTCGCCTTTCGATACTATCGCGACTGGTGCCAGCTATGACAAGAATTTTTCCAATCGCGAAAGTCCCCGCGTTACCGGTCTTGAGGGGGTGAGTCTGGCGGTCGATTCCATCTCATTGACCATGATGCCATAAAAGTCCGGTTCTCCGGTCGGGCTTTAGTTCTTTTTTAACTTCACGGGCGATCGAGTGCCAATTGCACGTCCTCGAAATTTTGATTAATATTTTCAATACTGTTGGCGTTCCTCGATCGGAATTTTCGATGTTACGACTGCTCTATCCAATCATCGAAGCGATTCAACCCTTTCTCGTCCCCATCTGCTTCGTCTGTGCGTGGGGATTGATGGCGATGGTGGCTTGGAGCCTCTGGTCGGCCGCCTCGACTAGCGTGAAGAATGCCAAGCGGATGCACCAGATTCCTTGTCCCCACTGTCAGTTTTTCACCAACGACCATCGCCTCAAATGTCCGGTCAATCCGATGGCGGCGATGTCCGAACAGGCGATTGACTGCCCGGATTATCGCCAAATCGGGAAATAATTTAGGCAGGGAGCAGGGAGAGAGGGGGAAGGCAGATCCGGGGGACCATGTAGGGGCTTGGTCTCCAACCCCTTCCTCGTTATCGGTTAAAGCTAAAGCGGTACGGGGGGTCGCGAATTGCCCCTACGGCGAACCTTTATTCCATCTCCAGCAGCACTTTTAACACCCCTTTGGTCTTGGCGCGATCGAAGGCGGCGAGTCCGTCAGAGAGGGGAAAGCGATCTTGGATGAGTGGCTTCACGTCTACTTTCTCGGTTTCGAGCAGTTCGAGCGCTGGAGCGAAGGGACCGCAGCGGGAACCAACGAGGGTAATTTCGTCCACTACTAGAGCAGAAGCGTCGAAGGTGAGGCGATCGGCGTAGGTGCTTTTGAGGACTAACACTCCTCGCGCTCGTAAAGCTCGGCGAGCGGTCTCGAAACCGCTGGGATTGCCCGTACATTCAACCGCCACGTCGAAGGCGCGATCTCCCACATCTTCAGCAAATCCAGTTTGAATCCCCCGCGCGTCTAAATTGGCGAGCTTTTCGCGATGTCGCCCCACGACCAATAATTCGCATCCGGTCAGGGCGATGGTTTGCGCCACCAATTGTCCCAGTTTGCCATCTCCGACCACTAAAACGCGGGTGTTCTCGTCGATGGGAACTTGCTGTTGAATTTCTAAGGCGGCGGCGAGGGGTTCGGTGAAGGTGGCGATATCGCTGGAGACGCGATCGGGGACGGGATAGAGATTTTTAACCGGTAGGGTGAGATAGTCGGCGAAGGCGCCGTTGCGTCCCATGATGCCGAGAACGGTGCGGTTTTCGCAGTGGGTGTGCTGTCCGCTGCGACAGAACCGACATTCGCCACAGGCGGCGTTGATATCGCCCACGACGCGCCGATTGACGAGGTTGTCGGGACCGCGTTCGACCACGCCGACAAATTCGTGTCCGAGAATGCCGCGATAGGGATAGTAACCTCGCAACAGTTCTAGGTCGGTGTTACAAATTCCCGCTCTGACGACGCGCACGAGAGCTTCGTCGGGTTGCGGTTCGGGGTTGGGAATGTCTTGGCGCAGTTGCAATTTTTGGTTTTCGAGCCAAAGTCCTTTCATGAAATATTCGAGAGGTGACAGCAGTTCGATCGTAAGAAATAGAGCAGTGGTTAGTCACGTGTGGGATACCTCAATTGAGGATGGCAACAGCTTATCTGGCAACCCGAGAGCGTACCTCATCCAAAAAAAATAGAGACGCGGCGAACCGCATCTCTGCTGAAAGAGGGATATTCAGAATGTTCGGGGTTTAGGAGATACCCAAGACAATGGATTCGATGATGGCAGCCGCAAGAGCGGCAGTTGTACCAAGTTTGGCGTATTGCTTGAATTGAAATTGAAATGAATTATTCAATTGTTTGGCTTTGAAACGGAGTTGTGGTTCGAGGGGGAGCGCTATGGGGACGAACCCCAGTTGATAGCGCGAAATTACCCGCTCGAACTACATGATGCCGAGCTGGGACAGGATGCCTTGACCGGTCATCAGTTCGGTAGCCAGACCGATGGCAAAGCCGAGCATGGCTAGGCGACCGTTCCAAGTTTCAGCAAATGCAGTGAAGCCGAATTTGTTTTCTTGCGTTTCCATGGTTTGATTGCTCCCGTGTCAACCTTCTGAAAACAAAGTTAACACAACATTTCGATTCTCGCAACATTTGTTAACAAATCCTGAGCGATCGCCCCGAGTTGCCCAGTCTGAGGCAAAATGAACCTATGGCAAATCCTCCTTATCCCCAACTCTGTGCTTGGTCGCTGGGCTTGCTGTTGTCGTGCTGTCCGGCTTGGTCGCCTCCGGAGGCGATCGCGTCTCCTGTCGAAATTTGCAGCGATGCGAGCGATCGCGTGTGGCAAGATTTGATGAAGGCTGAGGTGGTGTATTTGGGCGAAACCCACGATCGCGCCGCAGACCACCAATTACAATTGCAAATTCTGCGGGAGCTGCACCGACGCCATCCCAATTTGGCGATCGCGATGGAGATGTTCCAGCGACCTTACCAGGGGGCGATCGATCGCTATCTGGCGGGGGATATGACCGAAGCGCAGTTAATCGAGGCGACGGAGTACGAGCAACGCTGGGGTTTTCCTTGGGCGTTCTACGCGCCGCTGTTGCGCTTTGCCAAAACCCATCAAATTCCGGTGCTGGCATTAAATGCCCCGTCGGAGGTGAGCCGTCAGGTGGCGCGTCAGGGGTTGGATAGCCTGGAAGAATCCCAACAGCGATACATTCCGCCGATTGAGGAGATTCGCACCGATAACGCCGAGTATCGCCAGCGATTGCGAGCGGTGTTTGACCACCACCGAGAACACGCACGCGGTCACAGCCTCAATTTCGAGAATTTTTTCGCCGCACAGGTACTTTGGGACGAAACGATGGCGGAGCGAATTGCCCAGTTTCTAGCGGACAATCCGGGCGATCGCGTTGTGGTCATGGCGGGTCAGGGTCACGTGGCGTATGGCGATGGGATTCCCAGCCGAGTAGCGCGTCGGATCCCTTCGATTTCCCAACAGTTAGTCCTGCTCAATCCGGGCGAACTCCCCGAGTCCCAACGGGCGATCGCGGATATTCTCTGGACGAGCGATTGCGAAACTGGGGAAACGAAATCAGGGAGGTAACGGAATAGCGTACCTCATCAAAGACAGCAAATGTCTAGAAATTTGTCCTTGCCCAGAGAATGCACAATAGAAGTAGCGTGTTAATTTTTCCGGAGTCGGGAGTGAGGGTTTCATCTAACATCCGGTTGTAGACTTTCTCTTTCATGGGCAGGTGGGCATTGCTCGTTTCCAGGGAGCGGCTCCATTGTCCATCGATCGGCAATTCCCGCCCTACAGTCGGGGTTGCATCCGGATTCCATATCACTTCTAACCTCAGCCAAAATTGACGCGATCGCTGTCAAGAAAATGGGAGCTAGAGCTGACCGAGTTTCTCCCTCTCCCCTCATCTCCCCCTCTCCCTATCCTACTATCCCCTCCCGACCATGCCTAACACCGAAGCCTTACAAGCCACCATTGGCAAAGTCGAAGATTTATACTCCATCGTCAAAACGATGAAAGCCCTCGCGGCGGTTAGCATTCGTCAGTACGAACAATCGGTCGCCGTTTTGGAGGAGTACAATCGCATTGTCGAAATGGGGTTGCAAATTGTCCTCAACCGGCGCTATTTTGCCGAAGAGTTTCCGCCTCTGTCGTCGCTAACCCAAACCAGTAGCGATCGCGCCGAGACGCTGGCGTTAGTCTTCGGATCCGACCAAGGATTGTGCGGTCAGTTCAACCAGCAAATTGCCTCAGACGCGATCGCCGGGTTGCAACAGTCCCACATTCGTGCCGACCGACTCGTGCTGCTGGCGGTGGGGGGTCGCGTCGTTCCCGCCCTCGAAAGCCAAGGATACGCGATCGCCGAACAATTTTCTCTGCCCCATTCAGCCAACGGCATCGCCGATACCGTCCTGGAATTGCTGCTGGCACTCGATCGGTGGCGATCGTCGCGATCGCTCGGGCAGATTTTGCTATTTTACAACCGTCCCACCTCGGGGGCGTCCTATCAAGGGCATCGCCAACAACTGCTCCCCCTCGATCGACAACTGTTGCAAGAGATTGAAGCGCGACCTCGCTCCTCGACCGCCACGCCGATCCACCTGATGAATTTGGAGACGCTGTTTTGGGCGATCGTGCGCCAGTATCTATTTGTGTCCCTCTATCGCGCCTTCGCCGCCTCCCTCGCCAGCGAAAATGCCAGCCGCCTTGCTTCCATGCAATCGGCGCAACGAAACATTGAAGAACGCCTCGACGATCTCAACGCGCAATACCGCCGAGTGCGTCAGAGTGCGATTACGGCAGAATTGCTCGACGTGGTTTCGGGATTCGAGGCGCTTTCGGAATAGGGACGACGGCGCATTATTAACGCACGCGATCGCCCGTTTCCAGGTCGAACCAGTGCAAGCAATCCGACGGAAGCGCCAGTTCGATCTCTCGGTCGTTCCAATCGCGATCGGTCGGTAACAACGCCCGAATTTCGACCGGCGGACTGTTATCGCCGCCACTGGGAATCCGAATGCTCAGCAGGTTCTGCATTCCCAAGTTTTCCACGAGGAAGACGTGACCCTTGAGCGTCAGGGAATCGCTTTCTTGGGGCAAGCGCAAGTGTTCCGGACGAATGCCCAACACGATTTGCGGCGGCGTCGAGAGTCCTTCGGGGAGGGGTACTTTGACGTTCCCCAACCGGGCGAAATTCCCCTGACAGGGCAGCTCCAGCAGGTTCATCTGGGGACTGCCCACGAAACCGGCGACGAATCGATTGGCGGGCTTGGTATACAGTTGTTGCGGCGGGTCGAGTTGTTGCAGGTCGCCCTCGTAGAGAACGGCAACTTTGGTCGAGAGGGTCATGGCTTCCACCTGGTCGTGGGTCACGTAGACCACCGGGGCTTTTTGCTTTTCAAACAGTTGTTTGATTTCAGCCCGCACCCGCTCGCGCAATAAGGCGTCGAGGTTGGAGAGGGGTTCGTCGAGCAGGAAGACATCCGGTTGGCGCACTAAAGCCCGACCCAACGCTACCCGCTGGCGCTGACCCCCCGATAGCTGACCGGGTTTGCGATCCATCAAATCTTTGCGCAGGTCTAGAAAGTCGCACGCCTTGGCAATGCGCTGTTGAATTTCGCTCTCGGAAATGTCGCGCAACCGCAGTGCCGATCCCATATTTTCGTACACGCTCATGTGCGGGTAGAGGGCGTAACTTTGGAACACCATCGACACGTTGCGATTGCCCGGTTTGAGGTTGGTCACCTCGCGATCGCCGATCCAAATTTGCCCGCGCGTCGGTTCTTCCAATCCCGCAATCAGTCGCAGCGTCGTCGATTTTCCGCATCCCGACGGACCGAGCAGGGTGAGAAATTCGTTATCTTCGACGGTTAAGCTGACATCTTTGACGGGAATGGTTTGGCGATTGTAGGTTTTGTTGAGTTTTTTGAGTTCGAGTTTAGCCATAATGATTGCGTTGTAGAGATTTACTCATGAAGTCGAGAAGTTAGAGTTTCAGATCGAGATCGGATCCTCTAACTTCTAGGGCGATCGAAAAACGTCGGTTTATCCTTCAGCCGCACTCGCTGCTTCTGGCATTTGAATTTCGTCTTCGGAGGTCGTTGTTTCTTCCGATTCTTGCACGCGCTGCACCAATAATGCTGCAATTAACATGGCAATGCCACCGCTAACGACGGCAAGCAAGCGGTTTTCGTCAAACACGTAGCGCATGATCCAACCGAATCCCAAAGATGCCAAAATTTCGGGCAATACGATGAAGGCATTGAAAATCCCCATGTACACTCCCGTGCGATCCTCGGGCAAGGAACCGACGAGGATAGCATAGGGCATTGCTAGCAAACTCGACCAGGCAATTCCCAAGCCGACCATCGACGCCAGAATTAAGTAGGGATTGTCAATAAACCATAAAGAAATTAATCCAGTTCCGCCGCAAATCAAGCAGAACGCATGGGTAATTTTGCGACTGGTGCGTCGTGCCAAGCGAGGGAGTACGAAGGAAAACACCAAGCAAACGGCATTGTAAACGGCAATACAAATGCCCGCCCATTCAATGCCTTCTGAATAGAGGGCAGAACTCTGTTCGCTCGCCCCAAAAATATTGCGAGCGACCGCCGGGGGAAAATACAAGAAGACGCAGTACATTCCCAGCCAAGAGAAAAACTGCACCCACGCCAATTTGCGCATGGTGATGGGCATTTCGCGAATGGCAGATCCAATTTCTTTGAGTCCTCCCATGACGCCGCCCTTTTCTTCTTTTTGGCGCTGGAAGGCTTCCATATCTTCGGGGGGATATTCTTCGCTGCCTAACACCGTCCACAATACGGTGCCGAAAAAGGCAGCCGCGCCGACGTAAAACGACAGCTCCACGGTGGGAGGAATGGCATTTTCGCCCCCCGTACTGGCAACGCCAGCCCAGTTATGGAGCATCCACGGTAAGGCGGAGGCGAGAACCGATCCCGCACCGATAAAAAAGCTTTGCATGGCGAATCCTTGGGTGCGCTGGTCGTCGGGAAGCAAGTCGCCGACAAAGGCACGAAAGGGTTCCATGCTGATGTTATTGGAGGTGTCGAGAATCCACAAACATCCGGCAGCCATCCACAATGCCGAAGAGTTGGGCATGAAAATCAGCGCCACCGAACTCATAATTGCCCCAAATAAAAAATAGGGGCGTCGCCTGCCGAGCGGTCCCCAAGTATTATCGCTCATGTGACCGATAATCGGCTGAACGATCAATCCCGTTAAGGGCGCCGCCAGCCACAGGACGGGGATTTGGTGTGCTTCGGCACCGAGATGCTCGAAAATGGCACTGACGTTCGCCATTTGCAGCGCCCAGCCAAACTGAATGCCGAAAAAGCCAACGCTCATGTTCCACAGTTCGAAGAAGTTAAATCGTCTCTTTTCCTTTTTTTGTTCGACCATACCAACAGTAATCGTTACAAAATTTATAATATCGATAATTTCCTTGTGCGTGCAAATTGAAGTCTGATAAAATACTTAGATTCAATGGTTTTGCACTGGATTGAAGGAGCGATCGCCGATCGCGCCCGAGTTCGGGGTTGAGGCGATCGCTGCGGGCGTTAGGACTCTTGCGCTTCGAGTTCTTCGAGTTCGGTCGAAACCGATTCCGGTTTTAACTCCCGCTCCATTAACGCTGCCACCGCTTGTTCGGGATTGGTTTCGCCGTTGATCAGGCGGTACACTTCATAGGCGATCGGCACGTCGATGTCTTGCTGGCGAGCCAAATCGATCAGCACGTTGGTGGTATTGACCCCCTCTGCGGTGGTTTGCACCTCCGCCACGGCTTCCTCTAGGGTTTTCCCTTGTGCCAGGGCGTAGCCGACGCGATAGTTGCGGCTGAGGGCGCTATTGCACGTGGCGAGCAGGTCGCCCAATCCCGACAGCCCCCAGAATGTCTCGAAGTCTGCCCCCAACAGGGTGCCGACGCGGATCATCTCGATCAGGGCGCGACAGAGCAAGGCAGATTTGGCGTTCGTGCCCAATTCCAGACCGTCGCACACCCCAGAAGCGATCGCGATGACGTTTTTGAGGGTTCCGCCCAATTCCGTGCCCAGGGGGTCGGTATTGGTATACACCCGGAACACGTCGGACGAATAAATTGCCTGCACCGTTTCGGCGACATCGTGGTCTTTACACGCCACCACCGTCGCGGCGGGCAATCCCTTATCGATTTCCTTCGACAAGTTCGGTCCCGATAGCACCACCACGGGATGGCTGGGAAAGGCGGCTTCCCAAATTTGCGAAGGGGTGCGCGTCGTCGCGGGATCGAGTCCCTTGGTTGCCGTGACGATAATCGTGCGTTCGGGCAATCCAATTGCCTGGAGTTTTTTGACCGTCTCGACCACCCCTTTCATGGGAATGGCAGAGAGCAACATGTCGGCGTCGGCGACGACTTCATCGAGAGTTTCGCTGCTGCGACGGGACCACAGGCGAACGGGATGACCGTTTTGACGGGCTAAGGCGGCTAGAGCGCTTCCCCAAGACCCCGCCCCCAGAATGGTGACCCGAGCCCGTGCGGGATCGATTAAACGATTGACCATACGCTGAATGTTTCGAGTAACTTAACAGTTTATTAGTAGCAGTTAATCCCAACGGCGCATCTGCACGGGGATAGAATTTTGTCGGGATTGAGTAGGAGCAACCTGGCGCGGCTAGACTGAGCGCCCGATTCGATAACAAAATATTTCAATCGAGGGACGCCTCCGGAACCGGCGCGGTTGGAATTGTTAACCTACTTGAAGCCCAGTTATTACCGGATTCGAGTTTGGTCATGCAAACGTGCAAAACCTGTCAAAACCGAGGAACGCGCCACTGTCCGATTCGCAAGCCCGTGCTGGTGGCGATCGAAACGTCTCAACTGCTGAGACGCGGTTTTTGCGATCGCTGGCAGAGTGCGAGCCAGCGTTGACATTGGGGACGGTCGTGGGGTGAATGCCGCTCGACGACCGCCTCCCTCGTGCCTTAACCTTTGACGGCTCCGGCGGTCAGACCTTGAACGATCTTGCGCTGGAAGAACAGCACCAGCAACACTAGCGGAAGCGTCCCCACCACGGTCGCCGCCGCAATGGTGCCGTAGGGAATCTCAAACAGCGAAGATCCGCCCAATTGCGAGGCTGCCACCGGAATCGTTTTCATTTGCTCGCGGGTGATAAAGGTTAGGGCGAAAATAAATTCGTTCCAGGCAAAGATAAACGCCAAAATCCCCGTGGTGACCAAGGCGGGTAGGGTCATGGGCAAGACGATTTTGACCAGCATTCCCAAGGTGCTGTAACCGTCTACTTTCGCCGAGTCTTCCAAATCTTTGGGCAATTGCAAGAAAAAGCTGCGCATCGCCAAAATGGTCAGGGGCATATTGATGGCGGTATAGGGAATAATCAGCGAAATGTAGTTATTGCCCAATCCCGTGGCTTTGACCAATTCCAGCAAGCCGAGAAACAGGAGAATATAGGGAAACAGCGTCACCATCAGCACTAATCCCAGCACCACTCTGGCACCGGGGATGTTCAATCGCGCCAGGGCGTACGCCGCCGGGGAACCCAACCCCAAACACAGCACCGTCGAGATGACCGCGACAAACAGACTGTTGAAGATATAGCGCAGGAACGGACGGCGCTCGAACAGCTCGATGTAATGGCTGAAGGTCATCTGTTCGGGATTGGGGAAGTAGATGTTGGGAACTGCCGTAATCGCTTCGTTGGTTTTAATGGAGGTCAGCACCTGCCACAACGCGGGAGCGAGGCTGAAGATGATGGTCAGCACGACCGCCACGGCTAGCACCACGTCTCGGGTAGACAAGTTACTGAGAAAGTTGGATTTAGAGGTTGTTTCGATGGGTTTCTGGGTCATCGCGCGTTTGGAGTATCGTGTGCAATCGGATTCAGGGAGATCGCCTAGACATCGACGCCAGCCGACTTGCGCAGTCGCGCCAGCAACAAACCGGCGATCGCGACGACGATAATCAGAATTAAGAACGTGACGACCACGAGGGACGCGCCGTAGCCGAAGTCGAGATAGCGCCGGACGGTATCGTAAATGTAGAGCGACACCACTTCAGTCGCTCCCGCCGGTCCGCCGCCGGTCATCACCTGAACCAAGTCGAAAATGCCGAAGGCTTGCGAGAAGCGAAACAGCATGGCAATCACGATTTGCGGCATCAGCAGCGGCAGGGTGATCTGGCGAAAACTCTGCAACGGCGTTGCCCCTTCGATCGCGTGAGCTTCGTACAGGTCTTGGGGAATCGATTGCAATCCCGCCAACAGCAAAATGCTGACGAAAGAGGTGGTTTTCCAAACGTCGGCGATAATGGTCGCCATCATGGCGAGGGCGGGCTGACCCAACCAGTTAATCCCCTCTTGCATGGGGGTAAATCGCACCAACAGGTCGTTGACGACGCCAAACTGGTCGTTGAAAATCCACCGCCACGCCAGGGCAATTAACGCTGTAGGCAGCGCCCAAGGCAAAATCGCGGCAGTTCTGACCCAACCGCGACCGCGAAAGGCTTGGTTGAGGGTGAGAGCGATGCCCATTCCCAGCACCAATTCCAGCAGCAGGGAGAAGAAGGTAAAGACCGTGGTGTTCCAGATACTCGCCCAGAACCGACCGTCGCCGATCAAGCGCGAATAGTTAGACAGTCCGGTAAATTCCGGTTGCAGTTGGGTGCCGAGGTTTTGGGTAAAGGTACTCAACCAAAACGCCCGCAAGATGGGATAGGCATAGACGAGTGCCAAAATAATTAGGGCGGGGATGACGAGCATCCAGCCTCTTAATTGCTCTCTGGCACGAATAGAATCGAATTTCATAATTGAGATAGATAGACTCCAGTGTCCGCGTGCGTCGGGCAAGGAGACGGGGAAATGGGATTCCCCGCGTCGGAAGTTGGGTTAGGTGCGCCCGAGGAGTTGTCGCGTTTCTCGCGCCGCATTGTTCATTGCCGCTTCGGGCGACATGTTATCGGTGAGGGCGCTGCTGAGATAGCGTTGCAGAATGTCGGAAGCTTGAGCGTATTGGGCGATGGGCGGACGCAGGACAGCGTTTTTGACGACTTCGAGCAGTTGGGGAAAGTGAGAGTATTGTTCGACGAGTTCGGGATCGTTAAATAGCGATCGCCTTGAGGGGACGTAGCCTGTTTCCATGATGAATTGTTTTTGAATCTCTCGACTGCTGAAAAATTGAATCGCTCGCCAGGCTTCCTCGGGGTGGTCGGTGCCTTTGACCATCCCGATCCCCCAACCGCCTTGACACGCACCGCTGTCTTGGTTGGGACTGTGAACCATGGGTTTAATGGCAATTTTGCCGGCTACGGGCGAGTCGTCACCATTGGCGAGGGGCCAAACGTAGGGCCAATTGCGCAGGAAGGCAGACTTGCCGTTTTGGAAAAAGCGACGGGTTTCTTCTTCTTGGTAAGTGGTCACCCCTGGGGGGGAAACTTTTTGTTCGATGGTATCGCGCAGCCAAGCGGCGGCTTCGATGGCTTCGGGACGATCCAGTCCCACTTCTAGGGTGTCCGGGTCGATCCAAAAGCCGCCAAATCCTGCTAAGACTTCGACAAACATCGCCGAGAGTCCTTCGTATTGATTGCCCTGCCAAACGTAACCCCAATCGATTTCGTCTTGACTTTTGAGGGTTTTGGAAATCTCGACGAGTTCGGAGAACGTTTCGGGCGGTTCGGCACCGATGTCTTGGAGCAGGTCGGTGCGGTAATACAGCATTCCGCCATCCGAACGAAACGGTATCCGATACAAGCCGCCTTCGTAGCGTCCGCCGTTGACGTCGCCGTCGAGAAACTTATCGAGTTCGGCATCGGAGATGCGATCGCTGAGGTCTTCCAACCACCCGGCGGCAGCGAATTTCGGCGTCCACACGATGTCCATGTACACCAAGTCGTAGGGCGAATCGCCCAATAAGAACGAGGAGGTATACAGGTCTTCGACCAAGTTGGTGGCGTTGGGACCTTCGACGATATCGAGTCGGATATCGGGATTTTGCTCGTGAAATTCTTCGACAATCGGTTCCCACTGTTTGGCTTCTAACGCCTGCATCAGCACGGTAACCGTGACGGGTTGTTGGCTGAGAGCCACCCACCCGAATAGCACGATAACCGCCGTCGTGAGAAAACCGAGAAAGCCGTAAAGTTTATATTTTTTCCAGATACTTCTGAAGGTATACCTCCAGCGGTTGAGAGTTTGGGAATAGTTCATAGATTTCGAGACTCAATGCTCTTGGACTGCCTGGAGTCGGCGATAACAATCCAGGGGTAGAGAATCGCTTTAGGAATTCGCGTATCGACTCTGTTAGTACAAAGTCAGTATACTACGAATTTTTCTATCCGGCTCGAACTGCAATGAAATCAAGATTTACAGCCGATAGAGCTTTGGATTTATCCCCTTGGCTGGTTGACAAAATCTTGAGAGGTTGCTAAAACATAAAATCCGTTTTTTTGACGGGAAGAGGTGTTAGGGAAAACGCGATCGCCCCAATCCTTGCCCCCGGATCTAAAGAGAAAGTTGAGAAACCCGGCGCGATCGCCAATGTGGGCGACAATCTGCACCAGAGGCAGCAATTCAGTTGCGCCCCGCGCGACGAACTTAGGTAAAACTTAACCTCTACCCCCTACACTAGCTGCCATTGCCCCGACGATCGCCCCGAGATGTATGTTCGAACAACTGTTTACCACCGAGCCCCACATCGACCTCAAACCCACGAAAGGTCGTCGCCGCAAAGGGACGATTATCGGCGCGGGTCAAGTCGGGATGGCGTGCGCGTACTCGATGCTGATCCAAAACACCCTCGACGAGTTAGTCATCGTCGATATCAATCGCGACAAACTGGAAGGGGAAGTCATGGATCTGCTCCACGGACTCCCGTTCGTCGAACCGACGCTGGTTCGCGCTGGAGATGCCGCCGATACTGCCAATTCCGATGTCATTGTCATTACAGCCGGTGCCAAACAGAAGCCTGGAGAAACCCGCCTGGATCTCGTCCAGCGCAATGTCGCGATTTTTAAGGAGCTGATTCCCAGCCTAGTGGAACACTGCCCCGATGCCATCTACCTATTGGTCAGTAATCCTGTCGATATCATGACCCACGCGACGCTGAAGCTGTCGGGACTGCCGAAATCGCGGGTGCTCGGCTCGGGAACGGTGTTGGATACGGCGCGGTTTCGCTACTTGCTCGCGGCGCAAATTAATATCGATCCCCGCAGCCTCCACGCCTACATTATTGGCGAACACGGCGATAGCGAGGTTCCGGTGTGGAGCAAGGTCAATGTCGCCGGAACCCATCTGTGCGACGGCGATTGGGAAGGATCGCCTCAGTGCGACAGCGAAGCACTCAATGCCATCTTCAAACAAGTGAAAAACGCTGCCTACGACATCATTCAACGCAAAGGCGCGACCAACTACGCCATCGGCTTGGGGGTGACCCAAATCGTGCAAGCCATACTGCGCGATCAAAACCGCGTGTTAACCGTCAGCAGCCTCATCGACGGCGCTCACGGGGTGCGCGATGTCTGTTTGAGTTTGCCCTCGGTGGTGAACCGACACGGGGTGACGCGGGTGTTGAACGTTTCGCTCAGCGACACCGAACGGAAACAATTGCAGCATTCCAGTCAGACGTTGCGCCAGGTTATCGATCGCATCGAGTGGTCGTAATGGAGTTTCGATCTGGATAGAGCGGTTACAGAAAACTGCTATTCGGCACGATTAGCTGGAATTAGTCTATCTACGCACGGGAAGGAACCATGGCAAAAAAACGAATTGGCATTCTCACCAGCGGCGGCGACTGTCCGGGTCTCAACCCGGTGATTCGCGCGGTCGTCAGCCATGCCACGCTCGCGTACGATTGGGAAGTCCTCGGCATTCCCTATGCTACGGAGGGGTTGATCGATCGCAAGTCGGTGGTCCTCAACGTTCACGGGTTGGATTTGCGCGGCATCGATCCCTTACTGAGTACGGGGGGAACGATTCTCGGGTCGATCAATCGCGGCGACACCGAAGCCAGAGCGGATGAGGTGATCGCTGGCTATCGAGAGTTGGGACTCGACGCGCTGATTGCCATTGGCGGCGACGGAAGTTTGGCGATTTTGCACCAACTGGCTAAAGACGGGAAGATGAATTTGGTCGGCGTGCCGAAAACGATCGACAACGACGTGGCGCTGACGGATAAGTCGGTGGGATTCGATACGGCGGTGAATACGATTATCGACGCGCTGTATCGGCTTACCTTTACCGCCGCCAGCCACGATCGCGTCATGGTGGTGGAGGTCATGGGTCGCGAAGCCGGACATTTGGCGCTGCAAGCGGGAATTGCTGGCGGTGCGGATGCGATTTTAATTCCCGAAATTCCTTACTCGATTCAGAGCGTGTGCCGCCAGATTACCGAATTGCGCGATCGCTGGGGTCGGCGGTTTGCAATTATCGTGGTAGCAGAGGGGGCAAAAACCACTGAAGGGGAATCGCGATTCTACACCGACTCTCTCGGTCAAGTTCGCTTGCGCGGGATTGGCGATTACGTCGCCGACCAAATTTCCCATAACAGTCCCTCGGATATCGAAACGCGGGTGACGGTGTTGGGACACGTGCAGCGAGGTGGCGTTCCCTCGGCGTTCGATCGCCTGATTGCGACGGCATTCGGAACGGCGGCGGTGGATCTGGTCGCCAAAGGGGACTTTGGCAAAATGGTGGCTTGGCACGGCGATCGCGTGGAAACAGTGTCGTTGGCGGACGTGTTCGAGCAAAGTCCGGTCTTGGTCGATCCCAATGGCTGTTTGGTGCAAACGGCTCGCGCGCTCAATACTTACATTGGCGATGTCAGCGCAACCTAACGGGAGTTGATGCACGAAGCGTATTGCCACTATCGGTTTGGCAACAGTGGCTGGCGATCGCTTATACGCTCGAGGAGAGGCAGGTTAGACGGTCGCGTTTGTCCTGCCAGCAGCGGGTCACTTCACTTTTACCGTGTTTGTCATGGTGCGTGAGAGCGAGATTAACTCCCTCCGAGCGCGTTTAAATAATCGATCGCCGCCTCTAATTTAGAAGGGTAAGACTGCGCGAATTCTTCAAACCAAAGACCTTCATCCGACATCGGATCTAGGTTTTGCAGCCATTGTCGTGCTTGACGAGCGCGTTGTTTTTGCTGGGATTGCCGTTCCCGTTCGGTTTGGGTGATATCTTGTTGATTTTGTCGGTATTGTTGGGTCGATTCGGCTTGGCGTTTTTCTTGGTATTGGGACTTGAATTGTTCGAGAGAATTGTCGTCCGGTTGAGATGCCGATTCTGACTTCTGTTGCTGTCGGTATTCGGAT
>CAYQUF010000030.1:31662-33278 GCA_964420595.1 uncultured bacterium
GCCGATTCTGACTTCTGTTGCTGTCGGTATTCGGATTTAAACTGTTCGAGCGGATTGTCGTCCGGTTGAGATGCCGATTCTGACTTCTGTTGCTGTCGGTATTCGGATTTAAACTGTTCGAGCGGATCGCTGTCAGATGGAGCCTCCGACTCGCCTTGCTGTTTCTGTTGGTATTCGCGCTTAACTTGCTCGAGCGGATCGTCAGATTCAGGATTTTGAGAATTAGGAGAAGCAGACACAGTTTGTTCTTGCTGGTATTGCGATTTCGCCTCATGCAGTAGATCGTCTAATTGGGAGTGGCGATCGCGTGGTTCTGAGGCAGAGTCTTGGCGCTGCTGGTGCTGTGATTTTGCCTCATTTAACAGCCTGTCCAAGTCGGAGTTGTCTCGATTGCATTCTGCCATCAATAACGCGATCCCTCCCAATTTTAACGAACGTTACGAATAAGACCGAATCAAATCTTTTAAACCATTCACGCGAATCCCATGTCCGATCGCTTCCATGTGCCACTCGCCACTGTCGCCACGGAATACTTCTGCCACGATCGCGCCGGTCTTATCGCTATACTCCTGTCCGGATAAATTATACCGCGCAATTTCGCGATTGTTGGCTAAATTGACCAAACGAACGAAGGCATTGTTCACCTGTCCGAAATTTTGGTTTCGACTCAGACAGTCGTAAATATTCACGACGAACACCAGCTTTTGGATCGATTCGGGAATTTGGTTTAAATTGACCATCACTTGCTCGTCGTCGCCTTCTCCTTCTCCAGTGAGATTGTCACCTTGATGCGCGATCGCGCCAGAAGGATGGCGAAGGTGTCCGTAATAAACAACATCTTTATTGTTGTTTAATTTGTTGTCAGCATTTAAACACAACACCGAAGCGTCAATGTCGATATCGTCCGAATTTCCGAACAATCCAAACAATCCGCCTTGCTTTTCGGCGACATTCCATCCCAAACCGCACATAACTCGTTCTAATCCGGGAGCTTCTTTTTTAAGCGAAATTCGCTGTCCTTTTTTGAGATTAATTGTCATGTGATTTTACCTAGCTATACTGTTCCAACAGAGCCGGCAATCCTCCCGACACGCCTAAGCCAATGGCATTCATTTGCCAACTATCGTCTTGGCGTTCTAACTCTGCCATGACCATTGCCGTTTCGATCGAATATTCTTGGGTTAAATCGTAGCGTAGTACCTCGTCTTTGGTTTCGACGTTCACCAAACGGATATAGGCATTTTGGACTTGACCGAAGTTTTGTCCTCGCTCGTCCCCTTCGTAGATACTGGCGGTAATAACGACTTTGCGAACGGCATCGGGAACTTTGGGAAGGTTAATCGCGATCGCCTCGTCATCGCCTTCGCCCGCTCCCGTGCGATTATCGCCCAGATATTCCACCGCACCATCCGGATCGGGACTCTTGGTATTATTATAAAAGACAAAGTGGCTGTCGGAAATTAGGCGATCGCGATCGTTGAGCAAAAACACCGCCGTATCTAAGTCAAAGTCCGCACTGCTACTAGATTTTGAAACGTCCCAACCTAAGCCGATCAATCCCGCTTTTAGCTTGGGAGCGGCTTTTTTGAGCGAAATCTTCTGTCCTTTTTTGAGGT
>CAYQUF010000031.1:0-6213 GCA_964420595.1 uncultured bacterium
AATTTTTCAGGTCGCTCCCCGCATGGTTATCGAGATTGTCAGTCCCAGTTCGATAGACGACAAATTCTTCTCTCGCCGATCGCACTTCGGGAATCTCGTCCAATTCGCCGCGAATCACAAACAGACCCGCCAATCCGCCAAAAACTCGATCGGCGACCAATCCGTGCCAATGGGGATGATACCAAAACGTGCCAGCGGGATGATTGGGCGGGATCTCGAATTCGTAAGTGAGGGTTTCCCCCGGAGATACTTTCAAGAATACGTTATCGGCATTGCCGCTGGGAGAAATATGCAAGCCGTGATAGTGCAAATTGGTCGGTTGCGTCAAATTATTCGTAAACCGAATTCGCACCGAATCTCCCGGTTTGGCTTCGATTTTCGGTCCGGGAATTTGTCCGTTGTAGGTGAGTCTAGAGGAGCGATCGCCCCCGAGAGACACCGTATCCTGACGCGCTTCTAAAGACAGCTCCACCCCTCCGGGCGTTTGTGCCACCTGCGACAATCGAGTCGCATTCGGTTGCGCCTGTGAGTTGTCCGAGGCACAGCGAGTCAGAAAAATACCCCCAACGGTTGCCGTACTCAAGGCTAAGAAATTTCGACGTTTCATATTCTCTCACTTGACATCAATGGGCGATCGCGCTGTCATTTATCGCCAGTTGTCATTATCCCAACCTCGATGTCTGCCCCGACTCCACAGGGGAATGCCATTTTCATCGCGCAACTGAATCGTCTGGTTTCCTTGGGTCACCTCAGCCGCAATCAAGGTGGGCTGTCCGTTCCAATCCACCCTCGATCCCGTGACTTCAATGATTTGATTGGGTTGCAGTTGGAAATTGCGTTGGCTGAGATACCAAGACGGTCCCAAACGAACGGTAAAGGTTTCGTTATTCGCCCTCACTTGCACGTGAGTTCCGCCCCCTCGACCGCGTCCGCCTCGGTCAAAGGTCTCGATCGCGATCGCCTCTCCTCGAATGGTTTCCACGCGAGCGGGATCGTACATTCGACCCCCGTAGCGATTGCCATTGCAACCGCGATTGTTACCGCCGCCCGGTCGTCCGTGACGATGGCGATGACCCCGACATTCCCATCCATCGGGATTGCCGCGTCGGGGCATTGGCGCGTTGTTTTGAGAGACCCACGGTGCTTCAGATGGGGATTGCGCCCGACTCGAATAGGCACTCATCCCTGCCAACAGAATTAATCCCATGCCAGCAGCACCAGCGGCGAGATGAGACAACTTCATGACTCCTCCTCTCAATGGCATCTATCTGCTTCTAGGATAAACTCTCTAGTCGAGAGGAGAGTCTAGGGAAAACAATAAAACTTGACAAAATTGCAATTTTGTGAGTTATGCGATTGACTTCAACTGCGGCGAGGTGGAATTTGCCACCACATGAGAATACCGGTCGCAACCAGCGTCAGCAAACCCAACGCATTCAGGAAAGGGTAGACGATTTCTAAGTTCAGTATTCCGAAATGACCTTTATGCAGTTCGAGCAACCAGATAAAATCGCGTCCTTTTCCGCTAACGGCTGCCATTTGAAACAGCGATCCCGTCACCAGCGTTAGGAGGAGGGGAAACATCATCACGGGTGCGAGAAAGCGATGCAGGCTTCGCAAACGGCGAGAATTGATTTTCATGATTTAAATTAACTTCGTTTGACGTGAATTTTATTTTTTATAACAATCAACAAAAACGGCATCGCGATAACCAGCACCAAGAGTAATTCTGCCAGTCCAAATCCCGCGATTCCAGGGAAGGGTTCTGATGAGGTTTGGGGGTTTGGAGATGCATTAGGCGTCGATTGAGCCTCCGAGGTAGGTTCGGGGCTAGAGGTTTGGGGGTTTGAAGTTTCGGGAGAGGGAGATTCCGTCGGGGTTGGCGAGGGCGAGGCATCTTGATAATGCCCGCTGTGTGCCAATACGGGAGATGTTTCGCGCATGGGTGAGTGACGAGTTCTATAGAACAATGTAGGGGCTTGGCGACCAAGCCCCCAAGCCAATCTAATCGACCGAATAGCCAGCCGCCGAAATGGCTTGTTTGACGGCTTGTTCCGATTCTTGGGTATCTACGTTGACTGTTTTGCGATCGAGGTCGGCGTTCACTTGAGCCGCTGCATCGAGTTGTTGTACGGCTTGGGTAATGTTGTTGACGCACGCCGAACACGCCATATCGGGAACTTTTAATTGCATCGTCATTTTTGTTACATAGCGATCGAACACTTCAATTCTATTGTGAAGTCTCCAGTCAACCCGAAAGTCAAGATGTTATTGGGAAAGATTGCTGAATCGCTTCACGATCGCCGATCGCCCCTTGCCCGCGCCACTTTTCAAATTGCCCGTTTTGCTGCAAGAATGTGGCGAAATGCAAACAGAGTATAAAAGTTAAAGGCGATCGCTCCTCTGGCGATCCCGCTTTTATCGTCAAAACCGACAAACTCGTTCTGTCTAACCTATGAAACGACGCTGGTTATTATTTTTACTCTTGCTTGGAATTCCCACCGCAGCGGTCGCCCAAGCCGAAGCAACGGCAACGTCCGGCGGCTTCCTGGAACGGCTCGATGCCATCTTTACCCAACTGGTGAATGCCCTGGCTGTAGTTCTGTTTTTCGAGATCGGCGGCGTTCCCTCGATCGTGTTGTGGCTGATTGCGGGAGCCATCTTTTTCACCGTCCGTATGGGATTTATTAACGTCCGCGCGTTCAAGCACGCCTTTTACGTCATCGCCGGACACTATGACGATCCCGACGAAGAGGGGGAGGTGACCCACTTTCAGGCTCTAGCCGCTGCCCTATCTGCCACGGTAGGATTGGGAAATATTGCTGGCGTGGCGATCGCGATTACGGTCGGCGGTCCCGGTGCGATGGTGTGGATGACCCTCGGCGGACTCTTCGGCATGACCAGTAAGTTTGTCGAGTGTACCCTGGCGCAAAAGTATCGGATTGCGCTGCCCAACGGTCACGTGGCGGGCGGCCCGATGTATTATCTCTCGCAAGGATTGGCAGAACGGGGTTTGCGTCCGCTGGGTCAAGTCCTCTCCGTCGTGTTTTCGATCCTCTGCATCGGTGCGGCGTTTGGCGGGGGCAATATGTTCCAAGCCAACCAGTCCCACGAGGCGTTAAAAGCGGCAGCACAGGAATTCGCTTTTAGAGGCGTAGTCGAACAGCTCGATTGGATCTACGGACTCGTCCTCGCCGCATTGGTGGCGTTGGTGATTATCGGCGGCATTCGCCGGATTGGAACGGTGGCGGCGTCGCTGGTACCGTCGATGTGTATTATTTACGTGTTGTCGGCAGCTTGGATCCTGTTGGTGAATATCGACCAAGTTCCCAGCGCGATTGCCACCATCGTGACAGAAGCCTTTAACCCTCAAGCGGTCGAAGGCGGCATTATTGGCGTCATCGTGACGGGAATTCAGCGATCTGGATTTTCCAACGAAGCGGGAATTGGCTCGGCTGCGATCGCTCACGCGGCGGCTCGCACCCACGAACCCGTACGCGAGGGAGTGGTCGCCCTCCTCGAACCGTTTATCGACACCGTCGTCATTTGTAACATGACGGCGATCGTCATTGTGATTACCGGGGTTTATGAAGATGCCGAAGGGCTTTCTGGCGTCAACACGACGTCCGCTGCCTTTGAAACGGTTATCGGCTGGTTCCCTCTGGTGTTGGGATTGGCAATCTTGCTGTTTGCCTTCTCGACGATGATTTCGTGGAGCTACTACGGCGAAAGGGCTTGGACGTTCCTGTTCGGACAGGGAACGAGTATTGTTTACCGCGTGCTTTTCGTTGCTTGCGTGTTTATCGGTTCTGTGGTCAACTTGGGAGCCGTTCTCGACTTCGCCGACATGATGCTGCTATCGATGGCATTTCCCAATATGCTCGGCGGCTTTATCCTCTCGGGACAAGTGGCTGCCGATTTGAAAGACTACATGGATCGCCTGCGCGACGGGACGATGCCGGTGTTTAAGTAACGTTCGTAGTAAACGCTTTAGCGTTTTTTGCCCCTTGGAGGGATGGGGAGATAGGGGGAGAGGGAGAAACCCATTCGTCGTAGGGGTTTGGTCTCCAAACCCTTGCCCCCCAGCACCGAAGCTCCCCTGCCTCTTATTCCTCGTCTCCGGCGTGATAGGAACTGCGCACCAGCGGACCGGAGCGAACGTGGGAAAAGCCCATAGCGCGGGCGATATCGCCGATCGCCTCGAATTCTTCCGGCGTCCAGTATTTCTGCACCGGGAGATGGTCGAGGGAGGGACGCATATACTGACCTAGGGTAATGCGATCGCACCCGATCGCCCGTAAGTCTTCCATCGCGGTAATAATTTCCGTTTCGGTTTCCCCGTGTCCCAGCATCAGCCCCGATTTGGTGGGAATACTGGGATCGATTTCTTTGACGATTCGCAGCACGTCGAGCGATCGCTCGTATTGGGCACCCCGTCGCACCGGGCCTTGGAGTTGGCGCACGGTTTCGATATTGTGGTTGAAACAGGCGGGTTTAGCCCCTACCACCGTGGCAATCCGCTGCCGTTGCAATTCCTGCGGACTCAGCGTATCCGATTTGCCGCCCCAAAAATCTGGCGTCAGCACTTCAATCTGCGCCTGGGGACTCGTGGCACGAATCGCGTTCATCGTCGCCACAAACCATTCCGCCCCGCCATCGGGCAAATCGTCCCGCGCCACCGACGTCAGCACCACGTAGCGCAAACCGAGCTGCCGTACGGCATCGGCGACCTTCTGGGGTTCCTCGGGATCGAGGGGCATGGGAGCGCGACCCTTGTCTACTTGGCAAAACGCGCAAGACCGGGTGCAGGTTTGACCCATCAGCAAGAAAGTGGCGGTTTTGCGGGAATAGCACTCGCCGCGATTGGGACAGCGACCTTCCTCGCAAATCGTGTGAATGTTGCGCTGCTTGATAATTTGCTGGACAGTCGAGATTTCGCTAGCATTGCCAATCGGTCGTCGCAGCCATGGGGGCATGGCTTCGATTTCGGCGCGAAGTCTTGCCTTGTCGGAGGGGGTCGAGCGGTTGCGACTGAGAGAGCTAGCCATAATCGTGAAGTCAATCGAGCAATCTTACCGTCTTCTATCGTGACACACTCGCGCGGGTCTCCCGAGGAAAGTTGTCGGCGCGATCGCGACTGACCCCGGCGCTAGAGGATAAACTAGGAATGTTTTGGTCGAGCGCTCTCTTGCCCGCGAGAGGAGTTAAGCTAGACTGAAAGCGTCAGTTGCGGCGGATCCGAGCATTGCCGTTCTCGATGGCGCGATCGCCAAATTTTCTCCCGAGCAACCCCATTTCCTTTGGCGATTTGGTGTAACCTTGCAGACGATCGAGACACGGGGACGCAAAATCTCCAGATCGCTCCCGCGCGATCGCCTCATCCATCGGATCGGTTCTAAAATCGTTCTGTTGCATCCTTTGTCACTCACCAAAAGAGGAGTCAGCCGTGGCAAGTCACAAGATCCTGGTTATTGATGACAGTAGAGTTATTCAGAAAACCGTTAAAGGTATGTTGCCGCAAGGTAACTTTGAAGTCGTGGAGGCAAAAGACGGCGAAGAAGGCTTAAATAAAATCCACCAGGATCGCCCGAGTTTAATTATGTTGGATTTCCTCCTTCCCAAAAAAAGTGGCTGGGAAGTGTTTCAGGAAATCGAAAAAATGGCAAATGCCGAGGGTAAAATGATTCCTTTGGTGTTAATGTCAGGGCGCAAAGAAGAGGTGACCGAAAAACTATCCGAGCCGTTCGGTTTCTTCGAGTTTATTGAAAAGCCTTTCGAGAAGAAAACGCTCATTACTGCCATTCAATCGGCAATGAAAAAGGCGAAGAACTGGAAGCCGTCCGGTGCGGCACCAGGTAAGCCCAAGGCAGCCGAGAAAGCTGCAGCCCCCGCAGCGGGTGGTGGAAGTGCCGAGGAAATCCAAGCGTTGGAACAAAAGGTTGCCAAAATGCAGTCTGAAATTGACGCGCTCAAGAAACAATTGGGTCAAGTCGTGACTCTGATTAAGAAGAAGTTGAAGTAATGGGGAAGGGTGCGATCGCGCGCCTCCCCAAACGCCTATGTTGACAGACCTTCCCGCCGCTTTGGCACCACTGTTGGTTTTCGGTCTCTTCGGGCAATTGCTCGGTGGGTCGTCCCTGGTGCCTCCCTATCTCGTCGTATTCGTACTGGCGCTCGTGGTGCTGACCGGAGCGACGGCGTTCGTGCGATTGG
>CAYQUF010000031.1:6313-33070 GCA_964420595.1 uncultured bacterium
GTATTCGTACTGGCGCTCGTGGTGCTGACCGGAGCGACGGCGTTCGTGCGATTGGCGGTGTATCAGCGGTTGGTGTCGCTCAACCGTCGGGTGCGGCGGCTGGTCGATGGCGATCCCAAGGCGAGCAAACCCAAGGTGGTTCTGGCGCTCGAAGGTCGCCTGCAAACCACGGGGGTCGATGTAGACCGCTTGAATACGGCGGCGTTGGTGGATCGCGCTTACAGTCAATTTCTCTCGAATCTGGAATACCTGAATTATTTTTGTCGGGTACTGCCGAATTTATTGCTGGCGTTGGGTTTGTTGGGAACGTTTTTAGGCATTACTCTCAACCTCAATCAACTCAGTCAGACGATTAACGATTTCGGCATTGGTAGTATTGACGATTTGGTGGCGCAGGTTCAAAAACCCTTGCAGGGGATGGGAATTGCCTTTATCAGCAGCTTGACGGCGGTGTTTTGCAGCGCTCTGCTGACGGTGATTAATTTGCTGCGCAATACTGGCGTGGTGAAGTACCAGCTTTTGAGCGCTTTAGAGGACTATTTGGATAATGTTTATTTGCCCAGTTTGGGGCGACAAACGACGTTCGATCGCGTGGAAACTTTGGCGCAAGATTTCCTGAATCGGTTTGGTACGGTGGTGACGAATGCGGTGGAAGCGTCCCTTGGCGATAAGGTGGCGCGAATGAATGACAGCAACCGTCAGTCGAATGAATTGGCGCAGAAGGTTTACCGTCATTTTCTAGAAGCGTCGGAGTCGATGTCGAGCGGGGCAAAAGTGTTTCGCGATTCTGCCGACATTTTCGATCGCGCCGATTTTGCGGACAAACTTGCTGATTCTACTCGCGATTTAGCAGCTCATCAGCGATCGCTGGCGCAGGCGGCGCAGGTGTTAAATCAGTCGAGTCAATCGATTCAATTGGCGCTGAATTTGCTGCAAAGTTCGAGTCAAGAAACGATCGCTCTCGGGGAGGAGATTCGCCAACTCAACCAGCAATCGGCGCGGGTGTTGGAGACGACCCAGGAGAACCAGCAGTCTTTTAGCGCGATAGCGTCGCAGTTACACCAAAGCGCGCAAGTGTATCAGGCGGTGATTCGCAATCTGGATCGGATGCAAAAACGGATGGCGGATCGCGCCGAGAGTTTGACGGACGCGCGGGGGGAATTTATCAAGGCGATCGCGGCTTTGAGAGAGCATACCACGGAAGTGGCGGCGGGAATGCAGGAGTTGGGCGATCGCTTGGTGGGCGGTGTTTCTACAGGGGAGGTGCAAGGTCAGCCGATGGCGGATCGAATGTCGCAGTTGAGTCGCGATCTCGCTGAGATGCAGGCGCAGTTGGATCGCTTGTCTGGGTCTGAGTGATGGGTTCGGGCGATCGCTAGGGTCAACGCTAAAGCGTTGACTACAAACCTATAAGTTTGCAGGCTAGATGTTTGATTTCGCGTCTGGCTGCGAAACCCCTCCCGCCTTTCCTTGGGATATTCAATTTCCATACCAATATCATACCATAATTTGGGGCGATCGCAACCCTTTTTGACCCGTGATTTGTAGAACCACAAAGACACAAAGTTCGAGAGACAATTAAGCTCCCATCGCCGAATAGTGTTTCAACCCCCGTTTCCACAACCAGCGATTCAGAATAAACACGATCGCTCCCCATCCGAACATGACGATAAATCCCCGTCCGATATTTTCTCCCAAGCCAATTAAAATTGACGCCGGGAAATGCACCAAATAGGGAAACGGCGTCCAAATCACCACCTGACGCACCGGTTCGGGAAATACCTCTAGCGGCGCGACCATTCCCGATAGAAACAGATAGAATAACATCCAAAATTGTTCGATCGCGCTCGCTCGTTCGATCCAAAAAGTAAATAATGCAAAGGTATATTGAATTAAAAATCGCAATGCAAATGCTACCGCTATTGCCAAGAAAAATAACAGAACGTCATTCCAATTCGGTACCCAAAAGGCATCGGGATACAGGGCAAAAAATAACAGCGTCAATCCGATAATAAATGGCAGGCGTGCCAATCGTTCCGAGACATGAGAAGCGAAATGATGCCAAACCGGGTCTAGCGGTTGCAACAATCGCGGCGACAGCTTTCCCTGTACCACCTCTCGCTCGAACTCCCAAATCACCCACACGGCATTAAATTGACGCACGATAAACGCTGCAAAAAAATAGCGCGCAAAATCAATCGGTTCGAGGGCAAATCTCCCCCCTTGAGAGGCTTCCATCCAAATTCCCATTAAAATCAGCGGAAGCGAACCCGAGAGCGCCCAAAAAAATAATTCGGCGCGATATTCGAGCATATAGGCGTAGTAGGTGACGAGTAGGGTGGTGGCTTTTCTGAGCATGATTGTACTAAGAGACAACTCCCGTGGAAAATACGCGACCGATAACCTCCTCAATTGGCGGGTCGGTGACCGTTAAATCGACGACTTCTAAGTCCGCCAACATTTGCGCCACCGTTTTCGTTAATTCGTCTCGCTTTACAATTAAACGCACGGAACATCCCTGGATGGATTCTATCTCGCCATACGCGCTGAGTTGCGACTCGTCGAGCGATCGCACCAATTCTACTTTCACCTCGCGATACGGTGCAAATCGATCCAACAATCCGTCCAAACGACCGTCGTAAATCAACCGACCTTCGTAAATTAAAATCACCCGCTGACACAACGCCGTAATATCCGCCATGTAGTGACTCGTCAGCAGAATTGTCGCTCCCGTGCGTTGGTTGTACTCCCGCAGGAACTCCCGCACCGCCACCTGTGCGTTCACGTCCAATCCCAACGTGGGTTCGTCTAAAAACAAGACTTGCGGTTCGTGCAACAGAGCCGCCAACAACTCCGCTTTCATCCGCTGTCCCAACGACAGTTTTCGTACCGGTTGGATCAGTTGGTCGCCAATGTCGAGCATCTGGCTCAACTCATCCACCCGACGGCGAAACTCTTTCTCGGGAATCCCGTACACGGCGGCGTTAATTTTAAGGGAATCCAGTGCGGGTAAATCCCAGAGCAACTGCTGCTTTTGTCCCATCACCAGGGTAATGGTTTGCAAAAACGGTTCTTGTCGCTTGTAGGGGACGTATCCCGCCACTCGGACTTGTCCCGAGGAGGGGTGAATCAATCCCGTCAGCATTTTCAGGGTCGTGGTTTTTCCCGCACCGTTGGGACCGAGGAAGCCGACGACTTCCCCCGGTTCGATTTGAAACGATACCTCTTGAACCGCCTTGACCAAACGTTGGGTTCGCTTGAAAAAATGGCGCACGGTTCCCTTCAATCCCGCTTGTTTGACGGGAACGGGATAAACCTTGCTGAGTTGTTCGACATCGAGGATTGACATGAGCGTTACCAGGCGATGGGTTGCTTGTCGCGAAAGAATCCGCCGGTGGGACCGCCTTTGGGGAGGGTCGCCAGCCAAACCACCGTTTCGGCTCCTTGTTCGGGATGACGCGGTGCGTTGGCTCCTCCCATGTCGGTTCTGACCCACCCCGGACAGACGGAATTGATTAAGATATTGGTGCCTTTGAGTTCGTCGGCGAAGATGCGGGTGAGTGCGTTGAGAGCGGTTTTCGAGAGGCGATAGCCGGGATAGCCGCCGTTCATGTCGGACAGTTGTCCCATTCCCGATGATAAATTGACGATGCGACCGTAGCCATGTTGTTTCATTAGCGGGATGAGGGTTTGCAGCAGTTGCAAGGGACCGTAGACGTTGGTTTCCATGGCGTCGCGGACTGTGTCGATGGGGGTATCGAAAGCACTGTGATTCCCCGGTTGCGCCATATCTGGGAAAATTCCGGCGTTGTTGACTAAGACCTCGAGGCGGTGAAATTCGCCTTCGACGAATTGTTTGAGTTGTTGGATGCTGTCGGGTTGGGTGACGTCGAGGGGGTAGGCGATAACGTCTAATCCTTCCGATTGTAGGGTTTTGGCGGCGTTTGTGCCTTGAGTGCGATCGCGGCTGGTTAAAATGACTTTTAACCCCCGTTTTGCCAGTTGACGGCAGGTTTCAAACCCGATGCCTCGATTGGCTCCGGTGACGATCGCGATTTTTGATGTTTCGGTCATGGTTGGGTTGCAACGGTGACGACAGTCCCATTATCCCTGTCACGCGATATTATGGTAGCCGATCGCAACCGTTAATCCCCTCGAATGGTGGCGCGATCGATTGAGTTCAAATCCAGACTGAGCGAGCGGCTCCGGCTTCACTTTGGTCAGTCAACCCGGATCGCGATCCTGCCGCGTCACGTCTGTGACTCCGAACTTTTATCGACCTCAACGCCTAAAACTCGCACCAAAAACGCCCACTTATCGGCTAATTCTTCAATAATTTTTGCCGTTGGTTTTCCCGCACCGTGTCCGGCTTTGGTTTCGATGCGAATGAACACTGGATTGTCGCCAGCGTGTGCTGCTTGCAAGGCGGCGGCGAACTTAAAACTGTGAGCGGGAACCACCCGGTCGTCGCGATCGGCGGTGGTAATGAGGGTGGCGGGATAGGCGGTTCCGCTGTTGAGATTGTGCAGTGGCGAATAGGCGTACAGTGCCTTAAATTCTTCCGGGTCGTCAGGAGAACCAAAATCGGACGTCCACGCCCAACCGATGGTAAACTTGTGAAAGCGCAGCATATCCAACACCCCGACCGCCGGAAGTGCCGCTGCAAATAAATCCGGACGTTGGGTCATGCACGCGCCGACGAGCAAGCCGCCATTGCTCCCTCCAGCGATCGCCAGTTTTTGCGATGAAGTATATTGATTGGCAATCAACCATTCGGCGGCGGCAATAAAGTCGTCAAATACATTTTGCTTGTTCAATTTTGCCCCGGCTTGATGCCATTCTTCGCCGTATTCTCCGCCACCGCGTAAGTTCGGAATTGCCAGGACGCCACCCATTTCCATCCAGACAAGATTGCTGATAGAAAAATAGGGCGTCAGGGAAATAGTGAAGCCGCCATAACCGTAGAGATAGGCGGGGTTGTTTCCGTCAATGGCAATATCGCGGCGATGAGCGACAAACATGGGAACGCGGGTGCCATCTTTGCTACCGTAAAAAATTTGGCGGATTTCGTAATCGTTGGGGTTGAAATCGACGTTGGGTTGGCGAAATAACGTGCTTTCCCCGGTGGTGGCGTCGTAGCGGTAAATGGTGGTGGGAACGGTAAAGCTGGTGAAGCTGTAGAAGGTTTCGGTGTCCTCCCGTTTGCTATTAAATCCGCCGACAGAGCCGAGTCCGGGTAAGGGGACTTCCCGTGCGAAGCGACCGTCGAGGTGGAAAATTTTAATTTGCGATCGCGCGTCTTTGAGATAATCGGCGACAAATTGATGGTTGAGCAATCCCACCCCTTCTAGGGTTTCTTCGGCTTCCGGAATCACTTCGCGACGCTCTCGGGTGGTGATGTCGATGGCGATAACGCGACCGCGAGGTGCATCGGCGTCGGTTTGGAACCAAAAGGTGGTGTCTTCGTTGCCAACAAAGCTGTATTCGGCTTCAAATTTGTCGATGAGTTCGACAACCGGAGCGTTGGGTTGGCTGATGTCTTGATAGAACACCATATTTTTGGGGTCGGTTCCCTGCCAAACCGAGATAATCAGATATTTGCCGTCATCGGTGACTTCGCCGCTGAATCCCCATTCTTTTCGGTCGCTTCGGTGGTAGACGAGGAGGTCTTCCGATTGTGAGGTGCCGAGGCGGTGGTAATACAATTTTTGGAAATAGTTGACGCCTTCGTATTTGCGGCTTTCGTCGGGGGCGTCGTAGCGGCTATAGTAGAAGCCTTGGCTGTCTTTCGTCCAAGATGCGCCGGAGAATTTGCTCCATTGCAGGCGATCGGACAAGTCGCCGCCGGTTTCGATGTCTCGCACCTGCCAGGTTTTCCAGTCGGAGCCGGATTCGGAGAGGGCATACGCCATGAATTTGCCGTCGTCGGTAATTGCTAAGCCAGACAGGGCAACGGTTCCGTCTTCCGAGAGCTGGTTGGGATCGAGCAGGACTTGGGGGTCGCCGTCGAGAGTGTCGAGTTTGTAGAGGACGCTCTGGTTTTGCAGTCCGTCGTTTTTGAAGTAAAAATAGCGATCGCCCCGTTTGAATGGCGTGCCGAATTTCTCGTAATCCCACAGTTGCGTCAGTCGCTGCTTGATGCTCTCTCGCTCGGGAATGTCTTCGAGGTAGCCGAAGGTGAGGCGATTTTGCGCGTCGATCCATTCCCGCGTGTCTGCGGCGTCGGGATCTTCGAGCCAACGATAGGGGTCGGCGACTTCGACGCCGTGATAGGTCTCGACGCAATCGATTTTGCGAGCGACGGGATAGTTGAAAGCGGTGGAATCTGGCATTGCGGGGCTAGCTGGCAACGAAATCTAGTGTATAACGCCAGGGAGGCAAACGAGGCGATCGCCCCGCGCCCTAAAATTAAAATACTGTTCCAATCATCTCCCCATCGCTCTGTGTTTTTTAGCGTTGTTATTCCTACTTACAATCGCAAGCCCATCTTACAAAAATGCTTGCGCGCCCTCGAAGCTCAAACCTTCCCCGCCGACAGTCCGGTCGCCGATTACGAGGTAGTATTGGTCGATGACGGATCTACCGACGGGACGTTGGCTTGGCTGGATGCCGAGGCTGCCAACTTTCCCCACGTCCGCTGGTTTCGACAGGAACGCCAGGGACCGGCTGCGGCTCGAAATCTGGGCATTGAGGAAGCCAAAGGCGATTTGATCGCGTTTATCGACAGCGATTTGGTTGTGACCGATCGCTTTTTAAACGCTCACGCCAAAGCATTGAAACGGGGTATGGAAACTCTCGGAAGCGATCGCTTATTTACCTACGGTCGCGTGGTCAATACCTGTAACTTCGATCGTCCCACCAGCGAACCGTACAAGGTGACCGATTTTTCTGCCGCTTACTTTGCCACTGGAAATGTCGCGATCGCCCGTCACTGGCTCGAACAAGTCGGCGGTTTCGATACTCGCTTTCAACTCTACGGCTGGGAAGATTTAGAACTGGGGGTGCGATTGAAACAATTGGGACTAAAATTAATTAAATGTCCGGCAGCCGTCGGCTATCACTGGCATCCGCCGTTTGAAATCGCACAGCTTCCAAAACTGATCGATAAAGAAATTCAACGGGGACGAATGGGTGTATTGTTTTATCAAAAGCACCCGAGCTGGCAGGTGCGAATGATGATTCAAATGACGTGGCTGCATCGCCTGCTGTGGGGCGGTTTGTCCCTCGGTGGCTTGCTCAACGAACGCACGATGGCTCCCCTGTTGCAGTGGCTGATCGATCGCGGTAAGCCCCAATTGGCACTCGAACTTGCTCGAATTTTTCTAAACTGGTACAACGTTCGAGGAGTCTATGCGGCGTATGCTGAAATGGGTTCGTTGCATTAACGTCAGTTCGACATCGTTCCTGAAGTTGTAGAAGGTACAATCGTCCCTTCTTTCGTCCACGTTCGCTTGAACAAATGTCTAATTCAGACCCATCGGAATTATCCGCGCCGTTTCTCAGTTTGCGCGCCCGACTTGCGATCGGTTTTACGATTTTATTTACGGGAGCGTTTTTTGTTACTTTTTATTTCTATTACAGTTTTACTCACGATCGCGTCATGCGTCAGATTCGAGCTGACATGGAACAGACCTTGCAAGGAGCTACCCGAGGGGTCGATACGGCAGAATTGCTGGCTCTCTACGCCGACGGAAAGCCCAATACAGCCGGATTTTCCGACGATCCCCGCTATCGCAATCAGCTCCAGTGGCTCGAAACCGTCCACGACATCGAACCCCATGCTTGGCTGTATACCTACGTGCGGGGAAACCAACCCGATACCCGTCGCGTTGGCGATCCCATTCCGGACAATAACGAAGTGATTTTCCTCGTGGACTTGTGGGTCAACTACGAAACCTCGAAAGCCACGAAATTCTTAGAACCCTACGCCGCTAGTCCGTGGATGATTCGCAGTTTGGAACGAGGCATTATCGTCCAGCGACCGGAGCCGTATACCGACCGTTGGGGCAGTTGGATTAGTGCTTACGCACCGCTTAAAAATTCAGTAGGGGAGGTGGTCGCAGGTCTTGGAATCGATATTAAATTAGAATATATACGTCAAATCAAACAAGAGATTCGCGATCGGATGTTTCAAATTTTCGCGATCGCCTATTTGGTACAACTTCTGTTAGTGTATCTGCTCTCGGGTTGGCTGGTACGACGCTTGCGGGGACTGACGGTGATGGTGGATCGGTTAAGTCAAACGCCCGAACCGCAGTCGGTACAGTGGAAGGGCGGTCAATTTCGGGACGAACTCGATATTCTCGCTCGCGCCTTCAAGGACACGATCGCCCAGCTTTATCAGCGACAGCGCTTTCTCAATACCATTTTAGAAGATCAAACTGAGTCGGTTTGCCGATTTCAAATTGACGGAAAATTGACTTTTGTCAATAAAACTTATTGCCAATATGTCGGGAAAACCCGAGATCGAGTCCTAGCAGGCAATTTTATGGATTTAATCAGATTGCAAGACCGAGAAAGAGCGATCGCCCAACTCGAAAGTCTCACGCTAGAACGTCCCGTTTGCCTGTTCGAACACCAGTTAGCGCGATCGGATTTCCAGCGAATTTGGAAACAATGGACGATTCGTGCCTTATTCGATGACGACGATCGCCTGTGCGAGTACCAAGCGGTCGGGCGAGATATTTCCGAGCGCAAGCACGCCGAAGCTCAATTACGTCACGAAGCGTTGCACGACAAGCTCACGGGATTGCCTAATCGCATACTTTTCTTGACTCGTCTCGATTATGCGCTTCAGGATTACAAGCGATCGCCCGATCGTCAGTTTTCCGTTTTATTTCTCGACGTGGATCGATTCAAGCTAATTAACGACAGCCTCGGACATCTGACAGGCGACCAATTTTTAATGGAAACAGCCTATCGATTGCGATCGTGTTTGCGCTCGACCGACACGGTAGCGCGGTTGGGGGGCGATGAATTTGCCATCTTGCTCGCAGAATTACACGATCCTCAAGAAGCGTGCGACTGCGCCCGTCGCATCCAACGGGAACTGGGTCAACCCTTTCGTTTGGAAGATCGAGAAGTGTGCATTACCGTCAGTATCGGCATTGCTCACCCTCACCCCCGTTACGGTCACGCTGACGATCTGCTACGCGATGCCGACATTGCCATGTATCAGTCGAAGCGACAGGGACGTGGCGGCTTTCAGGTATTTGTACCGCAAATGCACGCTCACACGGTCACCTGGCTGGATTTAGAGGGAGACCTGCGTCGCGCCCTGCGTCGGGAAGAATTACAAGTTTACTATCAAAGTATCATATCGCTGAAAACCGAGCAATTGACGGGGTTCGAGGCGTTGGTACGCTGGCAACCCCCCCACGGATTGCTGATTTCGCCAGCGGAATTTCTCCCCGTGGCGGAGGAAACGGATTTAATCGTGCAGATTGGGTGGTGGGTGATGCGAGAGGCGTGCAACCGGATTGTCGAATGGCAAGCCGAGTTAAATTGGAATCCGCCGCTCTCGATTGGGGTGAATCTGTCGCAGCAACAATTTACCCAACCAGATTTAATTTATTGCCTATCCGAAGTTCTAGAGCAAACGGGTTTGCCCCCTCAATGTTTGCGTTTGGAAATTGTCGAAGATATTGTGATGGATAATGCCGAATTGGCGATCGCGACGCTAGCCCGATTGCGTCAGTTACAAGTTCAAATTAATATTGACGATTTCGGGACGGGATATTCGTCGCTCAGTCGATTGCAAAGTTTCCCAATTGATGCGTTAAAAATCGATCGCTCGTTTGTGAATAAAATGATATCCAATCCCGAAAGTTTGGAAATCGTACGGGCGATTGTAACGTTAGCCCATAATTTGGGATTAGACGCGATCGCCGAGGGGGTAGAAACCAAAGAACAGGTGGAACAATTGCAATCGCTCGGTTGCGATTACGCTCAGGGATATTTCTACTCCCGTCCTCTCCCGGATCGCGTGGCAAAAGATTATCTCGATCGCATGATGGATACTTGACAATCGGCTCGACTGCCAACCCCTTGGAGTCAGCCGAGGTTCGACGTACCGATGCTAACCCTAACAACAAACCTAGCCAATCGAACGGCAATAACACGCGATCGGAAAGTATAGCCAATCGCTCAGCGCTTCTGATTCAATTTTACGGTCATTTTTATTGACGATCGCCGATAACTTCAATCCGCTCCAACCCCGACATTTCCGACACCGTTCTCGCCTCGCGCAATTCGTATCCCAAAAACAGGATCGTCGTTCCCAACAGCGCGATCGCGCCGATTAAACTTCCCGTCAGCAGCCGAATTTGACCTCGCAATTGCTGGATTTCTTGACGGTTGGCGCGGTTTTCCAACAGTTGCGCCGGGGGCGTTTCTACCACAACCGCAGGCTTGGCAGGTTGCGACTGTTGCGGTTTTTTCTTCGCACCTTTTGGCTCGAACGATACCTTGGAATACAGCCAATCGACAATCACCTGCGGACAGCTCTTTTTAAACCACCGCAACGCCACGATCCGAAACGCCGGTTTAGACATTCTCGCCACGGGTTTGAGGGCGCGATTGACCAAGCGAGGGCGCACTTTTTGGTCGATGAGGTGAACCGAACCCACGTCGTACAGACAATCGACAATAATTTTGGCAGTTTCTTCCTCGCGATCGAATAAATGTTCGAGCAGCAGCAGCACGTCGTGCATTCGCGCTTGGTCGATGGGATTTTGACTCTCTACGGTCTTATCGATTTCTCGGGTCATCGCATTATTATCTGTGTACGTTGCAAGGGCACTTCGATCGGCATTCGATCGCGAATGGACACCCTGGAAACGCGATCGCCCTCGATCGCTAAGATTCCCACTTTCGCCCCCAGCTCAACAACAGCTCATTCCCCTTGCGCCACCGATCGCAACACCGCCATCGGTCCGACGGCTTTGAGACGCTGCATCTGCTCGGCGTTGCGCACCAACAGCGCTCCCGCAAATCCCAGAGAGTTGACCGAAATGGACTCGAAGCACTCGCGCGATCGCCCCACCAGCAGCATCCACTCTCGGGTTGCCAATAAATTATACGGTGCGGTTTGCTCCTCGGTCTCGGGGCGATCGCCTGCAATTAACCCCACGGCGCGCAGTAAGTCGAAATAGCGCTGTCGCACCGCCAGAGCCCCTTGCTGGGGACGCTCGTACCAATCCGAGTCCAGGGGCGCGATCGCGTGGTTAAAGGGCAATTTCGCGCTGGTTCCGATGTTGCTATTGTATTGCATCGCCGCAATCGCCGGATCGATCGGCGTTCCCCCACCCTCGGGAATTAGCGGAAGCGGAACCAGTTGCAAGTGTTTGTGCGGTTGGCTGGCGCCCGCGACTCGACCGCCGTTGTAAAAGGCTAAACCGTCGATTTCTCGTAAGGCGGTCAATATCGCTGCAAAATCTGCCTCGCTCAACCAACTTTGCTGTGGCTCGAAGTGGCGAGTGACGACGAGTAGATGATGCTCGACGACGTTGTATTTATTCAGCAAGCAAACGTGGGTGTCGGACACGTCAGCGACGAATAAGTTTTCGTCGTAAGGTAAAAAGGGATTAAAATCTTTGCCCGACTGTTTTTGCGTTCGCGTCTCTTTATCTTTTTTTGCCAATTGCGAGAGGACTCGCACTAAAAAATGAATGCCATTCTCCTCGATTAATTCGTACTCTGTGGGAATAGAGTGAATTGCACCGCACTTGCGGGCGCGATCGGTTCGTTCGATGGTGGCGCTCCACAAAGTACCCGGTTCTAACATGAACGCTCCTCGGTTCGACTAATCCGATTAAACCGTACAATCGAGTTGAATGGCGATTGTTTCCGCTCGCTTCCCCTTCGGTCTTAGCTGCTAAAATCCACGACAATATAGTAAGCGCGCGTACTCTCCAATTCCAGCAGGGGACTGTCTTTTAACGTCGAGCGAATTGTATCGATCGCCAAACGATTCAGCCGCGCGTTTCCCGTTCCCTGCAACAACTGCGGTTCGACGACAATATCGCCGTCGCTGACTAAGATGGCAAACATGGCGCGTACGGGACGATCGCGCGGAAGGCTGACCCCGCTCGGAGCGCCGGTAGACATGGTCATCCGCGCCATCTGGAGATTGGGATAGGTTTGGCGGTGTTGCGCCACGAAATCGTAATATTGCTGGGTTGGCGTTTTTAAGATCGGTTCTTCTGAGTCCGAGTTGGCGGGATCGTTGGGGTTCGATTGAGCGATCGCGCCGGGGATCGCGGCTGAATGGAGGGCGATCGTGCCGATTAAAATTGAAATAGGCAGTGCTAATCGTTTCATGGTCAATAAGTCACAATGCGCGGGTATAATTCTGGTATAAAGGAACGATCGCGCGGCGTCAATCGACCTGAATTGCTCGGGGAAAGGTCACGGTAAAGGTTGTCCCCACTTCTTCTTGCGAATCGAGGTCGATGGTTCCTTGCAGAATTTTGACCAATTGAAACACCACGGTTAATCCCAATCCCGTACTTTCGCCTTGCGATCGCTTGCGGTCTTCAGCCACCCGAACAAAGGGTTGAAAAATCGTGGCTTGCTGCGCTTCGGGAATGCCAATTCCCGTATCTTGAACCGCCAAGCTCCAACAATCGTCTGAAGGCGACCAACACGAAACCCGAATCCAACCTTCCTCGGTGTAACGGACGGCGTTACTGAGGAGATTAATGATAATTTGATTCAAGCGAGAGGTATCGGTCACAATCCGCTCGGGGGCGCGATCGCAATCGATGTCCAGTTGTAAGCCGCGATCGCGCGCGAGGGGTTCGAGGGTTTCAATTCCAGCGCGAATAATCGAACTGGGCTTAATTTCGGTCAGCTTTAATTTGATTTTTCCCCGTTCGGCGCGCGACACTTCTAAGGAGTCGTTGACCAGTTGCAACAGGTGCTTGCTCGAACGCAACACCCGTCCGATGTGTTCGATGCTTTTTGGCGTATCGCTGGCGTCTGATTTTTCGTGGCGCAGCAGTAATTGCGAATACCCCATAATCGAATTGAGCGGGGTTTTTAACTCGTGAACTAAGTGAGAAAAACTCTCTTGATTGAGTTGCAATAACCGAGTTAGTTCTTGATTGGTTTTCTCCAATTGGTCGTGTAGGTGTTCGAGGGTTTGAGTGCGCTCGCGCACGAATTGTTGGAAGCACTGAGAACTGGCTTCGTCAATGGTTGCATCGATCGCGCGAAACGCTCGGTAGATCTCTTTCGGGGAATAGTTCTGGAGTTCGGGTTCGAGAATTGAAAAAATGGTCTGGCGCAGGATGCTGTATTCGCGCGAAATTTCCCCCGCATCGTATCCCTGATTGGCACGGACGCTTCCGTGTTCGAAACTCGCGTGTACGATTTTGTCGATCTCGTTGTCTTCGACTTTCGACAACACGTTGGTCATCGCTTCTAATACTTGAAACACCGAATTTTCGAGTGCGGTTTCCGAGAGTTCCTCACTACTATCAATCCGGCAACTGTTGCGAACGTTAGCTTTCCATTGCTCGAAAATCGCATGAATGCGATCGGCAAAAACTTGACTGATGTCTGGCATAACTTTGCCTTTCGGGCGATCGACCGCGATGTTGGATTCGAAATCGGTTCCGCGCGATTGCTGTTAATCGAGTTTTCGATTGAAACTAATTATCTCAGGATTCGGACTCTCCCGCACGACCGATCCGCTCCTGTTTCGCCATTGCCACGAGGCGATCGATCGCCTGACTGGCTGGAATTGGCTGCTGCTGCAACCATTCTACCGTTTCGGGGGCGAGGGAAAAGAGTTTGCGCACGCGAGTTTTTTGACGGCTTTGCGGACCTTTTTTCAGGTTCGCTTGGGAGTTGGGATGTTGACCTCGATTTAACGATACGTCTGTATTTCTCAATGCCATAGCTAGCAAGAAGATAACTTCAACCGTTCATTGTAAAGCGCCCTCGGGCAGAATGTTGGGTAAGGCAACAACTGGTGGGTCGGGGTTCGCGACCCCCCTGCGGCGATCGTTGACATTTTTCCAGTCCGTATATATCATTTGGAATATATCCAAAGCGTATATATCGAATGGAGATACCACCGTGGATAAGCAAGCCGAAGCCGCGTTCGATCGCCTGAAGCAACGATTCCTGCAAGCACGAGGGAGCGAGGGCGCCGCCACAGACGCCGAAGCCACCGAAATGGCGATCGAGTGTATCAGCGCGCTCGGCGACTATATTTCCGATGAAGAACTCAACCGCACCTTAAACGACTTGCGATCGCGTCAAGCTCGCTTCCAACGGGTCGCCGCCGCCATCCAACGCTGGCAAAATCGCGAACGAGACAGCCAGAAAACCGAAGAATTCAAGCGCTTTGTGGCGTATCTCTACGATCGCGTCAATCCCTTGCGCGACGACCGCATCGGTGGAACTAGCGGGTAAATTACAAACAAACCACCCGATTCCGTCCCTGCTGCTTGGCTCGATACAGTGCTTTATCGGCGACGCGGATTAAACCAGCGGGAGAACCGTTGGGATCGGGAATTTGACTGGCGACGCCTAAGCTGAGGGTGACAAACGCACTCACCTCCGAGTGACGGTGTTCGAGTTGCAACGCCTCGACTTGGGCTCGAATGGTTTCGGCGATATGATAGGCACCGTCTAAGTCCGTGTTGGGCAGGATTGCCGCAAATTCTTCGCCGCCGTAACGCGCCACTAAATCCGCCGGACGCTGGATCGCTTGGCGCAGGGTCGCCGCCACTTGCTTGAGGCATTCATCCCCCGCTTGGTGTTCGTAGGTGTCGTTGTAGCGCTTGAAGAAGTCGATATCGCTCATAATGAGGGCGAGGGGCGATCGCTCTCGTGCCAGCCTGCGCCATTCCCGTTGGAGATAGTCGTCGAAGCGGCGGCGATTTGCCACTTGGGTCAAGCCGTCGAGGGTGGCGAGGCGTTCTAATTCTCGGTTGGCGTGTTGGACGCGGCTGTAGAGTTCCGATTGCTGGATGGCGATCGCGAGTTGGTCGGCGACGGTTTGAGCCAGGCGAACGTCGGCGTCTTGCCATGAGGGACAGGGACGATCGCGCGCTAAACTGAGACAGCCCCAAAATCGGCTCTCCAGCTTTAGGGGAACGAGCAACCAGGAGGAATGGTTCGGATCGAAGGAGCGATCGATCGGGTCGTCAATGGCGTCGAGATCGTCGATAAATACGATCTCTCGGTGCCTCAGTTGTTGGGCGATCGCGTTGTTGCGATCGGGGACCGTGCGTTTGAGGTAGTTGGGGGCGCTGTTATCTTGCAGGTATTCTGCCACGTAAATCCATTGGTGCAGTTTGGGCAAATACTGGACGATATCGACCCGTTGCGCCTGGAGTAACTCGCCGATTTCGCGCACGGCGGTGGCAAAAATTTCCGACAGCTCCAGGGATTGGCGGATGGCGCGGATGACTTCGTTAAGGGTGCGCTCCCGTTGGGATTGAATTCGCAGCGATTCTTCGACTAACTTGCGATCGCTAATGTCTTGGACGATTCCGAACAGGCGCACCACGCGACCGCTCTCGTCCCGTTGGACGCGACCCCGACCCAGGGTATAGACGATCGAACCATCCGGACGAATCACCCGGACTTCGTGTTCGTATTCGCGACCCGCCGAGATGGCGTGGGTGACGTTGTGTTGGAACTCGTCGCGATCGTCGGGATGCACCAGCGACAGCAATTGAGGGTAACTCGGTTCCTCCCCCTCGGGATCGAGTCCGTGAATTCGGAACGCCTCGTCCGACCACTCAATTTTTCCGGAGATGACGTCATACGACCAACTGCCGATTTTGCCGAGCTGCTGCGCCTCTTGCAAGCTGGCTTCTCGCTGGCGCAGCCGTTGCTCGTCGTACTTGCGATCGCTAATATCGATTAAAGAGCCGATCGCCTCGACGACCTCGCTGTCGTTGCGAATCGCTTGAGCGGTGGTGCGGATCCAGCGAGGGTTGCCTTTGGCGGTCACCAGGGGGACTTCCAAGTCATAGGGTTCTCCCCACTCGAGCAAGCGTTGGAACGCCGTTTGCAATTGCGATCGCGCTTCGTCGGGAAAGAAACTCAAGTAAAAGTCCCAATTTTCGAATTTGGGTTCGACCTGGCAATTGTCTAACTCGTAAATTCGATAGACCTGCTCGGTCAGCACCCCTTTCCCCGTACGACAGTCGAGCCACCAACCGCCCACTTTTGCCAATCGCTGGCTTTCGCGCAACAGTTGTTCGTTTTGGCGCAAGGCATTTTCGGTGTACTTGCGTTCGATCGCCACCGCCGTCAGTCGAGCCACCGAGGTCAGGATTTCCACTTCTTTCCGACTCGGCGATCGCGCTTGAGTCAGGTACAATACGAATTTTCCCAGGGTTTGCCCGTCCTGGGAAACAATCGGCTCCGACCAGCAGGCTTGAATTCCTTGGGAGAGCATCCAATCGCGATAGGGTTCCCAGGCGGGATCGGATTCGATATCGTCGATAATGGTGCGTCGGTGCAGCGTCTCCTCCGTGGCGCACGCTATGACGTCCGGGGCGAGGTTATCGAAGACGCTCGGGGGAAGTTTGGCACCGACATAGGGGTGCAAGTTCCCGTCCTCGGGGCTGACCAACCAAATGGAAGCGCGTAAATTGGGGGCGAGCCGCTCCACCTGTTGGGTCAGGGTGTACAGGATTTCCTGTAGCGGCGCGCCGGACACGGTCAGCGTTAAGATGCGATTGTGGGTTTGTTGGAGCAATTCGGCTTGTTTGAGCGGCGTAATGTTGGTACAAGTTCCGGTAATGCCCGCGACATTTCCGTGGGGATCGTAAAGGGTGACGGCGTTGCAGAGCAGGTGAACCAGCTTGCCGTTTTTCGCCACGTTAATGCTTTGAAAGTGGGACAGGGACTTTTTGTGCAATAATTCTCGAAAGATCGACAGTTGTTTGGAAATTTCGCTGGGTAAGAGGAAATCGGTAAACGAGCGATCGATCATTTCTTCGGGTTCGTAACCGTACGCCTGCTTGACCGCTTGGTTGACAAAGGTGTAGCGACCCTGAGCGTCTACCGCCCAAATCACCCCTTGTGCGGTTTCGACCAGGGTGCGGTATTGATTTTCCCGCGATCTCAGGGCGATTTCGATGGCGCGGCGATCGCGAATTTCCTGTTGCAGTTGTCGTTGTTGGCGCGCGATGGTCAGTTGGTTTTCAATCCGGGCGATCGCTTCTTCGAGGTGGAAGGGTTTGGTGATATAATCGCGTCCTCCGACCTCAAAGGCGCGCACGCGATCGAAACTTTGGTCGAGGGCGCTGAGGAAGATAATGGGAATCTCAGCCGTGGCGGGATCGGCTTTGAGCCGCGCGCACACTTCAAACCCATCCATGCCCGGCATCATAATGTCGAGTAAAATCAAATCGGGCGGATCGGTGCGAGCGGCATTTAAGGCTTGCTGACCGTTAATCACCCGCCGCACGTCGTAACCCCGTTCGTCGAGGACGTCGTAGAGTAATTGGACGTTCTCGGGAACGTCATCGACAATTAAAATATCGCTCCGATCGCGTGACTCGGGCGATCGCGCAGTCAATTCCATCCAGGCATAAAAAGACTCTGATTAAAACATAGCATATTTTGCTTTTTCGTCTTCAAATCTAGTGATTCGAGCCAAAGAAATTAACGCGATCGGGGAGGGATCGGGGGGGATTGTATGGGGTCTGAAGTGCCATTGGGGACGGTAAAATAAAAAGTCGAACCGACGCCAACTTGGGAATCGACCCAGATTTGACCGCGATGGTATTCGACAATTTTCTTGCAAATGGTTAAGCCGATCCCCGTTCCCGGATACTCTTGCGTTCCGTGCAAGCGCTTGAAGATTTGAAAAATTTCGCTAAAGTGCTGAGAATCAATGCCAATGCCATTATCGGCAATGCCAAATTGCCAGCCATCGTCTGTTTCTTCGGCAGTAATTTCGATCTGAGGTGGAAATTCCCGACTGTATTTGATAGCATTACTAATTAAATTTTGGAATAATTCAATCAGTTGTCGCCGATCGCCCATCACCCTGGGTAACCCTCGATAGATCACCCGAGCATCGGTTTCGGAAATGGTTTTGCGCAAATCTTCCAATACTTGAACCATCAGATCGTTGCAATCGATCGGCTGGAGTTCGAGTTCTCGCGATCCCAACCGCGCGTACGCCAGCAAATCGCGAATCAGATCGTGCATGCGCTGGGTCGCCTCCAGAATCCGTTTAGCGTACCGCATCGCACCGTCGCGATCGAGCCGCTGCGCCTTCATCAGCAACAACTGCGCCGTGGCGCTAATGGTCGAGAGCGGTTGCTGCAAGTCGTGAGACACCACGTAAGCAAACTGTTCTAACTCCCGGTTGGAACGCAGCAATTCTTGGTTGAGGTCTTTCAACTGTTGCTCGGCGCATTGGCGTTGTCGGATCTCGCGCTGCAACTGTTCGTTTTTCTCGGCGATTTCCCGCTTGTGACGCACCAGCGATAATTGGTTTTCCACCCGCGTCAACACCTCGGTGACTTCCACCGGCTTGTTAATGTAATCGACGCCGCCAACTTCAAAGGCTTTGACCAAATCCGAGACTTCGTTGAGCGCCGTCAGAAAAATGACCGGAATCTCGCGGCTGTCTGGAGATTGTTTGAGTTTGCGACAGACCTGATAGCCGTCCATCTGAGGCATCATGATGTCGAGCAGGATCAGATCGGGCGGATCGGAGCGAACGGCGTTGAGTGCTTGGCGTCCGTTGATGACCCGGCGGACGTCGTATCCCCGTTCGACCAGCATGTCGAATAGGAGCTGGACGTTTTCAGGCACGTCATCGACGACTAAAATGTCGCCGAGGGAATGAGTTTTTGCGCGATCGGTCATGGCATCAAAGGTTCGGTTAAATCAACAATGCGATCGAAATAGAGGCGATCTACTAACTCTTGTAACCCCGAAATTACTTCCGAGCGAGAATTAGGGATCTCTTCGATTAAGAGTTTAATCTGTTTTTCTCGGGCGCTGAGGGCTGCCAGGTGCAATTGCTCGATCCAATCGGGAGGCATATCGGCGATCGCTTCGGGAGCGAGGGCAACCGACCCCCCTGCACCCGAGCCATTATCTTCGTTCCGAGTCTCGTAGAGATAGCGCGCTCCGGCGTGGATGGCAATCTTTTCGAGCAACTCCGAGGTTTGAAACGGCTTGCTGATACAATCGTCGCATCCGACATCGAGCATTGCCGATCGCTCGCAGCTCAACGCACTGGCGGTCAGGGCGATCGCTTTTGCCGAGCCTCCCCCCTCCAAGGCGCGAATGCGGCGGATCGCTTCGTAGCCGTCCATTCCCGGCATTCGCATATCCATCACCGTCACGTGGGGATGCCAAGTGCGCCACACCTCCACCGCCTCTGCGCCATTTTCGGCAGTCTGCACCTCGAACCCCAGGGATTGGAGCAATTCCACCAGCAGCTTGCGCGACATCCAATCGTCGTCGGTGACGAGAATGCGGTAGGGAGGTTGGTCGGGGGCAAGACCCAAAATCCGACGGGAGGGGGACGCGGTGGAGGCGTCTGCGGCGGCGGTAGCGACGGTGAGGGGAAGGTGGAAGCGGAAGGTCGAACCCACCCCAAACGTCGATTTTGCGCCGATCTCCCCGCCCATCAACTGCACGAACCGCTGGCAGATTGCCAGTCCCAACCCGGTTCCCTGGCGGGATTTGCGACCCGACTCGGTTTGGACGAAGGATTGGAACAAGCACTGGAGTTCTTCGGGTTTCATCCCCACGCCGGTATCTTCGACTTCAAACACCAAGCGAGGCGAGGTGGAACCATTGTGCCGATTGGCTTTAACGCGCAGGCTGATGCGACCGGTTTCGGTAAATTTAATCGCGTTGCCCAATAAATTGATTAAAATCGATCGCAACTTGGACTCGTCGGCGCAGATGTATTGGGGCACCTGGGGCGATCGCTCGAACGCCAGTACCAATCCTTTGGCATTGCAGCGCAGTTGGAATAGCTTTTGCAGATTGTCGAGTAAGGCGTACAAGTCGAAGCTGTCGGTGTCGAGGGTAATCCGTCCGGCTTCGATTTTAGAGAGATCCAGAATATCGTTAATCAAGCCCAGCAGGTGTTCGCCGCTGCGAATGACAATTTCGAGATATTCGTGCTGGGAGGAGGGTAAATCGGGCGATCGCGCCATCAATTGGGCGAATCCCAAAATGGCATTGAGCGGCGTGCGCAACTCGTGGCTCATATTCGCCAGGAAGGCACTCTTAGCTTGGTTGGCGGCTTCGGCGGCTTCCTTAGCTTGTTGCAGCGCGGCGGTGGCGCGGACTCGCTCGGTAATATCGACATACGCCAAAATAATCCCGTAGCGGGGCAGGGGAATTGGGGCGGCGGTAATGCTCAACCACACGATCTCGCCGTCGGGTTTGACGATTCCGTTTTCGTAATTGCGGATGGTTTGGTTGTGTTGGAGAGCGCGTACCGAGATGTATTCCTCCTCGGTTAACGGCGAACCGTCAGAACCGACGACTTGCCAGTAGGAAGAGGTGATGTGACGGCGGGTCTGTTCTTGCGAGTCGATGCCGAGCAGTTGTTCGGAGGTGGCGTTGACTTCGACAATGTTGCCCTCGGGATCCGAGAGCAGCAAACCGATGGGGAGAACTTCAAACAGGGTTTTGTATTTCTGTCGGCTTTCGCGCAACTCTTGCTCGATGCGCTTGCGTTCGGTGATGTCTTGGCTGATGGCGATACCGCCAGTGACGGTTCCGCTGTCGTCGCGCACGGGGGTCGTGTACACGAGTAAATTCCGTCCGGCGAAGACCATTTCGAAGGTTTGCGGTTCCCCGGCGAGGGTGGCGCGGTAGTGGGGTTCGAGGATCTCTACGGCGGATTTCGGCAAGGCTTCGCTCAGGCATTTGCCTTCAATTTGTGCTTTCGACAGTCCCAATTGGGGCAGCAGCGACCCTTCGGTGAGGCTGAAGCGCAACTGGCGATCGAAGCGGTGAACCGTGCCGTTGGGAAAGAGTTTTGCCAGGGAGCGGTATTTTTCTTCGCTCTCGCGCAAGGTGGCTTCGGCGTGCTTGCGTTCGGTGATATCGCGGAAGGTAATTGCCAGACCGTCCTCGATGCGAGTCGCCCCCAATTGCAGCCACGTCGGTTTGCCCCGCACTTCGCCGTACAGTTCTTCTTCGAGGGGTTTCCCGGTTCGAACCACGCCCAGGCAGCGATCGATCGCGCCGCTGGGGCGAAATTGGGCGAGATCCCCGAGCAGGAGGTTGGCGGCGGTTTCCGAGGAGACATCCGGACGCAAGAATCGAGCGGCGGGGTTGATGGTGTAACAGTGCAAGCCGACGGCGCGACCTTTAGCATCGTAGCGGGTTCGCAACAGGGCAATGCCATCGAGGGCGTTGCTCAACACGCTGTAGAGCAGGGATTGAGATTTGCGCAGGGCGCGATCGGATTTTTTGCGTTCGGTAATGTCTTCGGCGATACCGGCGATGCGGTAGACTTCGCCCCGTTCGTTTTCGATCGCAAAGGAGCGATCGCTAATCCAGCGGATGTCTTCTTTTTCGCTGTCGAGGCTGCGATCGATGCGATATTCTTTGACCACGGTTTCGCCGCAAGCCTGGCGCGCCGGTAATTCGTTGAGGGCTTTGCGATCGTCTTTGACGATGGCATTCAACCAATCTTCGGGATGTTCGTACAGGCGATCGCGCGATCGCCCCCAAATGGTTTCGTAGGCGGGGTTGACGTAGAGGATTTTCCCGGAAAACGCATCGGCGAGCCAAAAGACATCCTGACTGTTATCGGCAAGCTGGCGGAACCGTTCTTCGCTCTCGCGCAAGGCAACTTCGGCGCGGCGGCGTTCGGTAATGTCGCGCACGGAGACGACGAAGACGGGTTCTCCCGACCACTGGGTTTGGGCAACGCTCATTTCGCCGATGCCGATTTCTCCCCGCTTGCGAATAATTTGGATTTCGGCGGTGTCGCCAGTCGCGGTGGGCAATCCAAACTCGCACTCGATCAATCGTGCTTGGGAGCGGTTGAACAGTCGGGTGGCGGCGGGGTTGGCAAAGCGGACGATTCCGTGGCGATCGACGATTAAAATGCCATCGGTGGTGTTGTTGACGATCGCCTGTAAGTGTCCCTCGCTCTCCCACAGGGCGGTTTCAATCGCCTTGCGGTCGGTGATGTCGGTGGCGATGCCGACAATTTGGCTGACGCCACCGTCGGGGGAGCGGGAGAAGATTGCGTTGCGCGATCGCAACCAGCGCCAGGTGCCGTTGGCGTGGCGGATGCGGTATTCGTTTTCGACCACTTCTCGGTCGGCGAGTTGGGCACAGCGATGGGGCAATTCGTCGAAAATGTGGCGGTCGTCGGGATGGGTGCGATCGCGGAAGAACTGAAATCCCTCCCGCTGCACCTGTTCGGGATGATAGCCGAGGGTGTCGAAGATGCGATCGTTGACGAAAATATTGCGCTCGGCGGGCAGCTCTTGAATGTAGAGGATTTGGGGCGAGGCGTTGACCATGCGCTCGATCAACAGGGTGCTTTGGCGCAAATCTTGCTCGATGCGCTTGCGTTCGGTGATGTCGAGAATGGTGCCGAAAAATCCGATCGCTCGATCGAAATCGTCGAAGAGGGGACGCCCGCGCAAGAAGGCATAACGCACGAATCCCAGGGGTCGCAGAATGCGGAGTTCGAGTTCGTACGGCACCTGACGGGCGATTGCCGATTCAAAGGCATGGCGAGCGTGCTGGCGGTCGTCGGGGTGAATGCGTTGCCAGTATTCGTCTGAGGGGAGGGTGGCGCGATCGCTGGGAAGTCCGAAGATGCGTAAGGTTTCCTCGGAGCAGTACAGACACTGACGGTCGAGGTCGTATTCCCAATGTCCGACGTGGGCGACTTTTTGCGCTTCTGCCAGGATGTTGCGTTCTTTTTCGAGGGCAAATTTTTCCCCAGCGCGATCGCTGACGTCGCGCCAAATGGCGGCAAATCCATCGCCGAGTTTGACCGCGCGAATGTCGAAGAGGTGATTGGAAATGGGCACCCCGCTGCGATCGCGATAGCAGTAGGATTCTTTCTCGAGCGGTTCGCCGGTTTCGACCACGCGGACGTATTCGTCGAACAAGCCGGTGGTTCGGTGCGCCGGGAGCAGTTCGCACAGGCGTTTGCCGATTTGCTCGGACGCGCTCATTTGGTTGATCGTGCAGGCGGCGGGGTTGACGTAAGTAATGGCGAAATCGACAATAGTGCCCCCCTCGTCCCGGATGGCGGTATAAATGCCGAAACAGTCGAGCAGGCTTTCGAGGGAGGTGCGAAACTGGACTTCGCTCTGGCGCAGGGCGGTTTCGGTTTGCTTGAGTTGGGTGATATTTTTCACCATCCCCACAAACCGATCCACTCGTCCGTCGTCGGTGAAGATCGGGAACGAGCGATCCCACAGCCACAGCAGGGTGCCGTCGGGTCGAAAGATGCGGTATTCTTCGTCAAAGGACTCGCCGTGTTGGATTTGGCGCTCGTAGGCTCGCCGCACCCGATCGCGGTCTTCAGGATGGACGGTCTCGAACCACAGATTCGGATGGCGATCGAGATCCTCGACCGTCACCCCCCAAATTTGCTCCACCAGGGGAGAGAGGTAGAGAATTTTCCCCTGCGGCGACAGGACGAAGAAGATTTCGCGCAACTGTTCGGCGATCTGGCAAAAGCGTTTCTCGCCCAGGGATAGGGCGTCGTCTGAGGATGGCGGAACGATGGGGTGAAGGGTCAGTTCGGTGCCCAGGCGAGTGCCGTGGCGATCGAAAATGGGGGTGGCTTCGATTTCGAGATCGACTGGCTCCCCGTCGCCGAGGCGTAGCTGACAGGGGGCATACTGACAGGGACGATCGATCGCGCGGTCGGGGTCGAATCCGGCAATACAGTGGAGGCGATCGCGACCTGGGGCTGGCGCGTTATCGAGGTGCAACAGCAAGCGAGCCTGGTGGTTGAGGCGATCGAGGTTGCCTCGTCGGTCTAAGAGAACCCGAGGCAGGGGAGACGATTCGAAGGCAGCTTCTAATAAAGACATGGTAACCCGGACGCGATCGAGCAATCGGGGGCAAGCTTTAAGGTCGTGCGACTGACGCGCTCTAGAGCATGACAGCGAGTCTGGTAGGGCGGGATCTCCTGATGAGTGGGCGAACAGCGGTGTTGGGTTACCCCGTACTGAATCGATAACGCCCGGTCTTTAACTCAGGAAAATTGGGAGGAATCGTCGATTCCGCAGGCGGTTACGCAGTGCTGGGGGAACGTGCGGTTGGGTTCAAGGCGATCGAGGATTGTTGGCGGGGATAGACTCTTTGATTTTATTTTAATCCTTATGGAAAAGTTTCACCTTGTTTTATTTTATAGTCCACATATATAAATAAATGTAAATCAAATGAAATGAATGTTTAATTTAAAGCGATTGTTGACTCACTGCGCGATCTAGCTTGTCGATCGAGCCAAAGAACGGCGTCATTGCTAAACTCGAATTCGTTCGAGATTTCCCCCCAAAAATTGCTATCGTCGAACTTAGTAAGTTTGCCGTTTAATCCACTGCGCCCTTAGTGCTAAATATCGCGACTTCCCCCATCAATTCTCTACGATTGCGACGGGAAACCTGCTTGCGCGCCATCGCCGACCGGAGATTCGAGCAGTTGAATGGTGCCGCGATCGGCGTCGATTTCGACTTCAATGCCTACGGGTAAAATAAACTGGTTGCGAATGTGTCCGATTTCCGCACCGTACCAAGCCGGAATGCCCAACGGTTCTATGCGATCGCGCAAGACTTCCATTAAACTGAGGGATTTATCGGGTTCTTCCGGTTGGCAATTCAAGCATTGTCCGAAAATAAATCCCTGAAGTCGTTCTAAAATTCCGGCGAGTTGGAGTTGGGTCAGCAGGCGATCGATCCGATAGACTTCTTCGCCGATTTCTTCAACGAATAAAATCTTCCCCCGCCAATCGGGTAAATACCCCGATCCCACCATTGCAGCCAAGACCGATAAATTGCCCCCGACCAACCGACCCCGCGCGCGATCGCCGTTGAGGGTGCGGATGGGAGAGGTGGGCGGATTTTGCCACACCACCCGTTCTCCGGCGAAACACACCCGTTGAAACGCCTGGATCGAGGACGGTTCCCAGCGCGAAATTCCAGTCAGACCGTGGAACGACACCAAACCGGCGCGGCTGTAGAACGCCAGCAGGAGTGAAGTAATATCGCTGTAGCCCATAAAGACTTTGGGATGGGCGCGAATGCGATCGTAATCGAGCTGGGGTAGAATGCGATTGCATCCCCAACCGCCCCGCATGGCGAGGATGGCGCGAACGTCAGGATCGACAAAGGCGGCGTTGAGATCGTTGGCGCGATCGCGATCGCTTCCAGCCAGATAGCCGTTGCGATCTAAGGCGTGGCGACCCAACTTCACCCGCAATCCCAGTCGAGTCAGCGTTTGTCGGATCGCCAGCACGTCCTCGACCTCCACGAAACTGGCGGGACTGACTAAGGCGATCGTGTCGCCGACTCGCAAGGGTGGGGGTTTGACGGGGGTGCGATCGGGCTGCGATCGCGCGGTGGCGGACGCTGGCGCAACCAGCAGACTTGCGGCGAAGGCGGTGAGAAACTGACGGCGATTCAGGGGGATTGACATCATTGAGGGACTTCCCTTCGACCCGAGCGCCACCGCAAAATGGTAGGGTGAACCACAGAACCGCGCGTCCGAGGGAGACGACAGCTATATGTACGCGATCGCCCTAGAACCACGACAGTACGACACTTATATCCTCAACGATCGATCCGCCGGATCGCGAGTCGAAGTCGTTCCCCAACGGGGCGGAATTATTACGAGCTGGCAGGTTCGCGGTCAAGAACTGCTCTATTTCGATGCCGATCGCTTTGCCGATCCCAGCAAAAGCATTCGCGGCGGCATTCCCATTCTATTCCCTATCTGCGGCGATTTGCCCGAGGATACCTACACCGACGGCGATACGTCCTACGCGCTCAAACGCCACGGTTTCGCCCGCGATTTACCCTGGACGGTGGGCGATCGCGTCACTCAAGATAAGGTGAGCCTTACCCTAGAGTTGACCAGCAACGATCGCACCCGAGCGGTCTATCCGTTTGACTTCCACCTGGCGTTTACCTACCAACTCCAGGGGAATACCCTCGACATCCAGCAGTGCGTTACCAATCGAGGCGATCGTCCCATGCCATTTTCCCTCGGGTTGCATCCCTATTTCTCAATTGCCAATAAAGCGCAATTGCAACTGGATATTCCCTCGCGGCAGTATATCGACCAACTCAACGGCGCGACCCAGGTGTTTGGCGGGAATTTTGACTACAGCCAAGACGAGATCGACGTGGCGTTTACCCAACTCGATCGCGACTGGACGAGCGCAACCGATCGCGATCGCAACCTCCGCATCCGCCTCGATTACGACTCCGAAGTCTATTCGACTGTGGTGTTTTGGACGGTGAAGGGGAAAGAGTATTATTGCCTCGAACCGTGGAGCGCCCCCCGAAATGCTTTAAATACGGGCGATCGTTTGATTCGCTTGGACGCCGGAAGCCGCTTGGAGACTGGCGTTCGGCTGAGTGCAGAATTTTTATCGGATTAGGGGTTGCATTTCGATTTTTACGTGCTATCCTAGTAAAGGTCTGTCGGAAAAGACAGCTAACCCACCGGGTCGCTAACTCAACGGTAGAGTACTCGGCTTTTAACCGATTAGTTCCGGGTTCGAATCCCGGGCGACCCATTTTTTAG
>CAYQUF010000032.1:0-6231 GCA_964420595.1 uncultured bacterium
AATTTCTAGCCTCGGTTAATTTGAAGCGCCTCCTGCGGGGGGCGCTTTTTAGCAATTCTCTGATTTGACACTGAATTCAGCCTGATTCCTTCACAATATTCAGTGCCTTGTTGCTCTATTCCCCGCTATTGGACGTGTTAGAAGTCTTGGCGGGGATTTTTTCGTTTCAACTGCTTATTCGATTGCCTGGGTCGCACTTTTCAAGTGTCATTTGTCTGCACGCGCTGCTATCTCGCCGAATCATAGCGTAGGTTGGCGGTTCGGGGCGGGATGAGTCGAGTTGGCGTTTTCTCGATGTGGATGGGGGTGGCTGTATTGAAGGGTTGTCGGCTAGAGGATTCCACGGAAACGGAGTGATTGTCTGCCCGATCGGATCGAAATACACTGTATTTTGCTGTGTTGGCGGAATAAAATCTTTGTAAAAATCAGCTTAACATTCTCCGGATTTTCCATCATGGTACCGATCTGGAACTTTTTTTGGGCTTTATGTGGATCCACGGATAGTAGAATTACGAGGTGCGATCGCGATTTTCGACGCTATGCCGCGCGATCGTTTTAAGCTGTCAATCTCTTGCTATCACTGGCATTGAGCGACTTGAGTGTGCCAGATTTCATTCTAACTTCATCAAAATTTTACATAAACTTCGGGCGTATTTCATAAAAGCTTTATAAAGAGCCACAGATCGTCAGATAAGATTTTAAGTGCGATCGTCAGGGTTAACGCATCACAATCCCATCTAGGAATCCCTGCCTTTTCAATGAGGCGCAATTTTGTCTACCTTATTGAGAATATTTCAGGTTTGTAGCTAGATCGTTTGCAGTGACCTTACTAAAAGAGTCGCTAAAAATACGATATCCCGAGTCACTTCAGTTTTTGAATTGTTGTTTTACAGTCAGAATTTTGAGTTTATGAATTTCACCCAAAAACTATCCACCGCACTTTTCGCTGGTGTCGCTGCTGGTTCCTGTTTGCTGGCTAGCGAACCTGCTAATGCAGCACAGATGTTTACCTTGTCTGAAACCCGAAATGAAGACGAGCTATTTGATGGTGCATCCAGATTTCTTGAAAATACATTCACATTCGATTTACCAGAGTTAGCGAGTACTTCCTTAGACTTCTCGATTGAATGGAACGATTTAGATACAGATTGGAGGTATGAAGCTTTTGATGTAACGCTAACCGACCAACTTGGAGGAACTATCCAGGTCTTTGATAAAATTAATGCCAATCAAGGAGGGGATTTATATAATAGTGATGGATACTACGATACATCCATTGTTCTTCCCAGCTTAACTCAAGGCTCTATTTCCTTTGATGTGTTTTTCGATGGCTATTACAACGATATTAATAGTTATCCCCCTAATGGCAGTATGACCTTGTCAGTCAGCGGACAAGAAGCTGAATCTGTTCCCGAGTCTTCCTTGATGGTAGGATTGCTCGGAGTGGGTCTTCTCGGTGTAGGAACAACTTTAAAGCGAAAGTTTTCCTAAAACGCAAAATTCGCTAAACCATCATTTCAAGGGCAATTCAGTTGCCCTTTTTTTAATTCTCCTCAAGTCCCAAAACCTCACCAATCGGTGGAATCGGACGCTGCTGTAACTGAGCGTTTACCACACTCGAGGCTGCTAAACCCGATCGCAATGCAGCCTCAATCCCGTCCCGTTTCCCGCACCAATCGCCGCAACACACTAACGGTAACGGTTCCGCCGTAGCCAGGGTATCTTTGTCCCAACCTTGGCGCACCAACGCATAACGCCAGCGGTGGATTTGTACGAATTCCGGCGAATCCAACCAAGGAAACAAACAATCAGCCGCACGAGCTAAAATGCGATCGCCTGCGGGTTGCAAATCCGTGGCGTCTAAATAATTTTGCGCCAATTCCGCACTAGAGTTGATGATGAAAAACGGTTGCTCGGACTTGGCTCGCTTGCTGCTATCGAATCCCACCCAATTCAAAACCGCATCGTCGGGAAATTCAACAGCGTTCCAAGGGGGATTGCGTTGGTGCAACTGTGACCATCGCGACGGGGAATAGCCAGCAGTGACCGTAATGCACGGATCGAACTGAACCGATCGCGCTTTGTGCAAAAATTCTAACGACAACCCTGACTCGACTAACGGCGACAGTAACTCCACTGCTTGGGGTGCGGGAATTGCCAAAATAATTGCATTTGCCGTTAATTCTAGCGGTTCCTCGGGCGATCGCGGATTGACTTCCCACTCCAAATGCCACCGATTTCCCGATATCGGCATTATACGCACCGCGCGGCGATCGCGCCAAATGTCCAAATCCGCTCCAATCCACTTGGCGATCGCATTTATCCCGTCCGGCGCAACATAGCGGGGATGGGACACCGACACCGGAACAATCCCCGTTCCCGGCTTCCAGACGTATCCCGTTTCCGACCACGGTCGCACGACCCCCCGACGGTGCATGGCGTCCGCCCACGGCGCGAGCAATCGTCCCCGAGCTTCAATATAGCGCGCCCCGCGATCGACGCAAGTTCCCGACAAGCGGCGAGTATTGACGCGACCGCCAACCCCCCGCGATTTTTCCACGACTACGACTCGATATCCGCCGCGACGTAACTGAACCGCCGCCGTTAACCCCGCCAGTCCCGCACCGACCACCGCCACATCAACCACAAAATACCTCGCTCGAGTGCGTTAAGCCTAGTAGTAAAATATAAGACAACCACGCGATAGGGGGAATAGGGACTGTGGATGAGTTGAGATCCGCGTTGGAGTTAGCCACCGATGAGGAATTGCAGGGGTTGACGGAACTCCTATTTCGTCGTCGCTTTAATCCCCTCGATTACGTCACAACCCCCGATCCGATCGAACTGTGCGCTCAAGCACGAGAGACGCAGGTCGATGCGATCGAACAGCGATTTCGTTACTTAGCCGCCGACGGATTTACAGTGTTGCGCGGACAGACAAAAACCGTGAGCTATCGTCAAGTTTTAGTCCAAGTTTGTCGCTATTTAAAAATTGTTTATTCCGACGAACTTTCGACCACAGATTTAGAAGCGGAAATCTTTTTAAATTTAATGGGGCGGGCGTGGAAGAAATTACCCGCCTCCCAAAAAGAAGCGCTGACCCGACGCATTCAACACGCTTTGGCGAAATCGGATTTATCCGAACCGCTTCCCCTTTCGGCGCAACAAGATCCGATGGGTTGGGTGGTTAAAGGCGGTAGCGCCCTCGCAGTCAGTTCTGTGCTTCAGCCGCTTTTATTGCAACAAATCGCCCGACAGTTTGCGATTCAATTTGCCAAATACCAACTGGCAAAAGAAGCATTAGTTAAAGGCGGAGCGGCGACAGCAGGACGGTTTCAAACCTATGTGGCTTTGCAGAGCGCCCGACAGGGAATGGCATTGGGAGCGGCGCGATATACAGCAGTTCGCAGCGTGTTTGCATTTGTCGGTCCGGCGTTGTGGGCGTGGTTTTTGGCGGATATTGGCTGGCGGGCGATCGCGACGAATTATGCCCGAATTATTCCCACGATTTTTACTTTGGCTCAAATCCGTCTGACGCGCAGTGAATGTTGGGAACCGGCTTAATGGTGAGACGTTGTTTGCTCCTATTGCTGCTATCTGTATTCGCGATCGCCTTGAAAGGTTGTCAATCGGGCGATCGCCTAACGGTGGTTGGATTCAATGTCGAATCGGGAGATGCTAACCCCAGATTTATCGCCAAAAACTATATCGAACCGACTCGCAATATCGATATTTGGGGATTTTCGGAAGTGCGAGAAGTCGCATGGGGTCGGGTGTTTGAAACGGCGATCGAATCCAACAGTAACGCAGATTTCAAAACGATTGTTGGGACAACTGGCGGCGAAGATAAATTGGCGATCGCTTACAACACTCGGGAATTAGAATTAATCCAACAATTTGAACTCGATCGCATTAATGTTGGCGGTAACGTTCGCGCGCCCTTGGTGGCACAATTTCGCTATCGTCCCACCGGACGAGAATTTCTATTCGTCGTCAATCATCTCTATCGCAGCAAGGCGAATGCACGCCACCAACAAGCGAGTTTGCTGAATCAATGGGCGCAACAGCAAAGTTTACCGATTATTGCCGTTGGAGATTATAATTTTGATTGGAATTTAGATGATTCTAAGCGCGATCGCGGTTACGACAACTTAACCCAAAATGACGTCTTTACTTGGCTAGCTCCCACCAAATTAGTGGCAACTCACTGTCACGATCGCTATAACAGCGTCCTCGATTTTGTCTTCGTGTCGGGAGATGCCAAAACGTGGAAAGGGCAATCCGAAATTCTATTTTCAAGCGATAACTATTGCCCGGATACGCCCCAGAAAAGCGACCATCGACCCGTGCGAGCGACATTTGAGATGACCGAGTAATCGTGGGTATGAAATCACTGCAACGTCCTTGGGAAGCCGTTCAACTGGGAATGCTGCTGTTTCCTCTCAGTCCGTTTCTGGGGGGATTGTGCGTGGTGGGTGCCACAATTGCGATTTGGATACAAAAGTTTCAAACCCTAACGCGATCGCGCATTAACCAAGGCTTAGGACTGTTTCTTTTGCTCCTAATTTTATCTTGTTTCTTTGCCAACGATCGCCAGGTTGCTTGGTTGGGATTTTTTAACTTTTTCCCATTCCTATTTATATTTGTCGCCCTGCGCCATTTAATTCAAAATACCGCACAATTGCGGCGATTGGCATGGGCGATCGCGATCGCATCCGTTCCCGTTGTTATTATCGGGTTCGGACAGATGTTTTGGGGTTGGCAAGGACCCATCGATATTTTAATTTTAATTAACTGGCAAATTGCACCAACTGGCAATCCTCCCGGTCGGATGTCGTCGGTGTTTGAATATGCCAATGTTTATGCCAGCTATCTCGTCATGGTACTGGCGTTGGTAGGAGGATTGTGGATCGATCGCCTGCGAGAGTGGGATAATAAAACGGCACGATGGCAATTGACGGGACTGAGCCTGCTATCGATCGGAAACGCGATCGCTCTAGTTTTGACTCATTCGCGTAATGCTTGGGCAGTTGCATTCCTCATCGGTCTGAGCTATGCAATCTATTTAAGTTGGTATTGGTTGATTGCTGGCGTTGCAGCACTTGCGGCGATGGTATTGGGGTCTGCGTTTGCTCCAGCACCCGTGAATCAAGGTTTAAGGGCGATCGTTCCCCGCTATTTTTGGGCGCGTTTGACTGACGAAATGCATCCGGATCGTCCCGTCGCACTGTTGCGAACGACGCAATGGCAATTCGCCTTAGATATGAGTGCGGATCGTCCCGTGTTGGGTTGGGGACTGCGCAATTTTACGCCGCTCTACGAAGCCAAAATGCAACTGTGGCTTGGACATCCCCACAATCTGATTTTAATGCTGTTGGCGGAAACAGGATTGCCAGCCACGATCTTATTATGCGCGATCGCCGGTTGGATTGGATTTCAAGGGGTGAAGTCGCTTCCAAAATTCCCACCCCAACAGCGGTTAATGCTGTTCGCTTATTTAGTGGCGTTTGGCGGGATAACTCTATTTCATTTGCTCGACGTGACGCTATACGATTCGCGGATTAATCTTTTGGGATGGTTGCTGCTGGCTGGAATTGGTGGCGTGGCGATGGGAAATGATGAGAATAGCGAGCGAGCGATCGTGAATTAATGCAACCAGGCAAATATTTGTGCTGGCGTGAGTTGTAAGGCTAAATTGTCTAAAATTGGTAAGGTGTGTTCGCCTTGAAATATCCCAAAGCGATCGCGCGATTGCATGACCATTACCATCTCTGTTTCGGGGTCAATCAACCATCCCAACTGACATCCCCCTTGCAAGCAAAGTTGAATCTTAGCGATGAGTTTGGTTGTACTTTGGTTTGGAGATAAAATTTCGATCGCCCAAGCTGGCGCACCGGATAAGGGTGAGTTTCCAGTTGGCATTCGATCGCGCCGAACGATGGCAATATCGGGGACAATTGAGTGCGGTTCAAGCAGACAGCGCAATTCTGGAAATGCTTCATAGGAAGAATTAGAAGCATCGATCGTTGCCACCAAACGCTTCTGAAGAATGCTATGGTAGGCTGTTGGCATTGGTTTTTGTCGCGGCTGTCCGTCGAGTAATTCCCAAGCTGGCGATTCGTCAATTTCGGAGAATTGAAGAAATTCTTTGAGGTCGATCGGGGAACTCGTTGCAACCATATCTTGACGCGCAAAGCGGTTTGCATTCTTCCATTATAGCAACGCGATCGC
>CAYQUF010000032.1:6331-10381 GCA_964420595.1 uncultured bacterium
CTCTTTAATCATTGCTCGTGTTTCATCGCCGCGATCGCGATCGCCCGAGGTAAGATTTCGTGTTCTTGTACTTGAATCCTAGCGTGGAGCGTTTCAGAAGTATCGTCGGGTAAAATTGGCACCGCCGCTTGAATCAGCATCGGACCGTTATCGACTTCTAACGAAGCCAAATGAACCGTACACCCGGTAATTTTCACTCCCGCTTTCAACGCATCGTCTACACCGTGAGTTCCGGGAAAACTAGGAAGCAAACTGGGATGAATATTAATCACGCGATTGGGAAAGGGATTGAGCAACTCCGCCGTCGCGATTCGCATCCAACCCGCCATGACCACCCAATCGACATCGTGCTGTTTCAAAGTTTGCACAATTTGGCGATCGAAGGCTTCCCGATTGGGATAGTCGCGATGCTTGAGCAACACCGCCGGAACGTTCCAACGTCGGGCGCGATCCACTGCTTTCGCTTTGGATTTATTGTAAATCAACACGTGTACTTTGGCGTTGAGTTTCCCATCGGCGATCGCCTGCATGACCGCTTCAAAATTCGTTCCGCTTCCAGATGCCAAAACTCCCAACTTTAACGGTTCTTTCGAGGCGGGATAAGCCTCGATCGCGCTGATATCGGGAGAAATAATAAAGTCGTTCGCACTCATCACGCCAGCCACTCTCAAGCAATGCCACTCGATATTATCAGCATGGGGGTGACCCGAGTGCAAACCCTATTCTCCAATTGCGCCCTCGATCTGGCGACAAAACGCCACAACCTCGTCAATTTCGCTGGTTTGACGGGGATAATCGAGTTTGGGGCGATCGATAATCACCAGTTTCGTGCCTAACTCAGCCGCGACGGCTTGTTTGGCATCTTCGCCACCCGCAGACCCCGACGCCTTGGTCACCACCATCGAAATCTGCCACTGTCGCCACAGCGATCGCTCTAAGTCTGGGGAAATCGGCGGGCGCAAGGCAATCAGGCGATCGCTGGTAAATCCGGCTCTCAATGCCGCCTCTAATGCCGTTGGAGAGGGGAGAATCCGGGCGAACAGGGCGGATCGCGTTTGCCAGGGTTGAAACGCCGCCAAGGGGCGATAGCCGACTGTCAGCAATACCCGCTGTCCGGTTAAATAATTCCCTGCGAGTAGGGTATCGAAGTCAGGCAAACGTAAGGTATATTCTGTGTTTTGTGGTGCAACCTCGGGGCGTTCGTAACGCAAGTAAGGGATATTATGCGATCGCGCCGTTGCCATCGCCAATTCAGAAATCGCCACCGCGTAGGGATGGGATGCATCCACGATCGCGGCGATATTTTCGGCTTGCAAAAATGGCTCTAAGGTGTCCTGGTTCAGCAATCCCACCCAAACGCGCAATTGCGGGATTTTAGCATAAAGCGATCGCGCCGACTCGGTGGTGACCGAAACCGTACACCGCAAGTGCATTCGTGCCATCGCTTCAGCCAAGCGAGCGCTCTCTCGCGTCCCGCCAATCAACCAGATTCGAGCGAAATTAGACACGGGAATTTAGAATCTCTCGAATTGTCCTAACTTTCTTGAAGATTGCACCCGATTAGAATTTTACCTCGTATAGCTTAAATAATTCTCCAGGACGGGTATTGGCGATTTTGCCGCCTGATTCCTTAATTAATTTTTCCCAGTCAGACAGCGGTTCGAGTTCTACGTCCGTTCCCAAATACGTTTCTAAAATCGCCCAATCTTCAGCCAGTTCGGTATCGGGATCGAGCACGTCAAACGCAAATCTTCCCTTGGGTTTGAGCACTCGCTTGACCTCAGCAATAACATCGCGCCAGTAGTCGATGGGATAATAGCAACTAAACCCCGTCGCGATCGCCAAATCGAAGCCATCGTCGTCATATTGCAACCGATGCGCGCCCCCCGCTTTCACACCTTTATATAGCTTAGAATTGAGCTGCGACCCACGAGAATTGAGCGCGTCCTGGGCAACCTTCGAGATTTCCTGCCCGTAAAAAAAGGCATTCCAATCGCGCCAAGGGTAGATGAGGAAACTAACGCCGCAGCCGATATCCAGACAGTGCTGGTTCTTTTGCGGTCGGGAAATTTCCCAAAACGGCGACATCTTTTTTCCTTGTAACTCCCCAGCCGCCCACTGGCGAAAAATCGGCATGGCTTCGACTTCCGGCGGCACGTCGAACGACTCGCCGCGATACTCTCGGTTAAATCGAGCCGAAACGGGAGCGAGTCGATTTTGCCAGCGATCCGCTCCCATCGAACCGAGACGTTGGCGATCGCCCGAACTCGGTGAAGACATTAAATTTTCCCTCGCTTGTAACTACTGACCCTTCAGCGCTTTGTTAAAGTTTTTACGATAAGGCTTATTCGATGCTAGTAAAACGGGCCATAGCAGCGACAGCATAATGCGATTGGGCAATGCCTTGCTGAAGTTCGTGCGATGAAAGCCTTGCCAGAACTTCCAAACACCGCCGATATAAACCACAATAATGACAAAACCAAGTAATTTTAACATTGTGGATCCTCTATCTTAACGATTAAAAAACGCATGGAATCATCGAGCGACTTCCGGGCGATCGCTCGCCCCCTGCGAGTTCGAGTGCCATCCGAGCGATCGGATTCTTCCTCTCCCCAAGGCGCGATCGCCGAGCCTTCACTCCATATATTGTAATCCCCATCGGCTCGCGTTCGGCAGCTCGATTGTTAGCTAGGCAACCAAAGCAGCATTGGGGAAGCGCTCGTGCTTTGGTAAAGTGTCCGTTAGGAGTGATTCGGAGACAATCCGAACATTGCAGTCAAGGCAAACGGGCGAGTCTAGGACTAGGGCAATCCTGAAATCGAGAAAGTGTAATACCTTTATAGGGAAGAGCAAATAGCAAGGAGAGCTTATGCGAGCAGTGCTGATGGCGGGAGGATCGGGAACGCGGCTGAGACCGCTCACCTGCGATCTCCCCAAACCGATGGTGCCGGTACTGAATCGTCCCATTGCCGAGCATATTGTCAATCTGCTCAGACGGCATGACATTCGGGAAGTGATCGCAACCGTCCATTATCTGCCCGATGTCATGCGGGATTACTTCCAAGACGGCAGCGACTTTGGCGTGCAAATGACCTATGCCGTTGAGGAAGATCAGCCCCTCGGCACCGCAGGCTGCGTTAAAAATATTGAAGAACTTCTCGACGATACGTTTTTGGTGATTAGCGGCGACAGCATCACCGACTTCGATCTGTCCGCTGCCGTTAAATTTCACAAAGAAAAAGGTTCCAAAGCCACGCTGGTACTGGCACACATTCCCAACCCCGTTGAGTTTGGCGTCGTCATTACCGACAAGGAACAGCGGATTCAGAGATTTCTGGAGAAACCGTCTGCCAGCGAGATTTTCTCCGATACGGTCAATACGGGGACCTACATCCTCGAACCGGAAGTCCTGAAATACTTGCCAGCCAACGAAGAGTGCGACTTTTCTAAAGACCTGTTCCCGCTCCTGTTGGAAAAAGGCGAACCGATGTTCGGCTACATCGCCGAGAACTACTGGTGCGACGTCGGTCACCTCGAAGCCTATCGAGAAGCGCAATACGAAGCCCTCGACCATAAAGTTACCGTTGACTTTGCCTACGAAGAGCGCTCGCCGGGATTGTGGATCGGTCAGAACACCTACATCGACGAGAGCGCCAAAATCGATACCCCAGCTCTGATTGGCGACAACTGCCGCATCGGACCTCGCGTCAAAATTGAAGCGGGAACCATCATCGGCGATAATGTCACGGTGGGTGCAGATGCGGATCTCAAGCGTCCGATTATTTGGAACGGCGCGATTGTTGGCGACGAGGTTCACCTACGCGCTTGCACGATCGCCCGAGGAACCCGCATCGACCGACGCGCCCACGTCCTCGAAGGAGCTGTTGTCGGCGCGCTTTCCACCGTTGGCGAAGAAGCTCAAATCAGCCCGAACGTTCGGGTCTGGCCGAGTAAGAAAATTGAATCTGGGGCAATCCTAAACATTAACTTGATCTGGGGACAAAGCGCGCAACGCAATCTATTCGGGCAGCGAGGCGTTAGCGGACTAGC
>CAYQUF010000032.1:10481-27672 GCA_964420595.1 uncultured bacterium
GGGGACAAAGCGCGCAACGCAATCTATTCGGGCAGCGAGGCGTTAGCGGACTAGCCAACATCGACATCACGCCCGAATTTGCCGTCAAACTGGGAGCCGCCTACGGTTCGACCCTGAAATCGGGATCTCAAGTGACGGTGTCTCGCGACCAGCGCAGCATTTCGCGCATGGTATCCCGTTCGTTAATTGCTGGCTTGATGTCCGTCGGCATTAACGTTCAAAACTTAGAAGCCACGGCAATTCCCGTGGCGCGGTTGGTTGCGCCGACCTTGGATGTCAAAGGTGGCATTCACGTGCGCGTGCATCCGGACCGTCCGGACTCGATTCTGATCGAGTTCTTCGACGCCAAAGGCATTGACGTGCCCAAGTCGAAAGAGAAGAAAATCGAAGGGGCGTACTTTAAGGAAGACATTCGCCGATCGCAAATTCCCGAAATCGGCAACATGGTCTATCCCACTCAGACCCTCGATATCTACAGCACGGGTTTCGAGAAACACCTGAACGTCGAAGCCATTCGCCACAGCAATTCCAAGGTCGTCATCGACTACGCCTATGCCGTCTCCGGTGCTGTCTTGCCCCGACTGCTGGCAAAATTCGGTTGCGACGCGGTAGTGCTCAACGCCAGTCTCAACCAAGTGGCACTGTCGGCTGCCGAGCGGGAAGAATTACTCACCCAACTCGGACAAGTGGTCGAGGCACTGCGAGCCAACTTCGGCGCGCAAGTCTCTGCCAACGGCGAGCAGTTTATCCTCATGGATGAGTCTGGCTTGCCGATTCGGGGCGAAATGCTGACGGCACTGATGGTCAACCTGATGCTGACGGCGCACCCGAGAAGCACGGTAGTCGTTCCGGTTCACGCCTCCAGCGCGGTCGAGCAAATTGCCCGCCGCCACGATGCCTCGGTGATTCGCACCAAAGCCAATCCCACGGCACTGATGGAAGCGTGTCAGGCTAACCCCAATGTGGTTTTAGGCGGCAGCGGCGAAATGGGATTCATCTTCCCCCCCCTGCATCCGGGATTCGACGCCATGTTCTCCATTGCCAAGCTGATCGAGATGCAAACGCTGCAAGAGCGATCGCTCGGTCAAATTCGCGCCGAACTGCCCCGCGTGTTTCACAAAACCTACACGATGCGCTGTCCTTGGGCGGCGAAAGGGGCACTCATGCGTCACTTGGTCGAAATTCACCCCGCTGAAAAGTTAGAGCTGACCGATGGCGTCAAGGTGTTTGACGAACAGTCGGACAGTTGGGTACTGACTCTCCCCGATGCGGGCGAGCCGGTGGTGCATATTTTCGCCAACAGCGACGATCGCGATTGGGTAGACGAAACCCTGCGCGACTATCGCAGCCGCATCCAACAGTTCGTAGACGAGTCTCAAGGCGTCGAGAGTGCCAGCGAAACCGCTGAGGCTTAAACCTCGCTAACGCTCCTTCTCCAAGGAAGGTTGTAGTATTGGCATAAGGGCGATCGGTTGGAGTTTAACTCGACCGATCGCTTGTTTGTAGAACACGGGTTATTGGTATGAATAGCTGCATCTTAATGGTCGAGATTGTCCAGGATCCGCAACTTCGCTACACCAGCGACGGGCAAATTCCCATTGCCGAAATGCTGGTGCAGTTTCCCAGCTTGCGAGCCGGCGATCCCCCCGAAACGCTTAAAGTGGTAGCGTGGCGCAATTTGGCGAGTGAAGTGCAACAGCAATTCCGCCAGGGCGATCGCGTCGTGGTCGAAGGTCGGCTCAATCTCAATACGATCGAACGTCCGGAAGGATTTCGAGAAAAACGAGCCGAGTTAACCGCCCAGCGGATTCACAGCCTCGGTCACACGGACGACTCCCAAGCCTCTCCAGCTCCCGCTCCGGCGGCGACTCCCCAACCGGTCGGCATTGGCGCGGCGGATAGCCCCCCGGCAAACGCTCCGGCTCCAGCGGAATCCCCCTCCCCGGCACCGGCGTCCGGGGATGCCCCCATGCAGGACGATATTCCTTTTTAGAGATAGTCGCGCAGAAACTCGAATGGCTCCTCATCCCAACACGGCTCGGGCCACAACCACCGTAAAACGCAATCGACCTCGCTGGTAATTTCATCGATATCCTCGCGATCGAACCAGGCGTCGAGTTCCCGCAGGTCTCGATCTCTTAACGGAGACAGCGGTGGCGCGTGGGCGTCGAGCGATCGAAGCGTATCGTTTTTGAGTGCCGCCGATCTCACGCTAAAGCGAATTAGTTCGGTAACGACAGCATCCTTTTTCGGGGGAGACGGCGGAGTAAACATGGCAAGCAGACAAACCCAATCGCTCGCATTTAACCCGATCGGTTAAATGGCTTCCCAATATTCTGGCTTCTAGGACCCCTAACAGCCAACGCGGATTTAAACTCGGTCGAGTTGAATCGCGATCGCGCGGCGACCTTGTCCTCTCCAGTTCAGCGGTGCTGCGCCTCTGGACTTGCGGCTAAATTCCACAACCGCGATTCTTGGTTCGCCCACGCATCCCCCCAAGGGCGAACCGGCGTCTCGAGCCATTCGAGATCGAATACGCGCGCAAAGGCGTCTGCAACCACCGGACGGACGGCATCTACGGTGATTCCCGGCAGAAATTGCGCCAAGCTCCCCACCGCGCGATCGGCAATTCCGCACGGCACGATCGCCTCGAACCCCGTTAAATCGGGACAGACGTTGAGGGCAAAGCCGTGGGTGGTTATCCAGCGGCTGGCTTTAATGCCAATGGCTGCCACTTTGACGCCGTGCAACCAGACCCCCGTTAAACCAGGCTCGCGCTCTCCCTTCAAGCCATAGGAGGCTAGCACTTGAATTAAGACCTCCTCCAAGGCGCGCAGGTACCAATGCAGGTCTTGGCGGTAGCGGCGTAAATTTAAGATGGGATAGCCCACTAGCTGCCCCGGACAGTGGTAGGTGACTTCGCCCCCCCGATCCACGCGATGGAGTTCTCGCCCGTCGCGATCGCGATCGAATTTAAGAAAATCTAAACTCGCGCCTTTTCCCAAGGTATATACGGCAGGATGTTCTAATAACACCAACACGTCCTCGATCGCGCAATTGTCGCGGCGACAGTCCGCCAGCGCTTGCTGCCACTGCCACGCGAGAAGGTAAGGGACGGGACGGGGGGCGTAGAAGCAGTAAGCCGTTCGAGACAATGGCATTGGCTGGGGGCTAGCGTTAAAATGACGGTAACTCATCAGAGGGGATCGTCCGAGCGCAAGATACGGTCAAGGAGAACGTCTCGGGAAAAGATAACAGAACATAAAGGAATGCAAAGGATTTTTAAGCAACTCCAAGACTGCATACTCTAACCGAATACAATAAATTTAGGGAGGAAAAATACAGTAGGAGTTTTCAAGAAGCGGTCACTTGTCTTAGTATAGATCTAAGGATGTCAGGAGCAAGACCGCACTTCAAGTTTTGGCACCGTTTTTAACAGGTAAAGCAAACAAAAACGGGCAATATCGTAGTAAAATGGAAGCGGCAGAACCCGCCCCGTTTCCTTCCCGAGCTTGATTGGTTACAAGTCATTTCGTGGGGGTCGAGTCCCTCAAAACTTCGTGCTAATCTAGCAGGAATAGTCAGCGGGAAAGATAGAAAATGAAGCTTGTTATCCAGGGCAAAAATATTGAAATCACCGATGCAATTCGCGAATACGTGCATCAAAAGATAGAGAAAGCCGTCAGCCACTTTCAGCACATTACGATGGAAGTCGATGTCAACCTGTCAGTGGCGCGCAACCCCCGGATAAATACCAATCAATCGGCTGAAGTCACCATCTATGCCAATGGAACGGTTATTCGGGCGCAAGAGAGTAGCGAATCTCTGTATGCCAGCATCGACCTCGTTGCCGATAAAATTGCCCGACAGTTGCGCAAGTACAAAGAAAAGCGCAATAGCAAGAAAAATAAAAATCACGTCGCGCCCAAGGCGGCTGAAATCGCCGATGCCGAGGCGGTGACGCAAGATTTAATCGGCGATCGCGCTCCCGAACTCCCGAAAGAAGTGGTTCGCTCGAAATATTTTGCCATGCCTCCGATGACCGTGGACGAGGCGCTCGAACAACTCGAACTCGTCGATCACGACTTTTATATGTTCCGCAATGCCAACACGGGCGAAATTAACGTGATTTACGAGCGCAACCACGGCGGTTACGGCGTCCTTCAACCCCGTCCCAACGGCAACGGCAATGCCAATAACGGTCAAAGCGCCCGTACCAGCAATCAAGCCACTCAAGTTTAGGCTCAGTGGAGTCTTAACGTTTCTTTAATTCTCCTACCGCAACTCAATCGCCAGCGTCAAGTCAGGGAGCCTGCAAACCTGGCTTGATGCTGCGTTGGGATGGTTGTCCCCAATGGATTACGGTTGGTGGGGGTTGACCCGAACCGACTGGCACGTTTTTCGAGCAGGCACGGAAAACGGTCGAGTTCCCCGAGGGAGCGATCGCTCCGGCGTTAGGGTTCGCAAGCCTTCGAGGACGGCGTTGCGCACGATCGCCTCAGTTTCGCGATGCAGCATCAGGTCGAAACAATCGCCGATCGCCCGTCGATCTTGAGGCGCGAGTTCGGGAGTTTGGAGCGATCGGTTCAGTTGGCGGACGGCGAGGAACCGCTCGATCGGGTGAGCGTGGGTCAACCGGGTCAGCAACCGATGGGTGTCTGTCTCGGGACGATCCACCTGGCGATCGACCGTTTGCCATAGGGTCAAACCGAGAGTGGCAGTGACGATCGCCCCTTGTAAGAGGACGCCGAGCGCCAGCCAGGGATTGTCCGTCCCCTTCCAAATCGCGATCGCCAAATAGCTGCCTAAAGCCGTCAATCCCCCACTGCCAACCGCCCAAATCCAGCGACGGTGTTGTCCTGAAAGTTCCCGCAGCCAGGTGGCAATCCGCGTCTGGCTCGGTTGCTGTTGGGCAAAATACACGGCTAACATCACCGCAACGCCGATTCCCAGCGCCAGGACAAGGTGCCATTGCCACACCAATAGGAGAATAACCGCCACGGGGACGATCGCCCCTCTGACTAGGGCGAAGGGGTTGGGTTGGGACAATCCATGACTCAGATCGGGCAGCCAACCGTGCTGAAATCCGCTAACCCACTGCTGCCATTGCGATGAAGCTCGTGCCACGTTTCTGATTAATCGCTATTCCACTCTAGAATAGCGGGTTTGCCTGTCAAACTTAAATATTTCTGGTTGGAGAGGGGCGGCGAAAACTCGGATCGTCAATCGTGAGCTGTCCGTCAAAGGCATAGAAGGTGACGCGATCGATATTGTCGGCTTCGACCTTGAGCGGCGCATTCGGCGGAACCGAGGATTCTGTATTGGCGAGGTTCGATTCTGAGAGTTCGGCACTGGCGAGAATTTTACCCTCGCGATCGTACGCCGAGAGAACCGTGCGGCGAGATCCGGTGACGAAGGCTTCTACGGCGGTCACCGGCGAGTCAAACGTCATTTCCAAAAAGCCACTTTTCGGTGCCGCCATCAATACCGTTTTGCCCGATCGCGTCGGAAACGACGGATTGGACGGGTGAATGGCGATCGCGTTGCCAAAAGTGACCCCCCAATGCTGAAACTGCGCTTCGACCACTTCGAAACATTGCAAGTCGTCGAGATCGAGGCGAATCCACTCGGATTGAGGCGGAACCGCATCGCCGTCTGCCTCCACCGTCGGGCGATCTTCGAGATTTGAACGCTGAATGCTATATGGCGTGACCATCATCTTCCTAGACTTGCGTTAGTTCGGTTGAAACTCCCTCACTCTCTATTTCGCTAGGAGCGAAGAGAATTCGGGAACGATTTCCAAAGCAGGCGATCGATTGCCCCGATACCACCCCAACGGCTGCGAGCAATATGAGGGGTCAGACCCCTCACTATGACATTATTGCCGATCGCCTCGAACTTTGACAGGCACGTACCGTCTCTGAATCGCTCGATTCTTAAGAATTTTATGGAATCTTTACTAACCTTTGCGATCGCTTTACCCGAACTTGACCCGATCGCCAGACTCGCTGAAATTCCTCCCGGTTTTGTCAGTTCCCCCAGCAAAACCACCTAAAATTAAAATAGATCTCTGTCATTGTTGCTTGAGGTTCGTGTATGCCCCCTCGCTGGCCCCGAAAACCCGATCGCCGCGATCCAGCCTATCGCCGCCTCGAAGATCGGATTAACTTTGCCCTGCACGTGGCTGCCTTTGCGGCGGTCAACTCGGGATTGTGGTTTTTCCGCTTGTACTACCAAGCTTCTTGGTCGTCCACCCTGTGGATTAGCGGGGGATGGCTGGCGATTTTATTCCTCCACGCCCTCTATATTTTCGCGATCGCCGATTATTCCGACGCGACAGCCGATTCGACAACAACGGAGTCATTTCGAGGATAGGGGGCGATCGCGCGATCGTCGCTGCATTGAAGTGAAGAATTTTGGCAAATTACGATGACCAATACCAACATGAGTCGCGAAATTGAAGCTTTAGCCGCTGAAATTGGCGAACGCATTTACATCGACGTAGCCAAATGGCACGTTTACCTCGGCGACGTCCATCACGACGGCGACAAGCGATTGCATACCCTTTTGGCAGAACGGTTCTATCCCATGTTAGAAGAAGCCGAGTTCGACGCCGATCGCATGACTTCCGTGTTGCAAGACATCTCCATCCCATTGGGTGGGGGCAAGCGATCGCTCTCTCTAGCCGAGGTAATTCCAACTTCGTGCGAACGGCAATTAACCGATCTGCTCGAAGATTTTCAACGGCAAATGTAATCCGACCGGGGTGGCAGGGGTTGGCAACTTTTCAGTTTGGCTTTCCATGGAAAGCACTGCCAATCTCGTCGAGCGATCGCGCTACCGGTATTGTCCCCGGACAGAAAGAGCGCACTCGTCGTCTTTAGGATCGCGAAATTGTCTCAGCCGCCGCAGGACAGCCACGATTGATAGTCCATGACCAGACTTGCCACGCGCTCTTTAGGAAGCTCGTATTTTTCGCTCAGGGTTGTAATCGTGCGATCGAAGTCCGCGTTAGTTTTAAAGGTTCTATGTTCTGAAAAGTAACCGTTTAATACCCGTTGAATTTTATCTTTAGGTAATTTGTGTTTAAACGACATCAACGTCGTCCTCTCTTTCACTTTGGCAACATTCATTTTTCCCGAAAGAAAGGCAAGGGTGCTTAAAACATCGTCTCGATCTTTCAGTTCGGGGGCTGGTGACCTCTCGGAATCCGGATTGTTTTCAGTGAGTTGCTTTCGCAATTGAGATTTACAGCTCGACAAAATCAAGGTTAAAATCACTAAAACAATAATGCCGCTTAACTTCATGGGAACTCCTACTCGTCTGGCGTTCGAACGCGAATTCTGTCAGGTCGCTGCGTTCTTTTCTTATCATTGTAATTCGAGGGACTCGAACCCGTCGGGAGCGGCAACCGTCGCGCGATCGCCAGACCCAAGGCAATACTCTAGTTTCTAGACCCTGCGATCGCCCGTAATTGCCGTCCGATCCGCCAGGATTGCCACCCTCCCCGTCACCTTCCAAGCCTCGCAACGCAACCGTCACCGGTGCATCAAAACAACCCGACCGTCCCGATCCGAACTCCTCCAATCCGTGTAGTGGCACAGATCGGGAGGCGAGCGACCCTGCGTTTAGATACACTGTGGAAGTTATGCCCGTACGAATAAGCGATCGCCGAAGTGACAGTTCAACGCTCGACCGGATCCTGCCTATCCTCATCCAACCCGGCGAGTGCAAGGAGGAGCGACAGCTATGGCTGAGCTAAAAGTTCGCTTACACGTCAAAGGCAAGCCGGACAAAATCTTGCCGGTGACCCACAATCCGTCTACGCTCGGTCGCTCGCCCAAGTGCAAAGTACATCTGCCCTTTCTGGGGGTATCTCGATATCACGCCCGTTTTTTTAAAGCCGCCAACGGCGCTTGGTTGCTCGAAGATCTCGACAGCCGCAACGGCACCCGCCTGAATCGGCGATCGCTCAAAACCCCCCAAAAAGTCAACCACGGCGATATCATCCACATCGGCACCGTTTGCCTGCGCGCCATTTTAACCGAAACGCCCCAACAACCTCGCCCCCGCAACGATTCCATCGACGAAGGCGTCACCATTTTGCGCAACGCTCGGGACTTGCAGCAACAATGGATTCGCGCCAACAGCCAAGGCGACAAATCGGCAAACCAAGAAAAAACCATCGCCCGCTTGCAAGACCTAGTCGAAATCGCCAAAGCCTTAACCTCCGCCGAATCGATCGAATCGATTTTCTCGGAAGTCAAAGACGTGGTCTTTCGCTACCTCCCCAGTATTTCCCGCTTAGCCTTACTGATCGACACGGCGAAATCGGGACAGTTGAAATTACTCAACGCCGCCGCCAGAACCGCCCGCGAACAGCGTCAGATGAACGCCGACGGCAGTTGGATCAGTCGCACCATCTGTCAGAAAGTCTTTGCCGATAAAGTCGCCATTCAAACCGCAGACGCTCAAAGCGACGAACGATTTGAAGACGAACTCAGTATCATCGCCAACGACATCCACAGTGCCATGGCGGTTCCGCTTTGGAATGAAGATAAAGTCGTCGGCGTGTTGTATGCTGACGCTCACCTGTCGTTTAACGATTGGACCCTGGCGGGAGAAGAAGATCTCAGCTTTTTTTCCGCCCTCGCCAATTTGGTCGCCGCTAGCGTGCAGCGGTGGCTGCTCGAGCAGCAACTGCGAGACGAAGAATCGATCCGACAAAAACTCGAACGCTACCACTCGCCGGGAGTGGTGCAGCAAATGATGGCAGCCGGCGTTTGGGAAAACGGTCGGATTTCGCCTAAAGACGCCGAAGTCAGTATTTTGTTTGCCGATATCGTCGGCTTTACCGAACTGTCGGAACGACTGACCCCCACGCAAATTGCCGAATTGCTCAACAGCTTTTTCGAGGAAATGCTGCAAGAAGTGTTTTCGGTCGAGGGAACCCTGGATAAGTTTATCGGCGATTGCATTATGGCATTTTTCGGCGCGCCCGAACCGCAAGCCGATCACGCCCAACGCGCCATGAACGCCGCCCGTGGAATGCTCGATCGCCTCGAACGACTCAACGCCCGCCAATTTTGGCGCGAACCCTTGCAGTTGCGCATCGCGATCAATAGCGGTCGTGCGGTGGTGGGCGATGTGGGTAGTTCTCAGCGGGTCGATTATACCGTGTTGGGTGCCACAATTAATTTAGCCTCGCGCATGGAAGCCATTTGTCCCCTCGGCGAATGCGTGGTCGGCGAAACCACCTACGCCCTGTTGCGCACTCCTCCCGACCTGGAAGAAATGGGCGAATTTCGCTTTAAAGGAATCGATCGCCCCACTAAGGTCTATCGCACCAAACGACGGAACGCTCCGTTAGGCGATCGGTTAGATGCTGGGTGATTCTACTTACGCCAATCGAGGGGTTTTGAGCAATCTATCGTTCGGATAAGTCGCCTCAAATCCCCTGTATGACTGGACTCGCGCGACATCACCCCTTGATGCGATCTCGATCGCATTGTTTGGGTAAGCTCGATCGCACGCCACGCTCTGGTTTTAACCGATAGTATGAACAATCATAAAAAGTATTGACTAAATCCCGCTAAGACCATGAAATTTAACAAGCAAGCCCGATTCATCCGGTTTTTACAAGACGAATTAGCCATCCCCGGTACGTCCATCTCCCTCGCCCTGCGTCAAGGGGAAGACTCGCCCAACCTGTTCGCCATGATCCTGTGGCAGTACGGTTTGGTCACCCTGGAGCAGCTCGAACGGATTTGGGATTGGATGGAAACGGCGTAGTCGCAATCGCAATTTTTCGAGGAGTGCAAGCTATCGAAATCAGACCGACAAGCAACAACAAGCAACAGGACACCGAGTGCTGACCGTCGCTGACAACCTTTTACTACAACGATCAAACCCCGCTCAACCGACTGATTGGAGCGGGGTTAAATTTTAGCCGGACTGATGATTATCTCAGTGACAACGTATCGCGATCGCGAATTTCCGGGGCTTGCAGTGCCCGCGACGCCACATTTTCGCTCGTCGAATCCACCAGCGTCGGGACAGACGCGCGCAGTCTCGCCGTCAGCTGTACCGTCGTCGCATCGTACATCTGGGTCAAAATTTTAGGATACAAACCCACGCCGATAATTGGCACGAGCAGGCAAGCAATGATAAACACTTCTCGCGGCTCGGCATCGATCAGGGCTTCGTGGGACACCAACTCCTTATTCTCTGGACCGTAGAGAATCTCGCGCAGCATCGAGAGCAGGTAAATCGGCGTTAAAATCGCGCCCACTGCGGCAAGGAAGACCACCACGACTTTAAACGGCAAGCTGTAGGCATCGCTGGTAGAGAAGCCGACGAAGACCATAATTTCTGCCACAAACCCGCTCATCCCCGGCAGTGCCAGCGACGCCATCGAGCAGGTCGTCCACATGGCAAACATCTTGCGCATCCGCTGACCGACACCGCCCATTTCGTCGAGCATCAGGGTATGGGTGCGATCGTAGGTTGCCCCCACCAGGAAGAACAAGCTCGCCCCGATCAAGCCGTGGGACACCATTTGCAGCACCGCCCCGCTCAAGCCCAAATCAGTGAACGATCCGATGCCGATCAAGACAAATCCCATGTGGGAAATGGAGGAATAGGCAATCTTGCGCTTCAGGTTCCGCTGGGCAAATGACGTGAGTGCCGCGTAGATGATATTGACCACCCCCAACACCACCAGTGCCGGAGCAAACCAGGCGTGAGCGTCGGGGAGCATCCCGGCATTCATGCGGATCAGGGCATAACCGCCCATTTTTAACAAGATGCCCGCCAGCAACATGTGAACCGGCGCCGTGGCTTCGCCGTGAGCGTCAGGCAACCAAGTGTGCAGCGGGAAGATGGGCAATTTGACGGCGTAGGCGATTAGGAATGCCGCATACATCCACAGTTGGAAATTCAGGACGTAATCTTTGGCAGCCAGCGATCGCATGTCAAACGTAATCGTATCGCCGTAAAACGCCATGGTCAGCGCGGCAACCAAAATGAACAGGGAACCGCCAGCAGTGTACAGGATAAATTTCGTGGCGGCGTACTGGCGTCGCTTTCCGCCCCAAATCGACAGCAGCAAGTACACCGGAATCAGCTCCAGTTCCCACACCAGGAAAAACAGCAGCATGTCCTGGACGGCAAACACGGCGAGCTGACCGCCGTACATCGCCAGCATCAGGAAGTAAAACAGGCGCGGTTTCAGACTGACCGGCCACGCCGCCAACATGGCGAGGGTGGTGATAAAGCTAGTCAGCAGCAGCAGGGGCATGGACAAGCCATCTGCCCCAACCGACCAATTCAGGTCGATTTGGGAGACCCAAGTGTAACTTTCGACCAACTGCAAGTTGGGGTTGGCAAAGTCGTACTGGGTATAGAAAGCGTAAACCATGAGGGCAAAATCGATCAGCCCCACGCACAAGGCGTACCAGCGCACTGTTTTGCCGTCTTTATCCGGGATAATCGGCACCAACAGCGCGGCGGCAATGGGAAACAAAATTGTCGTTGTCAGCCAGGGAAAATCAGCCATAGGTTTTGCAAATAGTCAGCACTCGGCAGTCGGCACTCGGAACGCAAGGCGACATCTCGCGATCGCGATCGAGAAACGAATCGAGTCAACCCTTTGTCGAGAGGGGTTAAACGACGCTAAACAGCACGGTCAGCACCAAGACGGAGGCGAAGATAATCAGCGCGTAGAATTGAGCGCGACCGGTTTCGATGTATTTCAAACCTTCGCCGCTGAGGATTGCAATCAATCCCGTTAAGTTCACGGCACCATCGACGACACGATAGTCCACTTCCATCACCTGTCTGGCTAAGCGGCGGCTCCCCAGCACGAAAATCGAGTGATAGAGTTCGTCGAAATACCACTTGTTGAGCGAGAACTGATACAGCGGTTGAATCGACTTGGCGATCGCGGTTGGATCGATTTGACGCGCCAGATACATCAACGATGCCACGGTAATGCCGATTAAGGCGATACCGACGGAACTGCCAGCCATCACCAAAAACTCGCTCCACTCGAATTCCGCAGCCATCTCGGCTAGAGATTCCACCGCTTCGCCAGGAGCGTGGATAAATTGTTCGAAGTAGTTGGCAAAAGGCGTTCCCACCAAACCGATTAAGGTCGATGGAATGGCAAGAATCGCCAAGGCGGCGGTCATCGTCAAGGGCGACTCGTGCGGGTATTCGCTATGTCCGCCATGAGCGTCGTGGCTATCGTGTCCGGCAGCGGCTTCGAGTTCCCGCGTATCCATCGCTCCAGGACCGAATGCCGGAGCGTTTTGAGCCAAAATTTCTTTGCGGATCGACATTTCATTGCCCCGGAACTTGCCCTCAAAGGTCATGAAATACATCCGGAACATATAGAACGCCGTAATGCCTGCTGTCAGCCAACCAATCGCCCACAGGGCAGGATTGACCGCAAAGGCACTGCTGAGAATTTCATCTTTCGACCAAAACCCAGCAAACGGCGGGATTCCCGAAATGGCTAGGGTTCCGATTAGAAACGTAATGCCGGTAACGGGCATGTACTTGCGCAGTCCGCCCATCAAGCGCATGTCCTGAGCCAAGGTCGGATCGTGACCGACGACCTCTTCCATGCCGTGAATGGTCGAGCCGGAACAGAGAAAGAGCATTGCCTTGAAGTAAGCGTGGGTCATCAGGTGGAATAATCCCGCGCCATAAGCGCCTACGCCCATCGCCAGGATCATGTAACCCAATTGGGAGATGGTGGAATAGGCTAACCCTTTTTTGATGTCGTTTTGGGTAATTGCGATTGTTGCCCCGAGAAAGGCGGTAAAGGCTCCCGTCCAAGCGATGATATCCATCGTCAGCGGCAGACCTTCAAAGACGGGAAACATCCGAGCGATTAAGAAAACCCCAGCCGCTACCATGGTTGCAGCGTGGATGAGAGCGGAAATGGGAGTCGGACCTTCCATCGCATCGGGCAGCCAAACGTGTAGCGGAAATTGAGCCGATTTACCCACGGGACCGAGAAAGACCAGAATGCCAAACAGCGTTGCCACGAGGGCGCTGAGGGCACCGGATTCCACCAATTCGTGCAACCGCTCGCCCATGACGGAGAATTCAAAACTTCCCGTTGCCCAATACAGGCCGAGCATCCCGAGTAACAGCCCGAAGTCGCCGACGCGGTTGACGACAAATGCCTTTTGACAGGCAGCCGCCGCTGCGCCGCGATCGTACCAGAAGCCGATGAGCAGGTAGGAGGACATGCCCACCAGTTCCCAGAAGATATAGATTTGAACCAGGTTGGGACTGAGTACCAGACCTAGCATGGAGGAGCCAAACAAGCTCAGGTACGAATAAAATCGCACGTATCCGGGATCGCTAGCCATGTAGCCGTCGGTGTAGACCATCACCAAAAACGAGATGGTGGTGACGATCGCCAGCATGAAGGCAGACAAATGGTCGATCGTGTATCCCATCGAAAGATGGAAGTCCCCGGCAGCCGCCCATTCAATCGTCTGGGTGTAGGGGGCGTGACCTTGAATTTGACTCCACAACAAGGCAAACGATAATACCATCGCCGCGCCCATGAGGGAGACGATAAAGATGGCGCTCCCTTGTCGCGTTCGATTGGTTGCCTTGTTATAGGAAATTAGACCCAAGCCAAGCACCAGTGCCCCGAATAACGGCAGCACTGGAACTAGCCAGGCATATTGGTATATCGGTTCCATCGCGAACGCCTACTTTATATTTCTTTACATCAGTGAGGCAGGATCGTTTACATTGTGACACACAGCGGGCGTTTAAACGAAACTCGCGGGTCACAATCTTGACGATCCGGGTCGAGCCGATTAATCAGTGTAGGCGATCGCGCTGGAAAACCAATCAAACTTTAGAACGGTTTTGGATCGCGTCCGAGTGGCGGAGCGCCCGGTTTCCTTCAATTGGGGAATTAAACGGAAGATTTTTGATATTCGTTCGAAAGGCTGCGAGACAGCAAGCGGCGGCGATCGTACTGGGTGGCGATCTCGTCGAGTTGGCGGCGTAAATCGTCCCGTCCTTTAAATCCCTCGATGCGGTAGACCACTCGACCGCCTTCAAACCACAATAAGGTGGGCAAGCTGGTCAGGCGGTAGGTACTGGCAAGTTTCAAACTGCAATCGGCGTTAATATCGACGAGCTTGACGCGATCGCCCCACTCAGACTGAAAGCGCACCAGCGTCGGCTCGATCGCGCGGCACAATCCGCACCAAGGTGCCCAGAAATGTACTAAAACGGGCGTTGACGCGCCTAAAACGTCTTGTGTAAAACTCTGCTCGTTTATAGACACAAGCATGATCCCTCGTGATTTATCAACTTTTAGTATCGGTTTGGGATCATGCTACCAGGCTACGTTACTCGCCGCACGAATGAATAGCGGATGCGCCCACCAAAATAACAAGACAAATCCCCCCACGCCAATATACGCCGGACGAAGAAATTCACGCCATTCGAAGGTTTGCCGTCCCTGCACGATTGCCAAAAACGGAACGACGGACGTACGAGCTTTGACGCGCTCGAAGGCTTCACCGTAACGAGCCGACCACCGGCGATCGCCATGCCACACGCCAAACAGGTGGTGGGCGATCAAGCCGAGGGACGCCACGATCGCAAAACTCGTTCCCAGCCACAGGGTATGGGCGATGCACCAGATAATTTGTCCGACCATCTGAGGGTGGCGGCAAACCCGAACGATGCCCGTTTCGTAGAGGTGGACTTCCGGTTTTTGAATCGCCGCAATTTCGAGGAGATTAAAGGTTGCGGGATAGAGAAAAATAAACGAAATCGCAGACAGAATCCAGACTAACGGCATCATTCCGGGAATTCCTTGCACTTGCCACAGTTGAATTCCATCGTAACGGTGGCGCACGAAATACAAAATCGCGATCGCCGCCAGGGGCAAGCTGACCAGAGCGAAGAGAACCCGATAGGGACGCGCGCCCAGTCTTGCTTCTGCCCAGGGACGCAACGCCGCCAGTCCGCTATGGGCGATCGCGAACCCGAATAAAATCCCCAACATTATAAAATGGCTGGGATTCAACCAGTCGTCGCTCATGGTAAATTCTCGCAGGAGGGAGTATCGAACCGGGGGCATACCGGCTTGGGAGTTGAATTAATTGCCCTAAATACATATCCTAGGGGAATAGCGTATTAAAAAAAAATTAAGTCGCCAGAGATTCTGGCGAAACGTAAAGCCCCTGCCCCCTCGAGCGAGCGGATAGCCGAACTCGTTTCGGTCCCGTTCGACTCGAGTGCCGATCTATCCGGTAGCGATCTGGATACGTGGTGCGGGGCAGGCATTTCCAATCGCGAGGTTGGAAAACCCGTACTGTTCCCGTCGGGACGGTTACGGAAAGATGTCGCTAATCGATCCAAATTTGACAGACTCGGCTCGGCTTGAATGCTAGGTTTTGAGCGGAGGATGTCTTGGATTGTTTCTTCCGACTACACATTTAGAGACGCGATCGGCACCCCGAGCACACCTCGTTAGGGTGCCAACAATCGCGTCGAGGGAAGGAAGAGAAATTTCACGCAAACGCAAACGTTAACTAGGGTTCGGAGAGAATTCATCAATGTACAATCCAAGCGCTGCTGGTGCCGCAAATACCGTCTCGGGAAATCGCCTCTTCGTCTATGAAGTGGCGGGACTGCGTCAAAGCGAAGCGACGGACAACATGAACTACCCCATCCGTCAAAGCGGTAATGTGTTTATCACGGTGCCTTACAGCCGCATGAACGAAGAGATGCGTCGCATCACTCGCATGGGTGGTGAAATCGTCAGCATCCAACCGCTTAACGGTGAAGGTTCGCCCAACGGTCAAGCTTCCTCCAGTAACGGATCGAAAGGAGCTAAAAGTAAATCCATGACTGAGTCGAAGTCCAAGAAGAAAAAGAAAAAGAAAGGCGGCGTACCGGTCAATATTTACCGTCCTAAAAATCCCTATATCGGTAAGTGTCTGAGCAACGACGAACTCGTACGCGAAGGCGGTAGCGGTCGAGTCCGCCATGTCGTGCTCGATATTAGCGAGGGTGACTTAGAATATCTCGAAGGTCAAAGTGTCGGAATTATCCCGCCTGGAGAAGACGACAAGGGTAAGCCGCACAAGTTGAGACTGTATTCGATCGCCTCGACCCGCAACGGCGACGATGGCAATGGCGATACGGTATCGCTGTGCGTGCGCGAATTGGTTTACCAACATCCGGAAACCAACGAAACCGTTTACGGCGTTTGCTCGTCCTACCTGTGCGATCTCGAACCGGGAGCAGACGTTCAAATTACCGGTCCGGTCGGGAAAGATATGCTACTTCCCGAAAATCCGGATGCCAACGTGATCATGATGGCAACGGGAACGGGAATTGCACCATTCCGCGCTTATCTGAAGCGTTTCTTTGAAGAAGCAGACTATAAGTTTGACGGGTTTTCGTGGTTGTTCTTCGGCATTCCCTATACGGCGAACATTCTGTATAAGGAAGAATTAGAAAAGTATCAACAAGAGAATCCCGAGCAATTCCGCCTGAGCTATGCCATCAGCCGGGAGCAGAAGAATAAAGACGGCGGCAAGATGTATTTGCAACATCGCATCGCCGAACACGCTGAAGAATTGTGGGAGATGATCCAAGACGAGAATACCCACACCTACATCTGCGGTCTCAAAGGTATGGAAGGCGGAATTGACGAAGCCTTCGAACCTCTGGCTAAAAAGCACGGCATCGATTGGGCAGACTATCAAAAACAAATGAAGAAAGCCGGACGCTGGCACGTTGAAACCTACTAAATTAATGGTAGGTTGAGCCGCGATTGGCTTAAATTTAGACTTAGATGGCGAGGTGTGAATTCATGCCTCGCTATTTTTTAATAGGCAACGGGCAACAAGGGGGAGCCTACCGAGATATTGAGGTGCGAACTACTAAATATCAAACCGTCTACGCACCTATAGCAGCGAGCGCTCGTGTATTAACAATCCAACCGGATCGAGTCATGGGGTAGGGACGGTTCGCGAACCGCCCTTACGCGGCGCAGATCTATAGGACACCGTCGCCATGGAAGTCAAAACGCCAGAACGCACCACCTCGCTGTACATAGCCGAGAGCGTATTGCTATAAAACAACCGGATTTCAGCATCGTTAAAACCGATTTCTCATCGCTTCTTGGGCG
>CAYQUF010000032.1:27772-32972 GCA_964420595.1 uncultured bacterium
TAAAACAACCGGATTTCAGCATCGTTAAAACCGATTTCTCATCGCTTCTTGGGCGTCCCATCGCAATCCCGCCGCAATCCGAAACAATTCGGTGCCCGTGTGCAGGTGTCGGTCGTCGTAATTGAACGTGAAAAATTCGAGTTCTTCGATACCGTCGCCAATTTGATTGAGACAATGATAGAGATCGGCAGCCACTCCAGCCATCGTACCGGGATTGGGCATGGAGCGAAACGAGTGTTGGGCGCGGGAGAGAGAATCGCGACAGCCGTTCAAATAGGTACAAAAATTTTCGAGCAGTTCGTCGTCGAACGGATCGGCAGACAAGTCATCAATTTCGTTGTCGAGAGAACTGAGAATCCATTGAACTTCCCGACTGACGGGCGTGTAAACAAAGTACAGCCACAGTTGAATTTGTTCGTCGCAATCCCGCGCCCTTTGTCGCGATTGGCGATATTGCCGACCGACATTGGCTCGCTTGCGGGAAGTCCCGGACGAAACGGTCTGACGCTGTCGCTGGCGATCGTAGGACTGACGCCGTTGCGGGTCACCAAGGACTTCGTAGGCGGCGTTGAGGCGAATCATGAATTCGCTGTTGGCGGTTTCGCGCTGGGTATCGGGATGGAATTGTTTGACCAGACGGCGATAGGCTTGTTTGATTTGCGCCTGGGTTGCCGTCGGATCGAGATTGAGCGTGTCGTAATGATTGGTTTCGACCATTGCGAGTCGGGGCTAGCCCATTACGGCAGACATGGTTAGCTGCGGATCTTGGAATAATGGCGTACTCAAGTAGCGTTCCCCAAAACTCGGTTGAATCGCTACGATCAGTTTGCCTTCGTTTTCCGGACGCTGGGCGACGCGAATAGCCGCACATAATGCCGCTCCGGTGGAAATGCCCGAAAGCAGTCCTTCTTCGGACGCCAAACGCCGACCGTAGGCGATCGCTTCTTCGTCGCTGACGGCGATCGCTTCGTCGAGTAAACCGCGATCGAGCACGTCGGGGATAAATCCGGCGCCGATCCCTTGAATTTTGTGGGGTCCTGCCGATCCGCCCGATAGCACGGGACTGTTGGACGGTTCGACGGCGATCGCCTGAAACTCTGGCTTGCGGTCTTTGATCGTTTGCGCGACTCCGGTAATTGTCCCGCCGGTTCCAACCCCGGCAATTAAAATATCGACTTGACCGTCGGTATCTTGCCAAATTTCTTCGGCGGTGGTCAGGCGATGGATTTCGGGATTGGCGGCGTTGCTAAACTGTTGCAGCATATAAGCGTCGGGCGTATTCTCGACGATTTCTTGCGCCCGCTCGATCGCCCCGCGCATTCCTTTGACGCCGTCGGTTAGTTCCAAATGCGCGCCGTACGCCCGCAACATGGCTCGACGTTCGGTGCTCATGGTATCGGGCATGGTTAAAATCAGCTTGTACCCTTTCGCCGCCGCCACCATTGCCAGAGCAATGCCAGTGTTGCCGGAGGTCGGTTCGACCAGGACGGTTTGACCGGGATGGATGACGCCTTCCCGTTCGGCTGCGGCAATCATGTTGACGCCAATGCGATCTTTAACCGAAGCGGCGGGATTCATCCCTTCTAATTTCATGACGATCCGCGCCACGCACCCTTCGGCTTGGGGAATGCGATTGAGTTGAACCAGAGGGGTGCGACCGACTAATTCCGTAATGTTATGGGCAATTTTCATAATTTTCGATCCTGAACGAACGATTGGGTCAAAATAGAGCAATTTGTAAATCCGTGCCCTATCCCTCAGTTGAGGCAAGGCAGCAGGCAATTTTAACTCGACAATCTAGAAAATTCTATGTCGAAATTGAGTGCGATCGCCGAGCGAGCAACATGGCTATTGAATGACATCTGGCGCGAACGTCGCAGTACGCTAGGGTACCAGACGGGCAAAATTGGCAGGCGATCGCGGTTTAGATGTAGTACATAATGTCGAGTTGTCGGCGAGTCTCGCGTTTGTCTTGCAAATCCTGCAAGGTGTATTTCTGCAAGGCAGCATTGGCGGCGTCGCAGACCTCTTGACGAATTTCTTGGACGATCGCCCCTTCAACGGTCTTGGGATTGGCATCGGCGTCGGCTTGTTGGGCGTTGACGCCCTCGATACACTCGACCACGTCCAGCAGGGTAATTTCCCACGGCTCCCGCGCGAGCAGGTAACCGCCTTTGGCACCCCGTTGCGAGCGGACTAACCCACTGCGTCTGAGGGTTGCCAGCAACTGTTCTAAATAGCGATCGGGAATGCTTTGAGCGGCAGCAATTTGCCGAATTTGCATGGGGTCGCCGTCTTGATACTGGGCTGCCAGTTCTAACAGCGCCAACAGCGCGTATTCGCTTTTACAAGAAAGTTCCACAGGTCAGATCGATAGTAGGGCAACCAGTCAACGTACAAGCGAACGGTGATTCGCCCGCACGTTGTTTCCAGTATACCCCGGTTCTCCAGTGGGGTTTGTTGGTTTTGCGATCGCGCCAGTTGCTATGCCGATTCGAGAGCCACGTTCCCCAATCTCGTCTTGAGCACTGAAAAGACCTGACGGTGTTCGAACACGTCTAAGAGCGCGCCGTTAATTTTTTGGCGGTTGGCTTCCTCGCGCATGATCTTTAATGCCGTTTCGACGCCCAAACCGCGCTTGTACGGACGATCGCCTGCCGTGAGTGCGTCGTAGATATCGGCAATGGTCATGATTTGGGTTTGAATCGGAATGTCGCGTTCTTTCAGACCGTGGGGATAGCCGCTCCCGTCGAGCTTTTCGTGGTGACCGTAGGCAATCTTGGGAATGTTGGCGAGATCCTTCGTCCAGGGAATCCGCTTGAGAAATTCGTAGGTATGGGTGACGTGAGCTTCGATTTGCTCCCGTTCTTCCGGGGTGAGATTGCCGCGTCGCACGTTGAGTTGGGCAATTTCAGCCGGCGTAATCAGCGGTTGTTCTTGTCCGTCGGGATCGCGATAGCGGTATCGCATCAGCTCGCGCAACTGTGCTAGGGGTTCTTCCCCGAGGACTTGCGGTTCGTTGGCGATCGAGAGTAACTCCCAATATTCGTCGAGGGAGGCGATCGCCTCGGCTAATTTTCGATCCAACTGCTCGTTATACTGACAGTGGGGACAATCGGAGACCGCGCCGTCGTGGTGATGGGCGGGATGTTCGATCAAGTATCGATACTTCTGTTGGGCGCACTCGAGTTGCAGCGATTGCCGCGCTAGGGCGAAGCGATGGCGAATGACTTCGAGTTGGGAGGGATAGAGTTTTTTCTGCTTGGTGAGAATGGCTTCGGGAACGCCAACTTTGCCAAAATCGTGGAGAAGGGCGGCGTAGCGAATTTCTTGAATTTGGCGATCGCGAAATTGGATGGTTCGCAGCGGCCCGATATCGATATCGTTGACTTCTTGGCTCAGGCGCACGGTGAGTTCGGCAACGCGCTCGGAATGTCCCGACGTACACGGATCTCGCGCTTCGATCACCTGTACGGACGTTTTAATAAACCCCGAAAACAGATTTTCGATACTCTCTTGTAAGTGATTGCGCTCGATCGAAATTCCTGCCTGACTCGCCAGCGATCGCAAGATTCGTTCTTCTCGATCCGAATACGCCCGGGTCGCCGTTTCGGCATTGTCGGGGCTAATGCGAATGTCCGGTCGAATTTTGCGATTGATCAGTTGCAGCACGCCAATCGGCTCTTGCTGGCGGTTTTGCATCGGAATCACCAGGATCGAGCGCGTGCGGTAGTCGATATCGCGATCGAAACTGCGATCGAGTTGATAGGGCACATTTGGCGGTAAATCGTAGGCGTCCGCTAAATTGAGGCTTTCTCCGGTCAGCGCCACGTAACCCGCCAAACTGTTATGGGTTAAAGGAATAGCAAATTCTCGAAAAGACACGTGCGGTCGAGAGCCATTTTGAGCCGCCTTAAACAGCAGCTTGGGATAATCGTCGCTGCGATCGACCAAATACACGCTACCCGCATCGCTACAGGTGATTTCGCGGCTTTTGGTTAAGATTAAATCGAGCAGTTCTCCTAAATCGTAACTGCCTGAAAGGGCAACCCCGATATCTAACAACCGCTCGATCGTGTTAGCGAGTTCGTTCTCGTCAGGCAGTAAGTTGGGATTTTCTAAGAACATGACTGGAGAAGCCCACGCGATTTCGTCGAGACCCCTTGACCTCCGATTCCTCTTGCCATTCAGGCGGACGGCTGGAACGGGAGTTCCCTCAAAGCGGAGGAAGGAAAAACGGACAAAACCAACAGGAAGCCCACCTCCCTGCTGGCACAGTCAAACGCCGAATGACAACTTATTCAATAGACGAAATGGTCTTCGCCATTTCAAAGTCGCTATCGGTCAGCCCGCCAGCATCGTGGCTGGTTAAACTAATCGTAACCTTATTATACGAGATTGCCAGGTCGGGATGGTGTCCGGCTTGTTCGGCAGGTTCGACTAGGCGATTGACAAAGTTAACGGCTTCGACAAAATCTTGGAAGGTTCGCGTGCATTGAATTTGCTTGCCTTCCTGCGTCCATCCGGAAACTTCGCCGAGGCGCTTTTGGATATCTGGTTCGCTGAGTAATTGAGCCATAAAAAAGCCGGGTGTCTCTACCAAAGCGGCAACTTGCCAACCCCTTGCACATGGGGAGCCGTGCCGCTATCTACTGTTCTCAGCGTATCACGAACTTTTAGACAGTGTCTCTGTCGATCGACAGACGCGCGCGAACTCAATTAAAAAACACTTAAAAACTATCCGCTCCCACCGGGGGCGATCGGGACGAATCCCTTCCGCAATCGATGGGAGCGGTGTAGCGGGTCTTCAGGCTGAAACCAGACTGCCGGGAGGAACTCCCAGTCTGCCTAGTTTCATCTCAGACTGCATTGCAGCCTGTAATGAGACATTGGCTGACTATTTAGAGAACAGCCCCGGCACGCAGCCGGCTCACTCCAACCTGAGGACCCATGCGTTTACTACTATCTTGCATGGGCATCACCTCCTTTGACCCTGAACGGATTAAATCTCGCTCTTTGCCAACTCTGCTTAGAATAGCACAAAAATTTGAAATCGAAAAATCCCCCCGCGATCGCGAGGGGATAAAAAACCGATACAATTCGCCTAAATCTTAGAGGGCGTTGCCGCGAGGCAGAACTTCTTCGGGGAATTGGAAATTCTGATGCGGCTGATCTTGAGGTGCCATCCAAGCACGGATGC
>CAYQUF010000033.1:0-8376 GCA_964420595.1 uncultured bacterium
GTTTTCCGGGTTTGCGTGCGCTCACCGCGTTGCCGTGGATTTAGGATTTCGGTAAAGGGAGGGTTGCATTAAATTGGAAAAACATCAAAATTTCTGACTCGTGCAATCAATAGAATCTAGAATATCGACCTCCAACATGGATACGGAAACAGTCGATCCTACAACCTCTCCCTACCAGAGATAGAGCCCCCAAAAAGACTCTAGGACAGTCGAATAGAACGTTTAATCGAGGACGTCGAGGTTGCGTGAGAGTTGGGCAGATCGATTCCCACCGCGATCGCTTTTCCTTGCTCGAAGTTGTCAGATACCGGACCTAACTCCCACTCTAGAACTCGAGTGATATCGCCTTCAGCTTCAGCATAAACATCGACTGAAGCATATTGATTCCCATAGGCAACAGCCGTCACTTGACCGAGCGATACAGAAGCACCATTACCGGTTGCTTTCGACCGGGTATCTGCATCGACGTAGGCGAACGCCGAATCTCCATAAGCCAGAGCCGCACCGCTGACGAAGGCACCGCTACTCCCCGAGAGGCGAGCGGTTTTTTCAGTTTTAGGTTTGAGGTCTTCTAAGTAAGGAATGTCATGAATAATCACGATATCTGCTCTCTATAAAGTGGCACGCCAATTTATAAATTAATTCAATTACATTTGTCCGAGTTGCCAAATAGGCATCCGCCACTCATCCATTTATGGTCATGTGGCGACCTACGAATTATTTATGCGCGAGCAATGTATGTTACTTATTTAATCAAATAGCTCTGAAACCCGACAGCGAAATCCAGGACGTAAGGGACTGGTCAGTCGGTCGGCTGGAAATAAAGTTGCCGAGAGTTTCAACACGGACTGTTCGCGGCGATAGACTTTTAATTCTGACAGTTGGCGATCGAGAATCCAAGATTCTAAAACTCCCTCGGATGAATAGAGTTTCAGCTTTAATTCGTAGTCTCTTTGTCGATCGCGCTGGGATTGCGATAATACTTCAACCACCAACTCGGGAGATGTGGTTAAATGTCCGGATGCGTCTAACGAATTATCGAGCCGTTCTTGACTAATCCACACCACATCGGGAGTAACGCTATCGATTTCCGAAAAACAATTCCCGGTGAAATTGCCGCTCGTCCCAAACCCGTTTCTCGACACCAAGCTTTTAACGCGGCATAGACGTTTCCCACAATTTCCTGATGTTTCCAATGTGGGGCGCGAGTCACGAGAAGTTCTCCATCAACAATTTCATAATAATTGTTGGGATCGTCAAATAACTTTAAGTCTGAAACTGTCCAGCGAATTTGCTGGGATGGTAAAGTCATTTTAAATCCTCGTTATTGAATCGAGTTTCCCAATCGTCTGCTAACGTTAACGCAACAACGCTTCCCAAGTGCGAGTATCGACAATCCCATTCGGTTCGAGTCCAAACTCCACTTGTGCGTCGCGAACCGCTGCTTCCGTATTTTCGCCAAAAATGCCATCCGCCGCACCCGATAAAAATCCCTGCGATTGCAAGCGAGATTGTAATACTGTCACCGCAGACCCTCGCATTCCACGCTTCAGCACCGGTAAATTTCCCGACACCTCTGTCGTATCGGGACAGGTACAATCTGGCTCGTCTTCCTCCGCGTCCTCCTCATTCGCTGCTGCGTCGGGAAACAGGCGATTCCACGTTCTCGACCCCACGATCCCGTCCGCACTCAATCCCGCTGCGGCTTGAAACTCGGCGACAGCGGTGGCGGTACTTTCGCGGTAGACGCCATCCACTTCGCCGTCGTAATATCCCAATAATTTGAGTGCGGCTTGTAATTCCGAGACCGCCTCGCCTTCGCTCCCCATTTGCAAGAGGGGACGATCGCCGCGCGTTTGGGCGATTTCTTGGGCTAAAATTGGTGTCGCGATAACGGGAGCGATCGCGCAACTCAAAGCAATTGCACTCGCGAGGAGAACCTTTCCCACACCCATCGATACCAAACCTCTTGCAATGATGTTCTCCTGTATTCTGACACGAGAGGCGATCGCCATTCGCACTCGCTGGCTCGATTGTCCGACTCGCACCGCCGCTATTTTAAACGAAACCGACCCCAATGCAACGTCAATTCAAGGGAAAACCCTGGAACCTGCAACCGCTCGCGCCTTATTTGTTTCTGTTTCCGGCGCTATTTTTGTTAACCCTAACGGTCTTTTTTCCCGCACTGCAAGCGTTTTATCTCAGCTTCACCCGCTACGAATACGACTTGACCCAAGCACCGCGATGGGTGGGGTTTGAAAATTTCCAACAGTTGTGGACGGATTCTCTATTTTGGCAAACGTTGGGGAATACGCTGTTGTATTTGGTTTGCGTGGTACCAATTTTGGTGTTTGTTCCCCTGGGATTGGCGATTTTAGTCAATCAAAAGTTGCGGGGAATGAGTTGGTTTCGCGCGGCGTATTACGTCCCGGTGGTGATTTCGATGGTGGTGGCGGGGTTGGCGTGGAAATGGCTTTATGCGGAAAATGGATTGTTCAATCAAATTTTGCAATGGCTGGGATTCGAGTCGGGAATTCCGTGGCTGACCAGTCCGGATTGGGCAATTTTTAGCGTGATGGCGGTGACGGTGTGGAAGGGGTTGGGATATTATATGGTGATTTATTTGGCGGGTTTGCAGTCGATTCCGGGGGAATTATACGAAGCGGCGAGGATTGATGGGTCGGATGGATGGCGCAAGCATTTGGATATTACGGTTCCGTTGATGAAGCCGTATTTATCGCTGGTGGCGGTGATTTCTGCGATCGCGGCGACGAAGGTGTTTGAAGAAGTGTACGTGATGACTCAAGGCGGACCGCGCAATAGTTCTAAAACGGTGGTTTATTATTTGTACGAGCAGGCGTTTGAGGGTCTCGAAATTGGCTATGCTTGTACGATTGGGTTGGTGTTGTTTTTGATTATTTTGGGATTGTCGGTGTTGCGGCTGACTTTAGGCGATCGCGGCGAGCCTTTAATTTAATCGGATATCTCGACATCTTCGTAAACTTCGGCGACGGCGCACTCGAAATCGAGACTCTCGAATCGCAAGGTTTCGCCAAGGTTGTGTTGGGTAAATATCCATTGCTGATGGGAATTTCGGTAAAAGCGATCGACTCGTTTGTGTTGCTGGCTGACGAGGATGTATTCTTCCAAGGTTTCGATGTCGCTATAATCGGAAAATTTATCGCCGCGATCGAAGGCTTCGGTACTCTCGGATAGCACTTCAACGATGAGTTTGGGATGGTTTTTGTAATAGTCCGTGGCGCGATCGCGATCGTCGCAAGTGACGAGTACATCCGGATAGTAAAAGCGATTGCGACTTTCGATGTTGACCTTCATATCGCTAAAGAAAAGTCCGCAACCAGAACCGCGCAATCGAGGTCGCAGGATACTGTATAAATTTCCGACAATGGTAATATGTGTGGCGCTCGCTCCCGCCATTGCATAAACTTCGCCATCGATATATTCGTGTTTGACGGTAGCGTGACGTTCGGCTTCAAGGTACTGTTCGGGAGTTAAATAAGAGCGATCGGGTTGAGCAATCATGGGTTTACCTCCGAGTTGGATTCTGCAAACTCAACTTTGTCATAAATATCGGCGAAGTCGAGGTCGAGTGCGATCGCCTTTAGAGTCAACCGAGTCTCAAGTCCAGTATAATCCCGCAACAGCCAACCTTCATCGGTTTTGGTGCAATGTTCGACGTGTGGCGTGTATTGGTCGATGGTTAGATATTCGACAAAACTAGGAATGGTGCGATAAGCAGAAAACTTTCCACCTTTGTCGCAGTCACCGGTAGATTTAGAAAGAACTTCAGCAATTAATAAAGGATTGGTCACCGTATCGGTGCGTCCTTCCTGAAGTTGGAGCGGATCGCGAACTACCATGATATCGGGATACGTGTAATGATTAACCGCTGGAATCCACAAACGCTGGTCGGTGACAAACGTTCGATAAGGCTGTCGTCGCAGTGCAAAGTTGAGCAATGCATTCAGATTGCTCGCGATTTGATTGCGATTTGGCGTTCCCCCACTCACTTCGAGAATTTCTCCTTGGCGATATTCGTGACGGGTTTCGGAATTAACGTCTAACTCTAAATATTCTTCCGGACTATACGTGCGTTTTTCGATCGCGACAGACATGATTTTCAACTCCAATCACTCGTTCGTCTATATCTGGTTTAGCGCAATCCGCAACGAATGATTTCCGCAACCGACCACGCTTGCGCGATCGCACCTTGAGGGGTATGGGGTGCGTCGCCGTCAAAGATTTCGGAAATCGAACCAATACACCCTTGCTGATACAAATGGTTCAGTAATGGCTGCCAGTTGAACGGAACCGGATCGTTGGGGTAAAATCGTTCCCAAGCTCGTACAAATGCGCCGATTGTCCAACTCCAAACTGTTCCTTGATGGTAGGCGCGATCGCGATGGAGCCGATCGCCAATATAATTGCCAATATACGCCGGATCGCTCGGGTCGAGACTGCGCAATCCGTAGGGGGTCAATAAGCGATCGCGAGCCACCTGTAACGCCTGACGCGCCTGAGAATCTTCAAACCCACAATGCGCTAGCGATAGCGCGACAATGGCATTGCAACGAATACTTTCATCGGGGCGATCGTCGGGATCGATTAGGTCGTAAAAATAGCCCGATCGCTTGTTCCAAAATTGCGTTAACGATACCTTTACTTGCTCGGCTTGTCGGTCGAAGCGAACCGCGCGATCGCCGGTCGAACCGCCCAATTGTCGCGCCCACTGACTCGCCCAACGCAACCCCGAATACCACAGCGCATTCACTTCAATCGGCTTCCCGCAACGGGGCGTTATCGGATGAGTGTCTACCACCGCGTCCATCCAAGTAATCGCCACGCCTTGGGCATCCCAGCCGATTAACCCGTCTTTGGCATCGACGCAAATATTATACAACGTTCCGGAATTATAGGCTTTATAAATCTTCCACACCGTCGGATATTGTTCGGCGAGAAAATCCCAATCTTGGCTCGCTTCTAAATACAATCCCAACGCTTCGATCCACCACAACGCCGCATCGATACTGTTATAAATCGGTTCGGCTTCTCCGTCGGGAAACGTATTGGGAATTAAACCGTGGCGACAGTAACGACCAAAGGTTTGCAGTAACCCTTTAGCTAGATCGAAACGACCCGTGGAAATCGCCAATCCGGGTAACGCAATTAACGTGTCGCGACCCCAATCGTTAAACCAAGGGTATCCCGCAATAATCGTGGGACTGTCGGTCGAGGCGCGATAGGCGACAAACCGATCGCTCTGGTGCAGCAATAATTGCCAGGAATCGCGATTTTGACTCGGTTGGGGCGATTTTGCAAAAATCCGATGCAAGCGGGCTTCTTCGGCGCGGACGGCGGCATTGAAGGTCTGTTCGTTCAGGGGTTCCACCGCTTCCGATGCCTCCGGCAACAGCACCCTCGCCTCCAAGGTGACCGACTCCCCCGGTTGCAGCGTTACGGTTAGTTCGCCGGGACAGTACAAATTCTCGCGATCGCCCAGACCGCGACGCCGTTCTTCTGGCAAGTCGTAATCCCAATACCACACCCCCTCGCGGCGATAGGTTCCCCCACTCCAGCGCAATTGCCACGGCGTTCCCGGTAAATTGGGGCGCATGGCTTGAAACGTCACGGCACGATCGCCCTCGGTTTGCGCGAACTTCAATCCCGCTTCGGCTTGCTGCTGGTGGTGAAAATTGCGATCGCCGATTAACGGTCGCAGCGATAGGGTTGTCGCCTCGTCCCCTTGATAGCGATATTCGATGAACAGGCGCGATCGCGATTCCTCCGACAGCCGTTCGGGAGCTGGCATCATCAAACGCCGCTGCACCTGCCACCGATCCCCCTTCCACCGCCACGTCGGAACCGGTCGCACGTCAAACGCCGCCAAGGCGCGATCCCCCCGAGGCGCGATCGCCCCACTCGCCCAAAAATGGGTACTCAAGGCGATCGGTTTTCCCGCCACCACCAAACTCGCATCGATGTGCGACAGTAATAGCGTCCGGGCGATCGGCGGGTGCAACGCCGCAATCAGCCAACCGTGGTACGTTCGAGTCCGTCCGTCGCAGACCGTAGCGCACCCGAAACTTCCCAATCCGTCCGTTAGCAGCCATTCTCGCAGGTCTAATTCCATTGCCATCTCAGACTCGTTATGAGTATGATATTGTTGTTACAGTTCGTAATTTATTGAATCCTCGCTCGTGCGGGTTGGCTAGGGTTGACCGATCTCGCCACCGAGCGTCACCCTGAGACATAGCAGTATTGAAGGAGTATCGATCCATGACCGAACACGCAGCCGATTGTCTCCGAGTCGGACAAGCCGCACCGGACTTTAGTGCTACCGCCGTTGTCGATCAAGAATTTCAAACCGTCAAACTCTCCGACTATCGGGGTAAGTACGTCGTCCTGTTTTTCTACCCCCTCGACTTCACGTTTGTGTGTCCCACCGAGATTACGGCATTCAGCGATCGCTACGACGAATTCAAGAACCTCAACACCGAAGTTCTCGGGGTGTCCTGCGATAGCGAATTCTCTCACCTCGCTTGGATTCAAACCGATCGCAAATCCGGTGGTGTCGGCGATCTGAACTATCCGTTGGTTTCCGATTATAAGAAAACCATCGCCTCAGATTACAACGTCCTCGAACCCGATGCTGGCGTTGCCCTGCGCGGTCTGTTTATTATCGACAAAGATGGCGTCATCCAGCACTCGACCATCAACAATCTAGCATTCGGTCGCAACGTCGATGAAGTCTTGCGTACCCTGCAAGCGGTTCAGTACGTTCAAGAGCATCCCGACGAAGTTTGTCCGGCGGGTTGGAAGCCAGGTGAAAAGACCATGAACCCGGATCCGGTCAAGTCGAAAGAGTTCTTCGCTGCTGTTTAATCGAATTTTGCGATCGGGGATTAGGGGATGGTTCTCCCCTATTTCCCAGAACCATGTTAATTCAATTACCCCAACACTCGACTGTTGTATCGTAAAATCGTCGTGTTGGGGTTTTGCTATATCAACAGCGAATTGTTATGCTAACATCTACAGATTTCAGCGGCTTATTCAACCAGCGCTTTTTCAAAAATTTTCTCCCGGTTCCGGCAGCCAATCGCACCCACCTGGGACATCTGACGCCAAATTTCGATCTGCCGGACATCACCAACGGAACGCGCATCAAACTGTCGGACTATCGCGGCAAACAACCGGTGATTCTCGACTTTACTCGAATTTTTACCGAAAAGCAGTATTGTCCCCTCTGTTTTCCCCATATTGTGGCGCTCAACGAGCAATACGATCGCTTCAAACAAGCGGGGGTTGAGGTTTTGATGATTGCGAGTACCGACGAACGGCAAAGTCAAATTGTCGTGCGGGATTTAGGATTGAAATTACCGCTGTTGAGCGATCCGAGCTGTCGCGTGTTTCGCCAGTACGATGTCGGTCAAGCGTTAGGTGCGCCGCTTCCAGCTCAATTCGTATTAGATGCTGACGGACGACTGCGATTCAAGCATTTATTTTCGTTTTTGGCTCCGAATGCCAGTCCGGATAAATTAATGCAGGTTTTGGAAACGCTACCAGCATCGCAATCGGCGGTTCAAATGGCATAAAATTGGAGGCTGGAATGTCGGAGAAGTCAGTCAATCGTTTGACCTCGGCATTTCAGTCGATCGTTTAATCGAAATATTTTAAAAAGCCTTCGGGAACCAGTCGAAATTCACCGGCTCGCAAGCGATTTAAATCTATCCACAAGGCAACTTTTTTTCGTTTGCCTTCATTGAATGGAATGCGATCGCGCTGGTAAAACTGGCGATCGGCAAAGTCGCAGCGGTAGAGTTGGATGATTTCGTGGCGAGGTTCGTTATTGAAGGTAAAAATACTTTCGAGACATTCGATATAGCGAATATTGGTAATGTCGGCTTCAAGTTCCTCGTGGAATTCCCGTCGTAAGGCTTCTCGGCTGGTTTCGCCAAATTCGACGCCACCGCCGAGAACGCGATAGAATGTTTCTTGTTTGGTGGGATCGTAACCTTCGCCGAGAAAGGCGCGATCGCCATCTTGAATGAGTCCCAGTGCCAGAACTCGAATTTTACCTGCTTTTCCCATGGGTTTGATTCCGTTGTGCTCGCTTCGGCATCCAATTGGATTATCCCATTTTTGCGTTGAATCGGAAAGGCGATCGCAAAGCGGAAATATGTTCTATCTAATCCCGGTTGGATTTGCCGCAGTCTCTGTTCTACCCAAGCTCTGTCTCTCTAAAGATTCCCTAAGAAGATCGCATTGCGGTTAACGATGAAGGGATGACGGTAACCATTATAAATGATACTTTGCGCGAAACCATCCCGCTTGAGGTTAATCAATAATTCTGTCTAT
>CAYQUF010000033.1:8476-32717 GCA_964420595.1 uncultured bacterium
AATGATACTTTGCGCGAAACCATCCCGCTTGAGGTTAATCAATAATTCTGTCTATATAGTAGAGTTTCCGGATTATTATTAAAACTCCGGTTCGTCCGACGATTCCGCATCCGATCGATTCCATTGCTGCTGCGATTCCGCCGCACGTAAATTCTTCCGTTTCGCCGCATAAATTGGCGTCGGCGACTTCGACGGCTCCACAGACGTGACCAACTCCAACTGATGCTGCTTTGGCTTTTCGGGTTTCTGCGGTTTTCTCTCCTCCCGACGCCGTTTCGAGGTGCGTTCTTCCGCCGTATCTTCCGAAACGACTTCATATAGAATTGCCAACTTATTGCGATTTTTCCCTTTGCGCAACACCCGTCCCAACCGCTGAATGTACTCCCGCGACGACCCGCTTCCCGAGAGCAAAATTGCCACCCGTGCTTCCGGAACGTCTACCCCTTCATTTAAAACGTGAGAAGCAACTAACGTTTTATAGATTCCTTGTCGAAATCGCTGTAAAATCTCGTGGCGTTCTTTCACTGGCGTTTGGTGGGTAATAGCCGGAATTAAAAAGTCTTGCGAAATTCGATAAACCGTGGCATTGTCGTTGGTAAAAATCAGAATTGGTTCCGGATTATGTTGCGCCAGTAAATCTTCGAGCAAGCGTAATTTGCTATCCGTTCCCAACGCGATCGCCTTGGCTTCGTGATGCGCTTTCATGGCACGCCGTCCCGCACTGGATCGCGCGCTAACTTTAACGAATTGCTTCCACCCGTCCAGACTCCCCAAACTAATTTTAGATCTGCGTAAAAAGTCGTTTCGTTCTTTGATAGCGCGGTTGTAACTCTCCCGTTCTTTATCCGACAATTTCACCTTAATTTGAACGATCTTATGCTGCGCCAGCGCATCTCCCGCCAAATCCGCCGCACTTTTTCGATAGACTTCCGAACCGATTAAAGCGTGCAAATCGCTGTGTTTGCCATCCGATCGCTCTGGGGTTGCGGTCAATCCCAATCGATACGGCGCGATCGCGTATTCGGCGATAACTCGATTAAAATCTGTCGGTAAATGGTGGCATTCGTCAAAGACAATAAAGGCATATCGCTTGCCTAAATTTTCGGCATTCATCGCCGCACTATCGTAAGTCGAAATTAGAATTGGCGCGCGATCGTGGGAACCGCCTCCCAATAACCCCAATTCCGCATCTGGAAACGCCGCATCCAGGTGTGCGTACCACTGATGCATCAAGTCCAGCGTCGGAACCACGATCAGCGTAAAACGCGGCGTCGCCTGCATCGCCAATTGCGCCAAATAGGTCTTTCCCGCCGCCGTTGGAAGTACCACGACCCCCTGCCGTCCCGCTGCTTTCCACGCCTCTAATGCTTCCTCCTGATGGCGATAGGGAGGCATTTCGATCTTGGGGATCAGTTCGAGGGGTTGGAAATCTCCGGCGTTGTCATTGAAATCAGTCTGTTCGGCTCGCAACGATTCGACCAGGGGACGATAGTGAATCGCCGGGATGCGAAATTTCTCCACGCGATCGTCCCACGTGGCATAATCGATCCAGCTTTTTCCCCTCGGTGGAGGGTGCAAAATTAACGTACCGCGATCGAAAGTTAATGTCGGTTTGCGAGGCATAGAATTAGGTTTTGGCGCTCAAACCCGTCGAACCAAATCCGCCGGTTGCTCTTATTGTAGAACTGAGGCGATCGCGCGTTTCAATTTCGGCTCGAATGATTGGAGCAATAACCATCTGAGCGATTTTCATTCCCTCGGTCACCTGAAAGGGAGAATTGCCGTGGTTGATTAAAATAATGCCAATTTCGCCGCGATAGCCAGCATCGATAGTTCCGGGACTGTTCAATACGGTAATTTGATGGTGCAATGCCAAACCGCTGCGAGGACGAATTTGCGCCTCCGTTCCCGGTGGCAATTCGATCGCGATTCCGGTGGGAATAAGCTGGCTTTCACCAGGGAGAATTTCAGTTTCGGCGATCGCAAATAAATCCATTCCCGCATCATCGGGATGTTCGTATCGGGGAATAATGGCGCGATCGCTTAAGGCTTTTATCTTTAATTTCACGGCAAACAATGAATAGTGTATATTGTAGGTTGGGTTGAGGCACGAAACCCAACACGACCAAGGCTTTTATTAGGATATTGTATTATTGTAGGTTAAGTTGAGACACAACACAAAACCTAACACGATCGAGGTTTTTGTTAGGTTTATTTCGTCACCCTAACCTACATTGAGACACAGATGAATTGACCTCAGCCAGACAAAGCCGTAACGCACCTAGCACCTAATTAACGTCGATCTTGTTCGTATTTTAAATTAGTTTTACCCGAAATTGCAAACTCGGCTTTCTGTAATTCCGTCCCTAAATATAAAGCGTGTTCCACTTGCAATCCGGGACAGTCGGCAGCAATTTGTTGATAGAGCGATCGCGCGGTTTTGCCTGCATAACAATTGACAATTTCTCCAGACCTCGGCGTCATGTGTTCGACCGCAATTTCGCCATCTCGCACGCTCACCACAAAGTTGCCAGCGGGGTCGGAAAACTCGCGCCGTCGGCAAATTTTGGGATATTGCGATTCAATAACTTTATCGGCATTTTCCCAACAATCGTCATAAATGTGGGCGCTTTGACTGACAGTAATTAACGGTCCCATCGTCAATTCCCACTGGCTGCGACGCAAAATTTCATCTCGAAGATGCTGCTGCAAGGCACGCAATCCCATCGCATTTGCCGACCACGCGCTAAACATATCGTTGCTGCGAAATGTTGCCGTCAGCGATAATTCGTTATCGACAATTCGCGTCCAAATATGATTCAAGCAGGGAGGACTTTCATTCGCTTCGCCATCGCGAACGTCCCACAACGACATGGCAGCTCTAGCCGAATCGCGATCGCCTGTTAATTTATCAATAACTTGCTCGATTTGATCCCGTCCGAACCAAGACCGCAATCGCTGACCGTAGGTGTATTTCACCCCTTCGCGAGTCGGAGCGTCATCGACCATTTGTCCGATATATTCGTTTAAAAAGGCGCGATCGATCGGCAAGTAATTCGGTTCGGGAAAATAGAACTCTGGCGGTTCGTCAGTAACAATTGCCATTAAATCGATTAATTCTTGCCATTTGCCATCGTATCCCGTCGGTCGAATCGTCCCCGTGGTTTTGATGCGATGAATGATTTTAACCCAAGTTTCGGCAATCGTTTTGCCTTCAATGCGATGACCGTAGCGAACGCCAGGTAAGACGGTTGGCGTCACTTCTGGCATGGGAAATTGACGCGGTTCTCCCCAAGGCGATACTCGGGTTTGCGCCAACTCTCGAACGCGAGTCACGGCTACCTCAATCGATTCTGCTTCGATCCACTCAATGGCATCCCGTAACGCTTCTAACGCTTCGGCATCAATTTCGCGATCGATGTAACCGGAAACCGAGGATTTAATCACCCAACAATCTCGTCCGGTGTCGCTTTGTCCTGCCTCAAACCCGTAGCGAAAAAAGTCCAACAAACACTGACACGCGCCGGAATTGCGATCCTCTTTAGTTGCGTTTAAAACCACCAAAAATCGCACGTGTGGGTTATAAAGCAGATTGCGAATTAATAAACTAATACCGCGTGCCGGACTGTACAAATTTCCAATAACTGCAAATTCGGACGCATCCAGTCGTTTGGCAACAATTTTCCGAACCGTCCATCCCGTCACCACTGCCGTTTGTCCGGTACCACCAATCAGTTGATTCGGTTTGTAGAGCGGTTGATAGTGAAATTGGGTAGTTTGACCCGTTGCAGTCATGACACAGAGGCAGCGGACAACCTGTTTAAGCTATCACGAATCGCGATCGCGCGATCGCCTCCCTCAAGGTTCCACCGTGACCGGAGTTCCGACTTCCACCTGCTCGAACAACGCGCGCACGTCATTATTGCGCATCCGAATGCAACCGTGAGATACCGCCTGTCCGATTAATTCCTCGTTCGGCGTCCCGTGAAAGCCAATAACATTCACGCCATCCGTCCAAAAACCAATCCAGCGATCGCCAAGGGGATTGTCCGGTCCCGGTGGCACCACTTCCCCCGTCCACGGATGTTCCCACGCCGGATCGCGAATCATCTGCATGACCTCAAACGTGCCGGTCGGCGTTTCCCACCCCGATTTTCCCACGGCGATGGGGTAGCTGCGGTGCAACTCGTCGTCCTTGTAGAGATACACGCGGCGATCGCTCAGTCGTATCGTCAATTTTAGCTGGGTTTGGACGTCCTCGCTCGGTTCGATCGGCAAAAAGCGAGCCGGGTCGCCAAGCGGCGGAAGGTCGGTTTGCGGTCGAAGCCAACTGGTTGCCGAATTTGGCAGTTCGACTGATGCTGCAACGGGGAATGGGATGGCGCAGATAAAAGCAGCAAGTGCGATCGCGAATTTCCACCAACGAGGGGATTGATTGTTCGTCATTACCGTCGTGACTTAATCCTCAGCTAATGCATTATATCGACAGAAGGGCGATTGCCTTCGTTCGATTTTGAGATTGACTCGATAAAATATTGCCCGCGAGCGAGATAAAGACGTTTGAGGGAACTCAAAAGTTCCGCGATCGATAACTTCGCGATCGCCTACAAAAAGATCTATATAAAATGATAGATTTTATTATTTTCTCCCGAACGATACTCTAGAATGCAAACCAGGAATCGATCTACACCGGTGCAACTCGCTCTGCGATCGATTCGTCAATGCCCAAGTATTTTTTGTTGTGAGGTCTATATGCGGATTCAACCCAAGCACGTATTTACGGGTACGCTCCTCTCTGTCTTGCTCTCTGCTGCATCGGCTTACCCGGCTTTTGCCAATCCGGAAGGAAAGTCCTTCGATGGCGCTCGACGTCTGGCACAAACCGAAATGGAGATGATGGAACTCCAAGAAGGTGAAGAAATGATGGGAACCATCACCGATGTCGAAGGCGATATCGTGACCGTCGAAATGCCGGATGGTACGACGAAACAAATGCGCCTGTCGAGGGCTGAAATTCAGCGTTTGAGACTGACCCCCGGAACCGACATCGTTTTAATGCGCGATGGCGAAGACATTGTTATTAGCCGAGAAGCCACGGATGCCGAAATGGTGGAAGAAACCGTTCGCATTCGCCGCACGCGGGTGATTGAAGAAGAAACGGTCGTGGTTCCGGCTGAAGAAGAAGAAATGGTGGAAGAGCGCGAAACCATGCGAGAAACCACCACGACGACGGAAACTGAATCGCAACCCGTGCGCGCGCTTTGGTAACTCGTGATTGAATTGAGGCAATCTCGATCTGCCTGAATGAATTAGTGAACCCAGTAGCGCTGACCTTGCTACTGGGTTCGGGGGGTCGCATTTGCACGCGCTCTTGCTTTTAAGTCTTGGAAACATCTTGAGTTTTGTGCAGGATTTCTTCAGCCTTCACTTCAACTTTCTTCAACTCTGGGGATAATTGTTCGCCCTCTTCGTCTTTCGGTCGATACGTCCGCAAAATCCCAGACAGTAAGGGGAGTTTTGGGGATTGCCTTTTGGAATTCGGCAAGTTCTCGAACCGAACGGCTTTTAATTCCTTTTTCGATGGCAATAATCTGATTGAGACGAGCCATGGTGTTGTGGCGCTTGACAAGCAATTGACACTTTATTTATTATAAAAAGTCTTTTAGCAACCTGCAAACAAGGGGTGGTGTTGTCAGCCGTTTCTATCCGAAGCCGATCGAGTTTCGTGATGCTTGGGTTAAGAAACTGCCTCTGCAATCGGGATCGGAGAACGCTGGCATTTCGGTTTGTTTATCAATCATGACATGCGCCCAACAATCCCCTCGCGATCGCGCCCTTCAGCGTGACAAAACCGGGATCGCCTGCCAACGGCAGCATACATCCAACGAGCGATCGAGGTGGCGTTGCGATTTATTAGCAACTATGCGACGCACAAAAGCGCGACAAACCGACAAAATCCGATCGAGATGTCTTGAAATTTAGGCTGGATTGTTAATATAGAGGCGAGACACCGCCCGAGCGGCAGTCTGACTGAATGCTGAGATAAGCAGGGTCGGGTGGTATGATGACGAAGATATCATTGCAAGAAGGGTAACTATGAGGCAAGCACCTGTATCTCCAGTGGTGCTGGTAATCTTAGACGGTTGGGGTTACCGCGAGGAGATCGACGGTAACGCAATTGCGAATGCAACTACCCCTGTCACGGACAGCCTCTGGGCAGCTTATCCTAATACGCTCATCCGCACGTCCGGCAAAGATGTCGGCTTGCCCGGCGGTCAAATGGGGAATTCTGAGGTCGGACACCTCAACATCGGTGCGGGACGGATCGTACCGCAAGAACTCGTGCGCATTACCGATGCCATTGAAGAGGGCACGATTCACCAAAACCCAGCACTTTCTAAAGTTTGTCAAGATGTAGTGTCCTCGGGGAGCAAGTTGCACCTCGTCGGCTTGTGTTCCGACGGTGGCGTGCATTCCCACATCAATCACCTGTTGGGATTAATCGATTTAGCCAAAGCTAAGGGGATCTCCGAGATTTGCATTCACGCCATTACCGACGGTCGCGATACCAATCCCGTCGATGGTGTCAAGACAATCGAGCAAATCCAATCCCATCTCGATCGCGTCGGGATCGGTCGCATCAGCACCATTAGCGGTCGCTATTATGCCATGGATCGCGATTGCCGTTGGGATCGCACTCAAAAGGCATACGAGGTTATGACTCAAGAGGGCGAAGGCGACGGTCGCCGTGCGGTCGAAATCCTCAAAGCCTCCTACGACGCCGAGATTACCGACGAATTCGTCCTACCGACGCGGGTGGCACCCGGTGCCGTAGAACCCGGAGACGGCGTTATCTTCTTTAATTTCAGACCGGATCGGGCGCGCCAGCTCACTTATGCCTTTGTCGATCCCGAGTTCGACGGATTCGAGCGGGAGCTAATTCAGCCCTTGGGATTTGTCACCTTTACCCAATACGATTCCAAGCTCCCCGTTCCCATTGCCTTCGAGCCGCAAGATCTCAACAATATTTTGGGCGAAGTCATCTCTCGTCACGGACTACAACAGTTCCGCACGGCTGAGACGGAAAAATACGCCCACGTCACCTACTTTTTCAATGGCGGTAAAGAAGTCCCGTTTGAAGGGGAAGATCGCGAACTGATTTCCAGTCCGATGGTGCCCACCTACGATCGCGCCCCAGCGATGTCGGCGGAAGAAGTGACCGACGTGGCGACCCGAGCGATTGACAAGCGAATCTATTCGTTCGTGGCGATTAACTACGCCAACCCCGATATGGTGGGACATACGGGCAATATGAAAGCAGCCATTCAGGCGATCGAAACCGTGGATCGCTGTTTGGGACGCCTTCTAGAGAGTATCTCGCGGGCGGGCGGAACTGCCATTATCATTGCCGACCACGGCAACGCCGAATACATGCGCGACGAGCAGGGCAATCCCTGGACGGCACACACGACCAACCCGGTTCCGTTTATCTTAGTGGAAGGGGAAGGGGCAAAAATTCCCGGTCACGGTACGGAAGTCACCTTGCGATCGGACGGTCGCTTGGCAGATATCGCCCCGACGATCTTGCAAATCCTGCAACTGCCCCAACCGCCGGAAATGACCGGTCGCTCGATGATTCAACCCGTCGAGTTCGACGTGCGCAAGAATCGCACCCCCGTCCAAGTTCATCTATAATATTGTCCGAGCTTCTGAGACAACGATGACCTTATTTACGATTATCAAGATTTTGTGGGCGCTATCGGCGATCGCCCTGATCGTCTTCGTCCTGCTGCACAGTCCCAAAGGCGACGGGATTGGCGGAATCGGCGGACAAGCGCAACTATTTACCAGCACCAAAAGTGCCGAAACCACGCTCAATCGGATTACGTGGACGCTGACGGTGGTGTTTCTCAGTACCACCGTGCTATTGAGTGCGGGGTGGGTGAACTAGACGCCTGCTCCCGGAGGCTGACCGTTGGAGGTTTGCCTTTGCCAAGTATCAGACGTGCTATCGGTTTGGCAATGTTAGCGCTGTTGACGGCAGTGCTACTTGTTTTATGGCAATCGAGCGCACCTGCTTCGCCCTCCGAACCCGATCCCCCGATTTTGCCCCACCGCGCCCATCCCCTCCCGGACTCCTTGGCACAGTGGCACGATCGCAGTCAAAGCGGCGATTATTTTGCCCGAGTCCAGCCGACCCGAGCCGGATATTTGGTATGGTCGCAGTTTCCCGTGCGGGTGTACGTGGAGCCACCTGAGATCCCGCGATCGCGCCAGTGGATGGACGCCGCGTTCGGGGCGATCGAGGAATGGAATGCCTATTTGCCCCTAGAAGTCACCGAGCGACGCGATCGCGCCGACATTCAAATTTTGTCCGAAGCGCCGCCCTTGCAACGAAATCAGGACGGGACGTTACGCCGCGCGCGTTCTGCCGAAACCCGTTACGAGTTGTACGTCCGCCACGACGAGTCGGACAACCGTGCCATGCTGGTGCAGAAATTCGTCATTGCCATCAATCCCACGCAAACCGGAGACTACGCGCGATCGGCACTGCGCCACGAACTCGGTCACGCCCTGGGGATCTGGGGACACAGCGAGAATCCCGACGACGCCATGTATTTCTCGCAACGCCGACATCCCGCTGCGATTTCGCCACGCGATATCAATACCCTCGCGCGGATTTACCGGCAACCGACCCGACTGGGGTGGTGGGTGTCTTTGGAAAACTCGGGCGATCGCGCCCGCTGACCCTCTTTTCCAGTTGCCCCAATGCAGTACAATCGTACCTAAAGTTTGCATCCCGACCAGATCGTACGGAAATCTGATTTATGTCCCCTCAACAGCCTATCCCCGTCGTCGTTAACGGTGCCTGCGGCAAAATGGGTCGCCAAGTGATTCAGGCGATCGCCCAAGCCGACGATATGAAGCTGATCGGCGCAGTGGATGTCAATCCGCAATACATGGGTCAAGATGCCGGGGAAATGGCGGGTTGCGGTCCCTTGGAAGTGCCGATTCTCAACGACTTGCAAGGCACGCTGCTGATGGCGGTTCAGGACGAACAATTGGGCGTGATGGTCGATTTTACCCACCCCAAAACCGTCTACGAGAGCGTTCGCGCCGCGATCGCCTATGGGGTGCGTCCGGTGGTGGGCACCACGGGAATGACTCCGGAACAGTTGCAAGATTTAGCCGAATTTGCCGAGAAAGCCAGCACCGGCTGCGTCATCGTGCCGAATTTCTCCATTGGCATGGTGTTGTTACAGCAGGCAGCGATCCAGGCGTCTCAGTACTTCGATCACGTCGAAATTATCGAACTGCACCACGATGGCAAAGCCGACGCCCCCAGCGGGACTGCCATTCAAACCGCCCAAATGCTCGCCGATCTCGGCAAAACCTACAACCCTGCTAAAGTAGAAGAAACCGAGAAATTAGCCGGCGCGCGCGGTTGCCAAGCCAGCGAGAACATTCGCATTCACAGCGTCCGACTCCCCGGACTGATCGCCCACCAAGAGGTGATTTTCGGTGCATCCGGACAAGTGTATACCCTGCGCCACGATACGAGCGATCGCGCCTGTTACATGCCGGGGGTTCTGCTAGCGGTGCGCAAGGTGACTCAATTAAAAACCCTGGTCTACGGTCTTGAAAAACTCTTGTAATCGCACTCGTTCGGATCTCTCCAAGGCGACCCCTTTCCCTTCGCGACAAAATGGGGTTAGAGCCGACCGCGTTTCTGTCACTCTCCCTCGTGAGGGGCAACTCACCCCCAACACGATCGAGCTGCCAGCGCTACACTGAATAGAAGATTCCGAGCCATACCGAGCGATCGGCGATTTTTGAGTCAGGGGAACTTCCTGAAATTGCAATCCACATTTCGGGATGCGTCAATACTGGCTCGGAACCAACAAACCGAGGTACTCGCGCAGGCTGTAGTCGTATGATTGAAATCCTAGCCGCACTGTCGGGATCGGCAGCGGCAGGACTGAGAATTGCACTTCCCCTTCTGTTAATCGGGTTATTGCAGAATGACCTGTGGTCGAGCGTTCCCCTCCTGTCGCGGCTGTCTCCTCAAGTGGTCGTGGGCGTGTTGGTCAGTTGGTCGCTCTTCGAGCTGTTTGCTTCCAAAAAACTGTTGGGACAGCGGATTTTACAGATCGTCCAACTGCTGTTTAGCCCAATCGTCGGGGCAATTATGGGCATGGCGATCGCCCGCGCTACCGATTTAGCCGATTGGCTCGTCGGCACCATTGGCATTGTCGGCGGATCCCTCGCCCTCGTGCTGCAACTGGTACAGGCGGGTTGGTTCTATCGACTGCGACGCCTGCCCGTATGGGCGATTTTAGGACAGGATTTTCTGTGCGTTGCCTTGGTCTTGTTTGCCTTCGACGCCCCCCAGCAAGGCGGGTTGATCGCCCTGCTTTTGCTGTGGCTGGCAATTCGCAGCTCCAAGGCATGGTATCGCTGGTACGTCGAACAGGGACCGCCGGGTCGCCCCCGCAAAAACAAGCTCGATCCCGATTGAGCGGACGCTAGAGCAGACCGACAAAGTGCAGCGGCCCTTGACCGCTGATTAACTCTACGATTAAGGCAATAAACCCCAGCATCGCCAGACGACCGTTCCAAATTTCGGCGGCCGTGGTCATGCCCCATTCCCAGCGTTCTTGGGGATACATCTTGACATTATTTTGAGGGCGTGCTATGCAATCGAACGTTTGCGGTGGTGCTTCCAGAGCTTCGATCGCCAAGTCGGCGAGATCCTCGATAAATACCGGGTGCGTGTTGAGGGCGGGGACGCGATGGAAGTTCTCGATACCCGCTTCTTCAGCAATTTCGCGATACTCCATATCGATTTCTTGCAAGGTTTCGATATGTTCGGAAACAAAACTAATCGGCACCACCAATAAATCTTCGACCCCCTCCTCGGCGAGTTCCTCGATCGCGTCTTCGGTGTAGGGTTTGAGCCACTCCACCGGACCGACCCGACTCTGATACGCCAGAGTATACTCGTTCGAGCGATTTAGGGTTTGCATGATGCGTCGGGTGCAATCCTCAATTTCGCGCTGGTAAGGATCCCCGGCTTCTTCGACGTAACTGAGCGGAACGCCATGGGCGCTAAAAAAGACGCGCACCTTGTCGGGTTCGTCGAAACGGTCTAGTTCTTCGGCAATCAATTGCGCCATCGCCTTCAGGTAGCCGGGACGCTGGTACCAAGATGGAATCGCCGTGTATTCAATTTGCTGGAGAAACGGATCCTCTTCCCACAGTTGTTCGAGCAATCGGAAACTCGACCCGCTGGTGCTGATCGAAAATTGGGGATAGAGGGGCAAAATAACCAACCGTTCGATATTGTCGCGCTCGATCCGGGCGATCGCCTCTTCGGTGTAGGGGTGCCAGTAGCGCATCCCGATGTACACGCGGGCGTCCTGTCCTTTCTGGCGCAGTTTTTCCTCGATCGCGACGGCTTGCTCCTCGGTAATTCGCCGCAAAGGGGAACCGCCGCCAATATGCTTGTAGTTTTCTTGCGATTTTTTCGCGCGAGAGGTAGAAATCAGCCAGGCTAGGGGTTTTTGCAACCAGGGAAACGGTAGCCTGATAATTTCAGGATCGGAAAACAGATTAAATAAAAACGGGCGGACGTGCTCGATTTGTTCCGGTCCGCCTAGATTGAGTAATAAAACCCCAACACGACCCATGGCAGTCACGACTTACTAAAATTTTCAGATTCTTCACCAATTTTAACAATAAAATGATTTTATCAGCCAAGCATATTCAATTGCCGGGATCTGAGCAAGGAGGAAATTTGTGGCAACGATTCTCAGGGATCTGAGCTATCGCTATCAGTGGCTTTACGACACGATTTCGCAACTGGCAGCCCTGGCGGTGGGGGGCGACGCCCGATTTCATCAATTGCCCCTACAAGGATTGTCCCTTACCCGGCAGAGTAAAATTCTCGATTTATGCTGCGGCAGCGCTCAAGCAACCCAATACTTGGTACGCTACTCCGATCGCGTGACCGGATTGGACGCTTCCCCCAAGTCGATTCAGCGGGCGCGGCACAACGTAGCGCAAGCCGATTATATCGAAGCCTTTGCCGAGGACATTCCCCTGCCCGAGGCGCAATTCGACCTCGTGTATACTAGCGTGGCGCTGCACGAAATGGAATCGTCTCAGTTGTGCCAAATTTTAGCAGAAGTCTATCGAGTGCTGAAGCCGGGCGGAACGTTTGCGTTCGTGGATTTTCACCGACCGACCAATCCTTTATTTTGGCCCGGACTGGCAGCATTTTTGTGGCTGTTTGAAACTGAGACGGCGTGGCAGTTATTGCAAACCGACCTAGATCGGGGGTTGCGGGAGGCGGGATTTCGCGTTCGCGATCGCACTTTACACGCGGGCGGCAGCTTGCAAGTGGTGCGCGCCGACAAGCCGGAGGCGGGGAACCGAGAATCCGACTCCCCGCACGAGGGAACGGATAGCTAAATCAGCGGTTTTTGCCCGACTTTGCTCAGTCCGACCGAATCGAGCAACTCTTGCCACTCCTGGGTGAGAGTTGGGTTATCGGGATCGGAACGGCGCAACTCGGCGACCGCCGCGACGGTATCGTACCAAACGCCCGCTTCGGCGTAGAGGTTGACCCGCTGTTGCGGGGTGGATTTTTCTAAGTCTTTGCTAAATTCGTCCGTGGGTTGCACCCGGCGAATCCAACCGCCGACTTGGCGATCTTGGCTGGGATCTTCGGGATCGAGCATCAGGGAGAATTGCCAGCGATAGTTGCGATCCAGTTCCAAGGGGGCGACATTGGCATCGGCGGATGGCGCGATCCTGATGGTTCCGTGGCGATCGCTCAGGCGAAACATGGTTTGATAGACCAAATCGTTGCGATCGGTGGAGAGGGTAAACTCGACCAACGCGCCGGGAATCGGGGGAACGTGAACGAAAAAGCTGGGGTATTCCGACAGGGTGAACCCGTATTGATTTTGAGGCACGATCGCCGTAAGCGGACAGGGCAATTCCTCGCCGTTACGAACGACAGGGATGGCGCGATCGCTCTCCAATCCGCCGCGAACGGTCGGGGGTTCGCTAAAACGAGTTCCAGCCCCCACCAGTCGTCCGGGACGACCGCGATCGGGCGGTTGAAATTCGACACCGGAGACGGGGTGGAGTTGCATCGACCATAAAACGAACGTCGATAGCGTTGCCACCGCCGCTAAAATCAAGCCGTAGAGTCTTTTTTTAAACATAATCCTAATCCTGTTTGGTGCGACGAATACTGCTAGCAACTGACAAGAGACTCGATTGGGAGGGCACCGGTCGCCCGTCGGTCCGAGCTAGATTCAGCCTATCAGTCATTTTAGAGATTGGTGCTGCGGCGAGGCGAACCTCGGATCGAGAACGCTTACTCGCTCGAGCGAGTCATCGATATTTAATAATTTATATAATTCATACGGCGGGCGATCGCTCGATTGTTTATACTTTTTCCATGGGGCGGCGACCGCAAATTTTGCCAGCAACCTAAAATTCTCGCACTCGATCGCGGTCTGACTTCTACCGAGATAGAACCCCATCGGACAAGAGGGCGGCGGCTTGACGGACTTGCGATTCCCGTTTGATGCGACCGGACATCACGCCATACTGCAAGTAGGTTAAGGCATCGACTTCATCGAGATCGCATCCGGCGCGAAACAATTGTCGCAGTTGCGCCTCTGCTTCGGCGCTTAGATAACCCTCTCGAAAGACTTGTTGAACAATCTGATAAATCATGACCCGACCAGTGCGTTGTTTAGCGTAACTGCCTGTATCTGTAGTATCGACGCCTTCCGGGAAGAATTGGGTGATGTCGATGTCGCTCGCGTAGTGATATTTACGTAGGTCAGAGGCGATCGCAACCGAGTCAAAGGGGTGATATCGATCGCGGACGCTCGAATGCAGCGGTGCGAAACGAGCAAGTGCTGGAAACACAAAAATAGCGATCGCCTCCGATTGAAGGGCGAAACGGGATTAAACGAATCAGACAAGTTCGTCAAATTGAGACTATTTTAAATTCAGTCAGAATAGACGAAAACTCAATCGGATCGGATATAAACTAAGACAGACTAAACCCGATTGGATTTTGATGACCCTTCCGATTCGAGATAACCTTTCGATTCTAGTCGATCCGAATTAAACGGGTACGACAGCGTTTGTTTGGTGTTATCTAAAATTAACTGACCGCCGCGCGCGTCCACGCAAACCGTCGCGCCTTCAGAAAACCGCCCGCTCAACAGCGCCCGACCGAGGGGCTGCACCAACAAGCGTTCGACGGTCCGTTCCATTTCCCGTGCCCCGTACTGGGGATCGTAACCTTCGCGCAACAGCAGTTCGTAGGCAGTTTCAGTCAGCTTCAGAGTGATTTTTTGCTGCTTCAAGCGTTGGTGCAAATTCACTAAAATTTTATCGACGATCTGGCGAACCACGGGAAGTTCGAGCGGGTAAAACCACACGATTTGCTGAATGCGATTGAGCAATTCGGGACGCATCGACTTGCGCAAGGTATCGTTAATTTGCTGTCGGTAGGGAATGGCGTTGGGCATGACTGCGTTGCGATCGCCCTGGTTCAAGTCGAATCCGATCGCCCGTTCGCTCAGAACGTTATCCGTGCCTAAATTCGAAGTCAGAATAATCACCGTCTCGGCAAACGAAACGTGTCGTCCGTGGTTGTCCGTCAGACACCCTTCGTCGAAAATTTGCAGGAAAATATCCAACACTTGGGGATGGGCTTTTTCCACCTCGTCAAATAGCACCACGCTGTAGGGATGGGTGCGAACCGGTCCGGTGAGCTGTCCTTCCTCGTCGTAGCCGACATATCCCGGCGGTGCCCCCGTCAGGCGCGACACGGCGTGAGATTCCATATATTCGGACATATCGATGCGGATTAGCTGCCGCTCGTCGTCGAAGAGAAACTCGGCGAGGGCTTTAGCCAGCTCCGTTTTGCCCGTTCCCGTCAGTCCCACGAACAAAAACACGCCCACGGGTTTGTTGGGCACTTTCAATCCCGCGCGAGCCGTGCGAATCGCATCCGACACCGCCCGAACCGCTTCGTCTTGACCGAGAACCCGATGTCTGAGCGCCGATTCCATGCGCAACAAGCGCGATCGCCGATCTTCGGTCAGCCGTTCCACGGGCAAGCGCGTGCGTTCGGCGACCACCTGTACGATTTCCGATCGCCCGATCGCCGCATTCATCAAGACATCCAGTCCCCCCGACATTGAGGACAGCCTGGCATTGGCACAGGCGCGATCGATCAAGTCAATCGCCTTATCGGGCAAGCGACTGTCGGGGAGATAGCGTTGCGACAGTTCCACCGACGCCTCGATCGCCGCATCGGTAATCCCTAAATTATGATACGCCTCGAACTGGGGTCGCAGTCCCAACAAAATTTGGATGGCATCCTCGCGAGAAGGTTCTTCCACCCACACCACCTGAAACCGCCGTTCTAACGCCGCATCGGTTTCGATACTCTGACGGTACTCGCGAATGGTCGTCGCGCCGATACAGTGGAGGGCACCCCGAGCCAGAGCGGGTTTGAGAATATTCGCCGCATCGCTGGCACCCGTTCCCCCCGCTCCCAAGACGGTATGAATTTCGTCGATAAACAGAATAATTTCGTCGCCGTTGCTGGCTTCTTCGATGATCGCCTGCATCCGTTCTTCAAACTCGCCGCGATATTTCGTCCCCGCCAGCAGCACCGCCATCGACACTTCTACCACCCGCTTCTGACGCAGGGCAGCCGGGGCTTTCACGCTGGTCAACCATTGCGCCAGACCTTCGACGATACAAGTTTTGCCCACCCCCGCCTCGCCCACGAGAATGGCATTGCGCTTGCGCTTTTGCATCAGCACCCGTGCCAGAGAGCGAATTTCAGCCCGCCGACCGATGACCGGATCCAGCTTGCGCTCCCGCGACAGTTGGGTGAGATCGCGCCCGAAACAGTCGAGAAACGGCGTTAGGGGTTTTTGGGAATCGCTATAGAAATCTTGAGAGTCCGCATTCATCGGAGTGGGATTGACAGGAGCGAGCTGGCGCGAGGGGGTCGATTCCACATCGAGCAGCGGCTTGTCGAGGGACGGGACGCCCATGTCGGCGAGGACTTTATCCCAAGGGCGATCGGGCAATTCCAACAGGGCTTGCAGCAGGTGGTGGGGTCGCAAAACCGGTTCGCCCGTGGTGAGTCCGGCGGCGATTTCTTCCGCGCGTGCGAACACCTGGCGCGAGAGCAAGGAGCGATGCATGACGCCCCGATTGGCATCAGTGGGGGAATTGCCTTGACTCGTGCGCGATCGCAACCGACGGCGGAATCGGGTTTGGTTGACGCCCCAAACGCTAAAATACTGCCGCAGGGTTTCGATATCGGACTCGAATTCCCGTTGCTGCAAGGGGTCGTTTTTGAGCGGGCCGCTGCAAAAGCGGCGAATGTCGAGATCGCATAACTTGCACACGCCTAACAGGATGTGAGCGGGTTCGATTTCGCTGGCGTGTCCGGCTTTTGCCTCAACTGCCGCGATGTTCCAAGCGAGGATCGTGCTAGGGGAGTACGGGATCATCGATCGAGTACGTGAGTGGGTGAGAGAGCATCGGATCCGAGCAACCCTGCCAGCGGGCTGCAATCGGTTTGAGGTCGCGCATCGGGAAACACCGGCTTCGATCGCTCCCAAGTAGGTGCTTGCGCATTTGCCCGATACCTCTTCTTACTAGAGTTTAACCGACCCCCGAAGTTATGGGGAGGCGATCGGAGTGCAAGCGGCGCGATCGCTGGCACTAATTTGAGGATTCGAGCGTAAATAATCCCCGAGCCAGGTACACGCCCTCGCGAGCAGGCGATCGAGCGGTAAGGGTTCGACGGTCGCAAAGATGGTGGTGCGATCGCGCGAGGCTAGGGCGAGGGTCTCGCCGTCGGGACTGAAGCTGGCTTTGATTAAAGTATCGTCAAACCGCTCGGTTTTCAGCTTCGTTCCGTCCGGACGCCACACCGTGACGCTTTTGTCAGCCAGCGAAGCCAACGCGCGACCGTTGGGTGAAAAGCTGACACTTTTAACCGTCGTTTCGGGTTGAATGGTTTGCAAGCGATCGCCCTCAAGCGTCCATATTATAATTCTGCCCTGACTGACCGAGGCAATAACGCTGCCGTCTGCCGAGAAACTGACGCTCTCGACCGCTCCGTCGTGGGGAATGACCCGGATCAAGCGACCGTCGGCACGCCACAGGCGAACGTTGCCATCGGCGTTGGCGGATGCGATCCGCTGGCTGTCGGGCGATAGGGCGATCGCGTTGACTTTCCCCGGTAATTGCAATTGGATCTGTGACGGGTTGTTGCGATTCCAAATTTGCAGCGATCGCTCTCCACTCGCCGACACGATGCGATCGCCGTCTGCCGAAAACATCGCGCTCCACACTTCGCCTTCGGGATACGATAGCGTTTCGATAAGCCGACCCTGGCGATCCCACAACTTAATCGTGCCATCCCGACTCGCCGAGGCGAGGATTTGACCGTCGGGCGAAAACTCCACCCACGTCACCGCGTCGGTATGTCCGGTCAGGGTATCGAGTAATTTTCCCTGCCGCGTCCACAGCTTAATCGTCTTGTCCTCGCTTCCCGTGGCAATGCGATCGCCTTCGGGAGAAAACGCCACGCCAAACACGGCAGCTTGATGGCCCGTCAATCGCTGTCCGAACGGCGTCTCCAAACTCCAGAGTTTGAGGGTGCGATCCTTGCTCGCCGAGGCGAGGAGTTGGTTGTCAGCGCTAAAACTAACATCCAACACCCAATCTTGATGTCCTTCCAAGGTATCTAACAGCATTCCGCCGCGATTCCACAGCTTGATGGTTCGATCTTCGCTCGCCGAAGCCAGGGTCTGACCGTCGGGAGAAAAGGCGACCTCCCGCACCGCTTGAGCGTGACCTTCGAGGGTCATCAAGCGTTTGCCCTCCCGGTTCCACAGGATAATGGTTTCGTCGGCACTGGCGGAGGCAAGGGTTTGACCGTCGGGAGAAAACGCCACGCTGAATGCGCCATCGGTATGACCGCTCAAGGTTTGGGTCACTTTGCCATTGGCGAGGTTCCAGAGTTTGACCGTGTTGTCGCGACTAGCGGAGGCGAGGGTCTGACCGTCGGGGGAAAACTCCACCGCCAGCACCCAATTTTGATGACCCTTAAGAACGCGCCGGGGATCGTCGGCGAACTGCCCCGTATCGTCGCGCTGCCACAGTTTAATGGTATTGTCGGCACTGGCAGTCACTAACCGTCCGCCATCGGGAGAGAAGGCAACGGCGGTGACAAAGCTATCGTGTGCCTGCAAGCTTTGCAAAATCCGACCTTGCGGGTGCCAGAGTTTGACCGTTCCGTCGAGGCTGGCGGTGACGAGGCGATCGCCCTGGGGCGTCCAGCGAACGCTGGTAATCGGGGTTTCGTGTCCCTCTAGGGTGGCGATAACGCTGCCGTCGGGTCGCCATAGTTTGACGGTGTTGTCGCTGCTGGCAGAAGCGATGGTGTTGCCATCGGGGGAGAAGCTGACCTCCACCACGCTTTTGTCGTGACCTTCAAGTCGGTTGCGCTCGCGGACTTCAAAGATGAGATCTTGCAGCAAGTCGGTGGTTTCGATTTCTAGGGTGGCGGGAGCGTCGGTTTGCTGGAGCTTGTGTCCGGCTTTGACCCCCGCAATCAAGGCAGCAAGGCGATCGTCAGACAGGCGCAGGGCTTTGGCTTCGGAGCTGCGCGCTTCGATTTGGGCAATTTCGGAATTGCGTCGCGCCCGCACGGCTGCTCGGGTCATGTAGGCGAAGGCACCCACGGCGACGATCGCCCCGATTAAAGCGGTTAAGAGAAATTGTCGCAACCGCACCTCACTTTTTTTCTGTTTTTCCTGAGCTTGCGCCAGTTGCATCAGCAATAAGCGTTCTTCGCTGACTTGTTCGTATTTTTGTTGTAGGGCTTCCCGTTCGGCGCGATCGGCGAGTTCCTGTTGGGTGCGGATAAAAGGGACGAGATAGTCGTGAACTAATTGGTAGCGATTGGCGGGAACTTCGGGGATGAGAAAGACCAAACCGGAATGGGTAAAAATTTCTAAAACTAAATCTAATTTATCGGCATCTTTGCCTAATGCCATCCCCAATTCCGATCGCGTCTTTAGCGGTCGCGTGCCGTTTTTATCGGTGAGTTCGAATAACACCAAGCGCGCGGCCGATTCGTTTTCCGGACCGCAATCGCGAATGGCTTGCTCTAAGAATCGCTCCACTAATTTTTGTTTCGGACCCCGGTCTAAGTAGCGATCTAGGGTAGTGATATTCTCGGTTTGCAATTGCGCTCCGACAATTTGCACTTCGATCGGTCGTACTTCGCCCCACTCTCCGGCGAGATCGCTCACTAATTCGTCAATCAAGTCGCCTTCGAGTTCGAAATAGGAGCGTTCGGTCAAGCGGTGAATGACATTGCGCGCGTCTTCTGGCGAAAAATTACCTAAATAATATCGAACGTTTTTATTGAGAATATCGTTATCGACAACTTCTAAATTCGTCAGGCGATCGCACTCGAGCAGATAATGTAAATAATCTTCCCGAATTGATAGCATCACATTGACAAACGCCAAATCTAAACAATCGCGCAAAAAGTCGTAAAATTCCCGGCGATCGCGCGGATTCAAGCAAACAAAAAAGAACTCTTCAAACTGATCGAAAATCAACACCGTCAGCTTGCGGCGATCGCTCTGACGCTGCAATTCCTGCAACAGGCGCTGCGAATTGACAAACGCCCGTTCCTCGGCGGGAATGTCGAGTTGCGCCGCCAGCCCCCCCATCCAATCGGTGTAAACCCGCACCACCAGCGGATTTCCCTCGCGCGTACCAATGGGCATCTTCTGCAACGCCGGAACCAACCCCGCATTCACCAGCGAACTTTTCCCGACCCCAGAGCGACCGTAAATAATCGTCAGCTTCCGATCCGGGCGACTGACCCGCTCGATTAACCGTTCCACATCCTGCTGTCGTCCCGACGCTTTAATTTCCTCCGGAATCGTGTCCCGTTGCTCCAGTTGAGTTTGAACGGGACTGACGGCGGCGGCGTGGGGTTGGAGACATCCAGCTCCGATAAAAGCGCGGAACCCGTACTGGCGTTCGACCAATCGCTGTTTTTGACCGAGGCGAAAGGCTTCGAGGTAGCAGCCTTGCTCGAAATAGCGCCCTCGCAGGATCGCCAGCACTCGAATGTAGCGGTGGGGGTCGTAGCGGCGATCGCGATCGTCTAAAATTTCGGGTAATTGGGCGATCGCCCGTTGTAAGTTTTCCTCGGCTTTGCTCCCCTGTCCCAACTGTCGCTGCGCCTTCACCAACAGCAGGCGATACAACTGCGACAGCAGCAAGCAGTAGGTTCCCAACCACGGCGAGGGATGGGCGGTGACTTCGGCGAGGGTGGCGAGGGCTTTTTGGGCGGCGCGATGGGCTTGCAACCAGTTCCGACGCAGCAATCCGACTTCAGCCAGGAACCCGTAATCGGCGGCGAGTTGCACCGGATCGCCATAGGTTTTGTGCAGGGGGAGAGCTTTGCGCGCCAAGGCTTGCAGGGCGTCCCAGTCGTCGAGGTAGTACAGTACCTCTTCGAGGTAGGTCATCGATCGCGCCACGAGATTGGGGCGTTCGGCGTCCTCGAACCGATCCAGTCCCGCTTCCAGAGCCGATCGCGCCTGCGTCCAGTGTTCCCGGTCGGTGAGGGAGTGCAAGTCGGCGTAGCGAGAGTAACACAGTCCGATATGCACTTGCACGGCGGCGAGTTTTTCCAGCAGCGATCGCGAAGGGGATTCCCTCGGAGTCGTGGCGACGGGAAGGTGCGGCGAGGCGGATGGCGGGACGAATGAGGGCGCTTCTAGAAATGCAGGATGTTCGCGTCTTTGGGATTCGACCAGTTGTTCCCACCCGTCCAAACTTTGGCGGTAGTGAACGAGAGCGGTATCGAGGTCGTCTTGTTCGTAAGCGTTGCGACCCAGGAGAAATTGCACGCTGGCTTCGAGAGGGAGATCCAGGCTGACGTGGCGGCGTTGGAGGTCGCGCAGGATAGACGCCACTTCCGATCGCGCTCGATTGTCGATGAGAGCGAGTCCCGGTAAAAATCGACCCGGCGTGGGATCTAAAATCGTCTCGAACAGGCGATCGCAGTGGGATTGCAGCAGTTCGAGCAGTTCGTCGGTGGCGATGTCGAATTCGTAGTTGGTCGCCCAACTTTCAAAGTCGGGGACTTGGCGAATCAGCTTGCGGGTGAGGTCGTCGTTGACCCACAGGATCAGGGGGAAGTGGAACCACTTGCGAAATTCCTCGCGGACTTGGTTGGTGACCCCTAACAGGCGATCGATCTCGCGCACGGCTTCCAATCCCGACACGAATAAGGCGGAGGGTTGGCGATCGCCCAAATAAGTTTCGATCGGGTTAAATAGGGTAATCGCCGATTCGGGGACTTTGAATTCTTCGATTTCGACTTCGACCACCTTGCGCAAGCGTTCGAGCAAGCGCGATCGCAGGCTGGCGTAGTTGCAGCGGGCGAGAATCAGCTTGAATTCCCCTTGGCTGCATTCGATTGCAAAGGCGAGTTCTTGCAGGGAATTCTCGTTGGAGGTTGCTGCATCCGTTGAGGAATTGGAGCCAGTCATGAGTGCAACCCTGTTGGTGTCTTAATTGGCGAGCAGTGGATTGAGATCGAACCACGATCCCTCGCGATCGCGATACTCAAATACAAACATACTGCGGATCAGGGTTTGATAGCCATTATTACCCCGCACTTGCTTGTCCCGCGCCACCTGATGCAACAGTTCCCACTCGGCGTCGGTAATGGGCAATTGCAGGCGATCGCGCCGTTCTCGGATGGTCGCGTCCAATCCGGCGGCGGTGAGGGGCAGTTTTCGATCTTTTTCGATCCAGCGGTGCAGCAATCTCAGCAAGTTGCGTACGTGACCGCCACTGGCGCGACAGAGGCGATCCAAACTGTCGAGAGATTCAAACACCCCATCGGCGAGTTGCAGCCGTTGTTGGGGCATTTCGGCGGGAAACACTCGCGCCAGCACCATTTGACGCAGGCGATCGATTCCGTCGGTGCAGGGGGTTCCGTCTCGGTGGCGCACGGGAACCATGGGTAAAATCTTCGGATCGCTGCCAAATCGCACCGTCAGGCGACTGAGGTCGGTGGAGAACATCAGCCCCAGGGGAATGGTATAAACGACGTGACAGTGGAGTTGGCGCAGTTGCTCGCCGCGATCCACGAACAGGTATTCCGGTTGGGGACGACCCCAGGGTTTTTGGACGCTCTCGATGCGATCTAGGTTATCGACGATCGTCACTAATCCCCGCTTTCCCTGACGTTGGAGCGATCGCGTGGCGGGTTCGATCAATTCGGCGTTAATGGCGTCGAGGATTTTGTTAGTGCGGGGTTCGAGATACTGACGCAGGCGATCGCGCAATTGGGGGCTGTGTTTGGCTTTGGCGGTGATTTGACTCAGTTCTCGGCTCAGGGATAAGTTGGGGTCGGTGGCGTCGCCGTCGAGTAGGGCGATCGCCCCTTGGAGCAAGGCTTGCAACCGCACCGGGGGAACGTCGAGATCTAGGGTATCGACACTTTCGCTAATCTGACGGGCGATCGCCAATAGAATATCTCCGACATCCACATCCGCCATATCCAGGTCGTGGGAGGACTCGAAATAGACGGCGTGGAATCCGGCGTTTTCCAATTCGGCTTTGAGACGCAGCAGTTCGGTGGACTTCCCGCAGCCGATATGTCCGGCGAATAGCTGACAGGTGGGGTCGTCGGGCGCGAATAGGGTAATTTCGAGCAATAGCTCCTCGACGATATCGCCCCCTCGGAGGGAGGAAAAGTCAATGTAGTATTGTCGATCCGTTTTGTCTTGGGTGTTGAGGGTTCTGCTGGGATTGCAAGCGCGGTAGAATCCCGGTAAGTCCAGCACTATCATTATCGTACGGGCGAACGGCCGTTCGCCCCTACCGTCAATTGGGTTGAGTTGGCGCTACGTCAGTCGCAAATTCCCAACCAGCGACATTCCTCAGTTTTCTCGCCTCGCGTGGTCATGACGTAGATCCACTCTTGCGGCGTTTCGGCGTTATCGAGGCTGGGGGAACGCCAGTTGGCTGCGTTCGTCGTTAAGCCGCGTGGGGTGGCGGCGAAGAATAATGGCAATAGCGCGATCGCTCCTAACATTAGTTTGTGCATTCTGCACCCGCGCGAGTGTCCCACGGTCTGGGACGAATGGGACGACATCGCGCCCTCCTGATTGAATTGAGACCCATCTAGGGGAACGAGATTGAAACGTTTCATACTCTCTACTTTCTATGACTATGCAGACCTAGTTACTGTTTCTCTCGCTCTATCTCGATTCTGGCTAATTTTGGGACGATCTCTCGATTCAGTGTGACAGTCCTTGGGGCGTCGGGGCGATCGCTTTGGTTTTGAACGCGCTAGCGGTGGGAGTTTGGGGTCGCTGGAAGAATTGTCACAGGATTTTTACAGGGGCGATCGTTTCGCGGTGCTAAAAATTCGCAGCGTTGTAGGGATTGACAAAATGCGCTAGATAGCAGTCCTGCTTAAAGGTGTCTGGACAACACCCCAAACCCCGCTAAATCCGTTTGAATGCCAAGTTTCCACAGACAGATATAGATTCGCTGGAACAATTACCAGGTAAGAGTCTTAGGACTTTTTACCCTACCAAGACGCGAAATGTGTTTTGTCTATGTACTAAAACTGTGGCTAGAATGTGTATATATTATCTCTATAAGTAAGGGTTTGTCTGAATTGTGACTACCTTCCCGAAAAAGAGAAAAATACCAGTCCAGGTTTGGATTGATGAAGATTTGCTTGGGCTAATCGATCGAGCGGCTCAACTTCAAGGAAAAACTCGCAATGACTCGATCGTGGAAGCTGCGACGGCTGCTGCTCAAGATACTTTGCTAGATCGAACCTTATTTTTTCTCGATGGCGATCGATGGAAAGCGTTCCAAAACGCTTTGGATGCAGAGCCGGTCATTCCCAAGAAACTTCAAAAAACGGCGAATTTTAAAGCTCCTTGGGAATGAGGCGATTTTACTGGATTTGGAATGACCCAAATCGATCTGCGCTGCAACGCACTCCACTAAAAATGTAGGTTGGGTTGACGAAGGAAACCCAACGAAAGCCTTTATAATGTTGGGTTTCGTGCCTCAACCCAACCTACGGCTGTTGCTCGTATAC
>CAYQUF010000034.1:0-14292 GCA_964420595.1 uncultured bacterium
ACCTTAACCTCAGTAAAAATCAAGTTGAGGATGTTACACCATTATCAAATCTGACTAATCTGGAATCGCTAACCATCAGCGGTACTCAAGTCGAGGCTCTCACTCTAGTGGTAAAATTACCTAACTTAAGCGATAGTATTGACATTCATAATAATGTGAATTTGGATAACTCTTTCTACTGCAATATCAAATCAATTTGCAAACTGCAACTGTTTATCTATTGGGCATACCCTTTATCAAGAAAACAATACCTTTTGTATTCTATCCCATTGCTCTGTCTGTTCTGTCTTTCAGTTGCACTTTTATACAAAACTCAGAAAACAGAAAAAAACTAGAACAGCCAGCAACAAAATTAACCCTTCAAAACAATCGGCGGTACGTCCTTTTCCAACACCGTCCCATAACCGATCGCCCGTGCGTGCGAGTATCCCAACTTCTGCAACTCGGCAATGCACCCCCCCGCATTTTCCGGCGGAATGGCTGCTAACAACCCCCCCGACGTTTGCGGATCGAATACAATCGGATAGGCAGGACGATCGCTCATGCGGGCAAAATTGCGAATGGCACTCGCCGCGCCTAAATTTTGTCCGTGCAGCGAACTCAAAATGCCCCGTTCCGCTGTCGCGATCGCCCCTTGGAGAACTGGAATCGCCTCTAAATCCAACACCGCTCCCACCCCAGACGCCTTCACCATCTCCACCAAATGTCCCGCCAGTCCGAACCCGGTAACATCGGTACACGCACTCGCACCCCGACGCATCAAACAATCCGCCGCCGCTTGATTGGAGCGCAACATCGACTCCACCGCTGTCTCGATCCACCGACCCTTAGCTTGCAATCGCATATCCGCCGCGAACAGCGTCCCCGTCCCCAACGGTTTGGTCAGAATCAGCACCTGTCCCGGTTGCATCCCGCTTTTGCGCAGCAGTCGGTCGGGATCGACGGTTCCATTGCAAGACAGTCCCAACGCCAACTCGTCCCCCTCGTTGGTATGACCGCCAACCAGGGTTGCATTGGCTTGCTGCAACACTTCAACCGCACCGGAGAGGAGTTGGTACAGCGTTTCTTCGGCTTTGGCTTCGCTCCCGTGGGGAACCGTCGCCATCGCTAAGGCGGTTTGCGGGGTAGCTCCCATGGCAAATAAATCGTTGAGACAGTGATTGGCGGTAATTTGTCCGAAAATATAGGGGTCGCTGAGGAAGCTGCGGAAGAAATCGATGGTGTGAACGATCGCCTTTTCTCCCGTCACCCGAACCACCGCTGCATCATCTGGCGCGTTTAAGCCGATCGCAATTTCGTCGCCACCGGGTTCGATTTCGATTCGCTGCAACACCCGTTCGAGAACCCTCGAACCCACTTTGGAAGCGCATCCGGCGCAGTACATGGGTCGATCGCTTTCGCGGCTATCTTCCATCGTGCTTAAATTGCTCAAGCGTTCCATAAATTTGCGATCGATCCGATCCTTCCACCACCACAGCAATTTCGACGGACCGAATCCCAACGCACCGCGAGAGGCGATCGCACCTCCGTCTCCCGTTCCAATTAACGCCAATAATTGTCGCTGCGGTCGATAGGGTTGCAGGGGTTGGCGTCGTAACTGGCGTTGGAGGTTTTGAAATAGCGGTTTTCCCTGACGCACGGCAAACACCCCAGCTTTGGGACGGGGGTGATGCTGCATGGTGGCAATGTCGCCAGCGGCGAAGACGAAGGGGTGAGACACCGATTGCAGGGTATCGCTCACGAGAATAAACCCGCGATCGTCTGCGGTCAATCCCGACTGGGCGATCCAATCGGGGGAAGAGGCTTGGGTGACCCAAAACACGCGATCGCACGGGACTTGCAATCCCGACTCGCAGCAAACGGTAACGCCGGGTTTCAGTTCGGTGACGTTTTCGTTGAGGTAAATTTGAATGCCGCGATCGCGCAATACTCGTTCCATCCGACGGCTGACCCAACTCCCGTGACCCGAGAGCAATTCGCGACCGCGATGGAACAGGCGAACGGTCAGGTTGCTTGTCGGTTGTCCCGCATTTCGCAATACTTGGTGCAACTTCGCCCGAACCGTCAGCGCCAATTCTACGCCACCCGCACCGCCGCCGACAATGCCTAAATCCCAAGGATTTTGCGGATCTTCGCTCACTTGGGCGACAATGCGATTCCACTGTTGCAAAAACCGATCCACGGGTTTGGCGGGTATGGCGTACTCCTTGGCACCCGGGACGTCGATCGCCGCTGGGGTACTGCCGATATCGATGGAAAGAACGTCAAATCCAATCGGGGGATGGTTGGCGCAGAGGACGCGGCGGTTGTCCAAATCCAATCCAACGGCGCGATCGCGAATAAATTGCGCTTGGGCAAATCCCGACAGGGGACGCAAGTCGATATGACACTCGTCAAAGTCGTAAAACCCCGCCACGTGACCCGGTAGCATTCCCGAATAAGGCGTATGAGACAGCGGCGAAATCAGAGTCACTCGCGTCCCGTCCACCGGGTGCATTCCGAGCAACTTCAGGGCGATCGCGTGGCTGTGTCCGCCACCGACGAGCACTAGATCTTGCGTGACAGTGGATTGATGCATGGGAGATGGGGGATAGGGGACAGGGAGCAGGGAGCAAGGGGGAGATAATTCCACCTGTAATCCCCATTCTGTCGCGGGGGCGACGGTGTACGGGCGAATGACCGGAAAACCCCTACCGGTTTATGTTAAAAGTATGGGACATCCAACGCCATCATGGGACGCAAGGGTTTGGAAACCAAACTACATTTGCCCTTCATCCCCCTTTGGCTCGGATTCGATAGGCGCAACGACGATCGCCTTGAAGCAAGTGTTCGACCCGCTCGATTTCTACGTCCGTCCCGAGTAATTGTTGAAAAATCTCGAACTCGGAATGACAAAATTGGTTGCAAGTTTCAGCCGCGCACGCAATGGGACAGTGATTTTCGACCAATAACATCGAGCGATCGCCCTGTTCGATCGCCTCCGCCATGTATCCCTCGCGGGTGCGCAATTTAGCAATTTCAGCGACGCACTCTCGCCAATCTTTCACCTTCGCCACCTCCTCCAACTGAACCCGATAATTTTGCAGTTGTCGTTGGGTGCGTTCTTCGAGCAATTTCGCCATTCCCGAGGAACCGAGAGATGCTTGCAAATCTCCCAAAACTTCCGTCATGAGTTCGGCGTGGCGATCGGGAAAAAATGGCGTGGCGCGATCGGTCAATTCCCAATATTTCACCGGTCGTCCCACGGGTTGGCGTCGTTCTTCCCACTCAATTAATCGCTCGGCGTGCAATTTTTGCAAATGCTGGCGCACCGCCATCGGCGAGATATTCAGGCGTTCGGCGAGTTCGGTTGCACTCTGCGCTCCCTCAGTTTTGAGCAAGTACAGAATGTGCTGTTTGGATTTGGTTTGTTCCTCCATATATATATTTTAATTGAATCTTAATCGAGCGTCTTTTCTTAAAACTGATAATAGCGATCGCCGATCCAAATTCCCGTCAGGACTGCATTCCCCAACTCGTCTACCTTAGTTTCCACCACAATGGGAGCGTCTTCTGCGGCTTCAGCGTTTTCGGCATCGATGGCATCGTTAATCGAACGTCGCTGCGCTTCGGGAATGTAATAGGTTTCCAGCCCGTATTCTATTCTGCCATTGACATATCGACCTCGCAATGCTAGCGAATCGGAAGGGAAGGTTTCCGGGCGATCGCCAGTGATTCGCACGGGCGTCCACGGTTCGGGGGGCGGCGTTTCGTCAGTTTCCTCGGGCGGTTGCAAAATGACGTAAAAGCGATGCTCTCCGCGATCGCCAGCGCCTAACTGTTCGGACCCTTCCAGAGATTCCAATGTTTCCCGCCGCGAAATGTCGTAAGTCAAACTAATGGAATATCCGCGCAACAGGTCGTAGGGATCGACGGGAACGGTCTGTAGCACCACGGATTGCCCTGTCATGCGGGTGTAAATCGCTCGGGCGGGGAGGTAGACGATCGGCACCGTTTGAAAGACCAGAGGCAGCAACAAGCGCCAGAGGCGCAGGGGGGGAGACGGTTGAGAAGTCATGACGATTCGGTGGACGGTTCTGATGGCTCCCTAGCGGATTCGGGAGTGGGGTCTAACGTGCAAACGTAACGCTCGAACCACAATCCCGCTGCAATGACGCCTGCACCGCAGCCGAGGAAGACAAAGGCTTTCACCACCAGCTCGGTGTCGTACTCGAACAACCGCGCCAGAATTTGCAAACTCAGCAAGACCAAACCGCCCCAGAAGGTGCGACGAGTTCCTTGCGCCAAGCCTTCGCGAATCAGTCCCGCCGCTAGTAAGAATAAGAGTACGTTAAAAATAAAGGTGGCGATCGCCGGGATCGGGGTGTGGTTGAAATGCCAAGCAATAACGGCAGTTTCGACCGCGAGAAACCCGCCCATTAAGCCATCGGTGAGGTCGGTTTTAGGGCGAACCCGGTAGCGCAGGGTCAGAACTCCCAGGTGTATCCACTCCAACAGCGCGATCGCTCCCAGCACGACAATATCGATTAAGGGCAGCCACGCGATGCGCCAGAACGAGTCGTTGGGCGGCGTTTGCCAAAATTTGTAAAACGACAGATTGAGGAAGGCGAGACTAAACCCAATTAACGCCAAACTGCGAGCCAGGGGTTGAAATGATTGACCCGACGACTCCTGCGGCGGTCGAACTCCCCAGCGAAACGCCGATTCGCGGTATCCCCACAACAGGGCGGGGGGAAGGGTATAGAGGAAGAACAGTTTCCAATCTGGCAGGATATACGCCCAAAATCGGGAGATATTCATCCCGAGGGACACCACCGTCACGATCGCCCCCAGGATAAAAATAACCCGCGATCGGCACCAATACGCCAGCGGCACGAACAGCAAGCTGGCAATTAACGGCATATGTTCGATCGCCCACTTTGCCCACGGGAACTCCCCAGGAAGCGACCATTGAAGCGTCCCTTGAACGTAACCCAATCCCATCAGCGCGATCGCCACGACCCCCAACATCGTCAGCCGCAAGCTGTACGCCATCGCCAGCACGCCAATTCCCCATGCCAGCCACAACTCGTACAGGGGGCGACTTTGGTGGAACATCTGTGCCATCAGCGCCATATTCGCGCCCAACACCAGAGTTCCCAGCAGCAGCAATCCCCGTCCCAACCGTTGCGACCAAGACCCGTCCTCGGGAGAACGGGACCACAGGTAAAATCCCGCCGTATTGACGCCAAAGAATAGGGCGAGCAGCAGTCCCGATTTCAGCTCTCGCGACCAAGCTTGCCAATTCGACGCCACCAGGGTGACAATTCCCAGTCCCAACAACAGGCTGCCCAAACCGATGACAATCGCCACGAAGCGATCGCGCGCCACCCGTTCGAGATCCTCAAACCGATAGCGTTGGGAGAGCTGCCGGTACACGTCGGCGTCGATCAATCCGTCTTCGCACCACTGTTGGGCTTCTTGGCGCAATTGCGATCGAAATTTATCCGAAACCATAATGGAGAGATCGAGCCATCGAACTCGATTGTCCCACTATCGGCGCTTGGGCGGATGCTGTCCCGGCGGAGGGGGTTGCGGTTCGCCCCCTTTCTGACGGACGCTGTAGGTTTGCGACTCTTGCTGGAGCTGTACCCGTCCGTTGCGAATCACGCGCATCATATCGCCGAGTTGGTGTTCGATATTTCTTAACACGCGATCGGCATAATCGTCCGCTCCCATTTCAATCGCCTCGCATTCGGCAATGGCGCGCGATCGCATCTCTTCGAGTTCCTGTTGCGCCTGCGATCGCAATTGTTCGATTTCCTCGACTGTCTGCTGTTGCGCCGCATCGCAGTCGAGCTGGACTTGCGCTCGAATTCGATCCGCTTCGGCTTTAGCCTGGCGCACGATCCCCATTTCGTCGAGAATGCCAGCGGCTTGGCGTTCGGCGGCTTCGATAATCTCGTTGGCGTACTGCTGGGCTTCGAGGACGATTTCCTCTTTGCGCCGGATCAGTTCTTCGGCGTCAGCAAACGCGCTCGGCAAGTTTAACCGAATCGTATCGAGGCGATCGAGAATTTGTTCCTCGTCGATTAGGGTGCGCCGGGAAAACGGAATCCGGGGACTGTCGAGAATCGCCTCCTCGAGTCGATTCAGTTCCCGTTGAATGTCTACACTGGCCGATCCGCTCCGAACGGATTGTTGTTCGGCGTCGGGGCGGGATTCGTCTGGGTTGGGGTCGATCCGGGAGGAGTCCTGGCGTAACATTTTTCGATCTCTAGGGCGACAGGTTGGGGGACAAAACGATCGACACAGCCACCGAATCTGGCGATTTCTTTAACAACGCTGCTGCTTAAGAAACTATATTCGTTAGAGGTGGCGAGAAATACAGTTTCGACGCTGTCCGAGAGGGTTTTGTTGATGTGGGCCATCTGCAATTCCATTTCAAAATCTGAAAGGACGCGCAGCCCGCGCAACAGCACCTTGGCTTGCCGCATTTTAGCGTAATTGACGGTCAAACCGTCGAAACTGTCCACTTCTAGGTTAGCCAGATGAACGGTGGACTGGCGAATTTGTCGAATGCGATCCTCGACGGGAAATAGCGGGGTTTTGTTGGGATTGCGCAGCACGGCGACAATCGTGCGATCGAACAGCTGGCATCCTCGCTCGATAATGTCGAGGTGACCGTTGGTGATCGGATCGAAACTGCCTGGATAGATTGCAACGACAGACAAAGCAGGTGAAGGTAATCAATAAAGGTGCGATCGTACTGATACCCTACTGCGAAACCCTTGCAAATGCAAGCGATCGAGCCAATTGTCAGGCACCGATTTCGGTGAGTTCCGCTGGCGCGATCGCCCCTTCCTCGGTCAATATCGCAGCGATCAGGTGCGCCGGGGTGATGTCGAAGGCAGGGTTGTAAAATTCAGCTCCCTCGGGCGTCAGCACCGTTTCGCCCACTCGATAGATTTCGGCGGGATCGCGCTCCTCGATGGGAATTTGGCTGCCATCGGCGACTTTGAAATCGATGGTCGATCGAGGGGCGGCGACGAAAAATGGGATATCGTGGGCGCGGGCGACCAGAGCTAAACTGTAGGTGCCGATTTTGTTGGCAGTATCGCCATTGGCGGCAATGCGATCGGCTCCCACGATGACGGCATCGACCATCCCCCGATTCATGCAGTGGGCTGCCATGCTATCGGCAATCACCGTGACGGGAATTCCTTCTTGCACGCATTCCCACGCCGTCAATTTCGCCCCTTGCAGGCGAGGACGGGTTTCATCGGCGTAGACTCGTTCCAAGCGACCGGCATTCCACGCCGAGCGAATCACCCCCAATGCGGTACCGTATCCGGCGGTGGCGAGGGAACCGGTGTTGCAGTGGGTGAGAATGCGCAATCGCTGGGGATCGCCGGGTAAGGCTTCCAAACCGCGATCGCCAATCGCCTGACAGGTTTGCAAGTCTTCGGCATTAATTTGTTTTGCCGTGTCGAGCAGCACTTGCTTGAGATGTTCGACCGGACCGACGGTTTGACGGGCAATTCTCAACATGCGATCGATCGCCCAAAATAAATTCACCGCCGTCGGACGGGTGGCACGCAACATTTTAGCGGTAGATTCGAGGTGTCCTAAAAATTCCTCGCGATCTTCGCTGGTCGATTCTCGCGCGCCGAGATACATTCCATAAGCTGCCGCAACGCCAATCGCCGGTGCGCCGCGAACCATCATGGATTTAATGGCGTGTGCCATATCTTCGCTGCGACGAATTTCTACGATCGAGTACATCGACGGAAGGCGGGTTTGGTCGATGAGGGAAACGCGATCTTGATTCCAATAGACGGGATAGAGCATGGTCGAGACTCGTTAGGGCATACGGGCTGGCGCGGTCGGCAGACTCGCACGGCACCCTCCATCATGATAGGGGATGGGGGGATAGGGAGATGGAGAGATGGAGAGCAAGCCGTCGATCGAGCAAAAAAAAATCCCCACTGGGGTTAAATAGTGGGGCAGGTGTTCCGAAGTGGTATAAGTTTAACTACACGAAGGCGAGCGGCGATTTCGGAATTACTCGGCTTCACTGGCTCGAATTTCGTCTAATTTGGTTCGCACTGCCTGAATGTCTTGCCACATCTGCCATTTCGGACTTCCCTGTTCGCGCGACGGATTGCGCAACAGGTAGGCGGGATGGAAAATCGGCATACACAGGCGTCCTTCCCACTCGCGCCACTGACCCCGAATTTTGGTGATTCCGCGTTTTTCTCCCGTCACGCCTCGCACGGCGGTTGCCCCGGTCAATAAAATAATTTTGGGATCGACGAGACGAATTTGTTCGAGCAGGTAGGGCTTGCAGGCGTCGATTTCGGCTTGCGACGGCTTGCGGTTCCCTGGCGGTCGGCATTTGACCACGTTGCAGATATACACGTCCTCGTCCGTCGAGAGTTTGACCGATTCGAGGATCTTATCGAGCAGTTGTCCGGCTTTCCCCACGAATGGCAATCCCGTTTCGTCCTCATTTTGCCCCGGTCCTTCGCCAACGATCGCGATCGGCGCGCTGGGATTTCCCCGTCCGATGACGGCGTGGGTGCGGGTAGCTCCTAGTTCGCAGCGATGGCAGCGATTGCACGGTGCGACCATGTCTTCGACGCTTTGAAACGTGCCGGGGGGAATCGGAACGGTCGCGTCGGTGGGAATTAAGTCTGGATTGAAACCGTCGGGTGGGGTCGATTCTCCGCCGCTGGAGGGATCGAACAAGCTGAGTTGGTCTTCGTTAGACATGAGGGGCGTCGCGGTCGTTCCCAAAAATTATACCCGGATTCGCGATCGCGGGTGGAGGCAATCCGCGCTGGGTTGGCGAACTTCAGTCCTAATATAGAGGCACGCAACGCTGGGTCGCACGAGGAGTACCAATGTCACCCGTACCGCTATTTTGCGATCGCGCTGAAGCTGGCGAACGGCTGGCGCAAGCGATTTTAGCCGAATTGAACCAATTGTCGGACGATGGCACGCCACAACGGGCGATCGTTTATGCGTTACCTCGGGGGGGAGTTCCCGTGGCGGCACCGGTGGCGCGTTTGTTGCACTGTCCCCTGACGCTGTTGGTCGCCAAGAAAATCGTCCGACCGGAAAGTCCGGAATTGGCGCTGGGAGCGGTGACGGCGGACGGTTACGCCCTGTGGTCGTCCCCTTGTTCGTTAAGTCGGCGATCGCGCAAAACTCTGTTGCATCGAACCCGTGCCAAAGCGAAGTCACAATGGGAACGGTTGTCGGTGGAGTGTCCCCCGGTCGATCCGCAAGGGGCGATCGCGTTGTTGATCGATGACGGAATCGCGACGGGAATGACGATGGCGACGGCAGCCGGATCGTTGCGATCGCCCAATTGTCCGGCACAACTGATGCCCGATGGCGTCTGGATTTGCACGCCCCTCGCGCCGCCAGAATTGATGGAATTGCTGCCGAAATGGTGCGATCGCGCGGTGGTCTTGGAAACCCCGAAACCGTTCCTCAGCGTCAGCCGCTTTTACGAGAAATTTCCCCAAGTCAACACGGATCGAGTCCGACAATACCTACGCCAAGCCCGGTAAATATCCGGACGAGTTCGCCAGGACTGCTCGCGATCGCTATAGTGAATAATAGCGATCGAGCAATTCCACGTCTGGTGAGGGACAGCAGAATCTCTCAATTTTGAGAGTTTCTTCTAGATCGATGTCCCTCATCAGTCTAGGAAACGCTCTAGTAACAGCGCGATTTGGAAGTCAGAAACCATGCAACTGTGGCGATTTTGGTGGCAAACCCTGGTTCTCTCGAGCCAGTACGATCCCCCTCAATTTGTCGAACTGATCATGTTATTGTTGGCAGTTATCTTATTCGGCTGTTGGTGGGCGATTGGAAACTGGCCGTATCTCATTTTGAGTTTGAGCTATATTGTCGGTTCTTCCGCCTCCTTGCTCGTGCGAGAAAGTTTATTGCCCTCGCGTCAATTTCACATTTTGCACGCCATTGCCAGTTTCTCTTTGATTTTTGGCTTGGGATTTATCGTTCTAGAATCAGCAAGTTATCTTTAAAACTTTGAATTTCAATTGCCTTGATGCAGAATCAGGCGATTTCCATCCGGGTCGAAAGCATAAATTTCGCGACCGTGAGAGGCTTCGATAACTTCGCCGGGAGGCGGATAGCCGAGATCGGTTAAATGGGCGATCGCACTGTCAAGGTCGTCAACCTCCAAACACAAACTGAACCGACCGCTACTTCGATCCCCGAACTCCGCTGCATCAGAAGTTCTCGGTTGAAAGATGCCCAAACGCAATCCCGGTAAGCGAAATTCGGCATAAACGTCCGGACGGTAGGCAGACGGCGGGCGATCGCACAAGCGTTTGTAAAAATCGACCGATCGCTCTAAATTCGGACTGGCAAGGGTTGCGAATACAGTTTTTAACGATAAATTCATAGATTGAATGGAATCTCCGTGCTTTCACCCAAAGATTGCGCTCTCGGCGTTCGAGAAATCGGTGTCATTACAGCTTACAAATCCAAATCAAACCGATAACGTTAAAACTAGAGCGCGATCGAGAGGATTGTATCAATGCAACTATTTAAATCCTTATTAACGATTACTCTCCCCGAACCGGCGACCCTATTGGGGTTGGCACTTGCGGGTGGCGCAATGGCAATGCTCAAGCGCGATCGTCGTCGCGAAACCGCCTAAACCGCATCTCCCCCCTCAATTCGGGTGAACCGGTAATAGGATGTTCGCGCGAACCCGTTGGGAACTCAGAAAACCCGATCGGCACGGTTAGGCACCGATCCCAAATCCAGCGATCTGAATCGATCGATCGAGTTCAAACAATCTGGCAAACCAACCTCCCCCCACCGCTCTTTTTTCCTCTTTCCTCTCGGGTGGGGGGTTTTATTGGGGAACTGGTTTAGATCAAAGTTTGCGTGTCGGCTAACAGAGAAAGACAACAGGAGCGCGTATCTTATCCACCTGGGAAATGCCCTATTCGCACGACTCAATACATCCCGCGCCAATTTCCGTATTTATACTGAATTATTTGAGAAATATCTGTAAATTCAGTAAATATACTGTGATTTTATCGACCTTAAACAAACGAACCACTATATTAAAGAGTCGATAAAATTGCGTGCCAACCCCATTACAGACCGGCATAAACCCGTTACTCTGAGTTTAAAGCGCAATCGAGAGGAGTTTATCGATGAAACTATTTAAATCCTTATTAACGATTACTCTAGCCACTGCCGGAATGGGTTTGCTGCCCTCTGCGGCTAAAGCGATCTCCTTAAGCTATCTCAATACCGACCAAGCCTTTAAAGACCTCAACCCCGACCTACTATTCGTCGCCGAAGGTCGCATTGGCGGCAATACCACCTACGAACTCGACCTGCACGACGACACCAACGGTTTTTCCGTCCAAACCCAAGCCGACACCAGCAACGGCGACTACTGGCAAAACGGCGAGGCGTCCCTATTCTCCCTCGATTACGACGCCGACACCCACCAAGTCACCTACAACGTCGCCGGTCAAACCCTCAACTACGACTATTCCGACAAATTCACCCAAGGCGTCACCGACATTTTCGTGCGCACCCGCGCCAACGACGCCAACACCAAAGCCGAAGTTCGCAACCTCTCGCTGACCGACACCTTCGGAACGACTTACGACATCGACGCCACCTCCGAAATCGAATGTACCGGTTCGTCCCGTTGCAGCACCTGGCGTTACGACGAAACCGGTAACCCGGTCGAAGACGTGGAAGGTGGCGTGCAATACCTGCGCATCAGCGACTTCTTAGGCAGTTTCTCCCTCACCGGCGAATCCATCTTTAGCTGGATGGGAGATGCGCCGAAGCAATCCCGACTCGCCTATCAAGTCAAAGTCGGAAGCGCTGACGGTGGCGGTGAAGGCGATCTCGAATCCGTTCCCGAACCCGCCACCCTGCTGGGTCTGGCACTCGCTGGCGGTGGCATGGCACTGCTCAAGCGCGATCGCCGTCGCGAAACCGCCTAACCCGCATCTCCAGGTTAAGCGATCCGCTCAAAACAGTCTCTAGCAAGATAACTCTCCCCCACCGCTCTTTCCTCCTCTCGGGTGGGGGTTATTTATTGGAAACCGGTTTTTGTTAAGAAGTGCGACGGTTTCGCTGAATCGATTCAGATGCCCAAACGGGCGTTTTTTCGATAGGTTTGGGGGAGTCGTCGTGCATCGAGCCGGCAAAGACATTAAACTTCAGATGTACTATCTTGATAGATTAAGTCCGACTAATGGACGAGTTAAGTGGGACTGATAAAACCAGCACCACGGCATCTTGTTAGCAAGCACGGTTAACCTGGGTATCTGAAATATGCACCTGAGTGAAATTACCCACCCCAATCAGTTGCACGGTTTGTCAATTCACCAACTCGAGCAAATCGCTCGTCAGATTCGAGAAAAGCATTTACAAACAGTGGCAACGAGCGGGGGACACCTCGGTCCGGGTTTGGGGGTGGTCGAACTCACCCTCGGACTGTACCAGACCTTGGATCTCGATCGCGATAAAGTGACGTGGGATGTAGGTCACCAAGCCTATCCCCATAAAATGATTACCGGTCGCTACAATCGCTTCCACACCCTGCGCCAAAAAGACGGCGTAGCGGGCTACCTCAAGCGTTGCGAAAGCAAATTCGACCATTTCGGTGCCGGTCACGCCTCCACCAGCATCTCGGCGGCGTTAGGGATGGCACTGGCACGCGATCGCGCTGGAGATAATTATAAAGTCGCGGCGGTCATTGGCGATGGCGCGCTCACCGGTGGCATGGCTCTCGAAGCGATCAACCACGCCGGTCACCTGCCCAATACGAACCTGATGGTGGTTCTCAACGACAACGAAATGTCGATTTCGCCTAACGTCGGCGCGATTCACAGCCACCTGAATAAAATGCGGCTGAGTCCGCCGGTTCAGTTTCTCAAAGACAATATCGAAGAACAGTTCAAACACCTGCCCTTCTTCGGCGAAAGCCTTACCCCCGAGATGGAACGGGTGAAAGAAGGGATGAAACGCCTGGCGGTGCCGAAAGTGGGAGCGGTGTTTGAGGAATTGGGCTTTACCTACCTCGGTCCGGTGGACGGTCACAACCTCGAAGACCTAATTTCTACTTTCAATCAAGCTCACGGCATTCCCGGTCCGGTTTTGGTTCACGTGGCGACCACCAAGGGGAAAGGGTACGCCATCGCCGAGCAGGATCGAGTCGGCTACCACGCTCAAGGACCGTTTAACCTGGCGACGGGGAAAGCCATCCCCTCCAACAAACCCAAACCGCCGAAATATTCCAAAGTCTTTGCCGATACGCTGATTAAACTGGCAGAGAACAATCCCAAGATTGTCGGCATTACCGCAGCGATGGCAACGGGAACCGGACTGAACAAGCTGCACGAGGCGTTACCGAACCAGTACATCGACGTGGGAATTGCCGAGCAACACGCCGTGACCCTGGCGGCGGGATTGGCTTGCGAAGGAATGCGTCCGGTAGCGGCGATTTACTCGACGTTCTTGCAACGCGCCTACGACCAGGTCGTTCACGACGTTTGCATCCAAAACCTGCCGGTGTTCTTCTGTTTGGATCGCGCTGGAATTGTCGGTGCGGACGGTCCGACCCACCAAGGGATGTACGATATTGCCTATTTGCGCTGTCTGCCGAATATCACGGTGATGGCACCGAAAGACGAGGCAGAATTACAACGGGCGATCGCGACGGGGATCGAGCATACCAGCGGACCGATCGCGGTGCGATACCCGCGCGGAAACGGTTACGGCGTGCCGTTAATGGATGAAGGTTGGGAACCCCTCCCGATTGGGAAAGGGGAAATCCTGCGCAACGGCGACGACGTGCTGTTGGTAGGATACGGCTCGATGGTTCATCCGGCGATGCAGACGGCTGAAATTCTCAGCGAACACGGCATCGAGGCGACGGTGATTAACGCTCGCTTTGTCAAACCGCTGGATACGGAGTTGATCCTACCGCTGGCGCAACGCATCGGTAAGGTGGTCACCATGGAGGAAGGCTGCTTGATGGGCGGCTTTGGCTCGGCGGTGGTCGAAGCTTGCATGGACAACGATGTTATCGTTCCCGTGAAGCGGTTGGGCGTCCCCGATAAGCTGGTGGATCACGCGAAGCCGGACGAGTCGAAGGCAGATTTAGGTCTGACTCCGGCGCAAATGGCGGAGACGATTCGGATGTCGTTCTTCAGCCAGCAACCCTCGACGGTTAGCGTTTAGTTAGTTAGGAGGTGGGGCGGGAGGTTTCCCGCCCTAGCTGGCGTG
>CAYQUF010000034.1:14392-19532 GCA_964420595.1 uncultured bacterium
AATACCATCTCTTCGTTGCATCGTGGCTCGGAACGCAGAGTAGCAAAATCAAAATTCCATCGAATGGGTATCCTTCCACTTAATAACGAATGCGCGGATCGATATAGGCATTGAGAATATCGATGGCAATACTGACAACAACCACAATCGCGGCAAAAAACACCACAATGCCCTGCACGGTAGGATAATCTCGCGACGAAATCGCCTCGTACAGCCGACTCGCCAACCCCGGCCAAGAAAACGTCACTTCAGTTAAAATTGCACCGCCCAATAGGGCAGCAAAGGTCAGTCCTAAAATCGTAATCACCGGAATCATCGCATTTTTCAGTGCGTGGGAGAGCAAAATTCGCACTTCGGAAATGCCTCGCGCTCTCGCAGCTTCCACGTAATCGGCTTTGAGGGTTTGTTTGAGGTTCACGCGGACGATTCGCTCGAAAATACCGCTCAATAAAATCCCCAACGTCAAACTCGGCAGTGCCAAATAGTGCAACGCCGCCAGAAACCGATCCCAATTCCCGCCCAACAAACTATCGAGAACGTACAGTCCGGTGAAACTCTCGGGAGCGGGCAAACCGAGGGGATATCGCGTTCCCAAGGGAAACCACCCCAACTGCACCGCAAAAATCAGTTGCAGTACCATCCCCATCCAAAACATCGGCACCGAATACGTAATGATGCCAAACAAGCGTCCCCCCGCATCCAAGGCGGTATCGGGTCGCGAGGCGGCGAGGGTTCCCACGACAATTCCCACAATGGCGGCGACCGCCAACCCCGCGATCGCTAATTCTGCCGTGGCTGGAAAATGGGTCTGGATAATGTCCCACACCCCTTGTCCCCGACTGGTGGCGGACTCGCCCAAATCGAAGCGCAACAGCCGCCCCATATAGCCGAAATATTGCTCCCACAGCGATCCCGCCAGTCCGAGCTGTTCTCGCATCTCTTGTTTGAAGGCTTCGGGGGCGCGCGGTCCCAAGATGGCATCGACGGGATCCCCAGGAGTGGCGCGCAGCAGTAGGAACACCACGGTCGTGATGACCCACAGCATCAGCGGGGCGAGGAGCAAGCGGGCGAAAACGTAGTATTGGAGAGCTTTAGAACGGGACACGAGCGATCGCGAATAATTTCTGCCTCTCGATTCTACCGTTCCTGTTGCCCGAACTCCCATTGTCCGGTTATCCGATTGTTGAACCTATCTTCAACAAACCGGGCGATCGTGCTATAATTCGATTAACGTACAAGAATCAAAACCAACGGGATTTTGGAGTTGGCACCTGTGTCTTCTCCCGTCCCAATCGCTGGTGATTTCGTCATTTTAAGTTTTGAGTTTTTATCGTCATGAATTGCAGGACAATACGAGCCTGCAAGCTGCCAAATTTGGTTCGCCAGATGCGCCTTCAAATTTACGAGGCGAGGTTCGACTGTGTGGTGTTGAGGAGTCAATTGAAGGTCTTACTTTGGCAAGAGGAAAACTGATGAGGGAACGCCGCAAAACTCCCAAATGGAGTCAAAAGTACGTATCGGGAGCGAGTTTTACGCTCGCCGCCCTACTTTTAATCGTGTTGGGGTTAAAATCCGATCGCCCGCAACGCGCCAATTGGCAAAATGCAGGGTGTCAGGGCACCATCGATCCTGAAGCTGCGGTCGAAACGCAGCAAGTCCAACAACTTCCCGGTCGCGAGGGGAGCGCGCGCGCCGAGATGCGTCAATTTCTCGGAACGCCGTATTGCACGTTACCAAAGTTATCCGTTCGCTTTGGGGCGATTACCGAACGAGATGTTTATCGAACTCCAGAACGCGCTCGTTTGATTGTTGCTTATGAAGAAGGAGAGTATTTAGGCTATGGCGTTGAAGATTTAAAATATCCGGGGCGATCGCCCGATCTCGAAGCCACCGCCGCTCGTTTTAAAGAAATCGAACTGCAAAAAAGTTGGGGAATCCACGCTGGCGATATTATCGGAAACTATCCAGTTGCAGGGGGATTGGGCGAAATTTCATTGCGAATTCGCGGACATATTCGCGCGCCAATGGACGGTCGCGTTGAGGATAAATTCGTGCTGGTTTCAGAAGGGAGTATTATTAATAGCGACGATAATTGTGTTTTATTTTCGAGTCCGCAATTACCGGCTTATCTGTCTAAGTTTTGCGGTTTAGAAACTCAAAATCTCGGTTTAGTTCGGCAAGGTCAATCCATTGGCAAAACGGATGGTTATTTGCACGTTGCCCTATTGACCTATCGTCAAAGTTCCGAAAATCGCAATCAATGGGTTTATGTTTCGCCGTCAATGGGGTGGTTGGAAAAGTTGGTTGCCCAAAATTAAATTAGTTTTCTGTTCGATCGCAAACACTCGACATGAATGGATGGCTCAAAATGAACCGAAACCCGAAAATTGTGCTTGGCGTGATGGCAATGACATTGGGGTTTACACCAGTTGCGCGTGCTGAAGTTGGATTGGATTTTAACGTATCCGATTTTGACGATCGGCAGCGGCGCGATATCGGCATTACCTTCGAACCGACTTCAATACCAAACGGTGCTAGCGCAAACGAAGTACCTCCGATCCCATCCCAGTCTCAAACCGCACCGCCGATTCTCCAGTCTGAAGATATTCACGTGGCGAACTTACCTCAATCGTGGTGGGAAATGGGGTCGAATTCGCCCATCGCGATCGCTATTGGTGCCGCCGAAGGTACCCGACAGCCAAACGGGAGTAAAAATCCCGCCTATTACTGGCATTCCGATCCGGGAAATCGGGCGGATAATTTTGGAACGTTTAGCTACCAACACTTGCCCGTTTCGGCAAAAACTGCGGTAGTTCGGGCAAAAACTGCCGGCGAAAAACGTCAAATTTCAGCCACGCAAGGATTGCCAGAAATTGCCGATCGCCAACAGTTAAAACGGCTGAAAGTGTTTCACGATAAATTGCGACAACAAGCGATCGCCAAGGATATGAATTTGACCCAAATGGAATTGCTCAATGGGCTAGATCTTGCCAATCAAAGTCCCCTCGCCGGACTGAATTGGATGGGGTATTTAGATCGTTTGGAACTGTTGCGCGATTTAGTCGAAGATCCCGACGAACAAATTCTAGAAGCGCGCACTTGGGCGTATTGGGATCCGCATCGCCATCGTTGGGCGGCGCCGGGTTTAGGCAATACCTACGATCGCATTCGTCGCGACCAATTCCGTCGCCAGCAAGCCGTCGAACGGGCAATGGCTACTTGGGAAAAGCCGAAACAGCCGAATCCGTCACCGGCGATGCCACCTTCGGATAAGTTAGCGCGGCAAATGCGCGATCGCGAGGTGTTTTGTCCTTTGTGCGGCTTGTAGATAGAAACTGAATCTCTGGTCAGGGCGGACAATGGTTCGCCCCTACCGTTCTATTTCAAAATAATTACTCCGAATCCAATTGCTTCAATCGCACGAAAACGTCATACCGAGTACTGCGCTTATCGCGAATGGCAGCGGTGACCCCGATCGCGTCGATCGCATTCACAAATGTTTTTTGCTTCGGCGGAAGTCGCAATAGCGAAAATCCTTCGGCATTAATCGTGCGATCGAGATCTAAAAAGAAATGACCGTTATTGGCATCGAATTGCGAAGGAACGATCGCCTGAAATGCCTCGCTCTGTGCCAGCGAATTCGACGGTTGGGGAATAAAACGATCTGCAATGGGAGCGCCAACGCTGAGAAAGGCAACATCATCGTTGAGCCAGCCATGCGTTGCACTCAATCCGGCAAATTCCGACGTCCAATTCACCACCTCGCGATCGCCCACTTCGCCCGGTTTAACGGTAAAGTTATACTTATCCTGCATGGCAGTATCGAGTTGCGAAAACGCCGCTTCCGCCGCCTCGCGCTTGCTGGCTTCGACCATGAACACCAAACCGCCGGGAAAATTACTCGCCTCATCCCCGTCCGAAGGAATCATTGCCAGAGAAAATTCCCCCTCCATCCAGGTAAGTAAATCCGCTTGCAAATCTAAATTCACCGTCGATCGCAAAGCTTGGGGCAACCACTGTGCCAGGGAATTGGGCGAAATCGGGTTAGCTTCGGCACCTTGGACGTAATCGCGCCACAATTGCTTTAAATTGCTCCCCGATACCATCATGACCGTATTGGTGGGCAAGCGTTGCGCCATCGCAGACGAATTGTTATCCGTCGCGTAGGTCGTTTCGCTGCTGGGAGCGAGCCAAGACACGCCGCGAAATCGAATCCCCTGCGGCTCCAAGCGAGCGATCGTGGCGACCCCCTGCAACTCCAACTGTTCCAACTTTTGAGTGTCAACGGGTTGTGCGGACTGGTTGGCGGCTAATTTGAGAGCAGGGGGAACGTTGACAAACAGGCGTGCAAACGGGGTTTTCGCCTCCAGTGCCGACCAAGCCTTGCGATAGCCGGGGGTGGCGAGTAACGAGCGATCGCCTTTATAGGTATCGATCGCCCCCTCGATGGCGCTAGAATGCGTCGCGATCGCCAACAAGCGCCGATCTAAGATGGCTGCCGAATAGGTAACGTTGTCGTCCCCCTCGGTTTCGCGAATGGTAACGTCTTTGTACGTCCGTTCGTTCCACTGCTGGGACGATTGCAGGGCATCTCTGGCTTGCGCCGCATCGTCAATCGGCAACACCGCCAGCATGGGACGGGGAGCGTCGGGGGGTGGGGGAAGCGCGTCGTTCTCGTTCTCTTCAGTATCTTCAGTGTCGGTGTCTGTTTCGCCAGATTCCTTCGTGGGCGGCGGCAAAAAGGCAACCGTCACTTCCCGTCCGATCCACGGTTGGATATCCTCAGAATAGTTATAGCCGTTGGCATCGAGCCAGCGATCGCGCAGTTGGGCGAGACTCTCCTCAAACAGTTCCTGGCTCTCGGTGGTGCCGAACGCTTGCAATTGCTGCCACTGTTGCGGATCGGTAGACACCGATAAGGTAACGGTCGCCTCGTCGGGAATCACCTTGGCACCCACTGGCAGTTCGGGGGACATCTGACGGCGCGATATCAGCCAATAGGCAGCGCCACCGCCAATGACAATGAGGGCAGCAATGCCCAACGTAACCCATCGGGACGGTTTCTGTTTTTCCAACATGGCAGATCGAAAGGGCGCAAACGGGTGCAATAGCTACTCTAGCAGGATTGCCGCAATATTCG
>CAYQUF010000034.1:19632-22803 GCA_964420595.1 uncultured bacterium
GGGAGAAAATTTGTCAGCTTTAACGCTCAGTGTGGGTTAGGGACACTCTCGAGTTGCCTTGAGAAAAGTTCCCGACCCCTTGGCAAATTCTTGACAGATGAGCCATAATAGACTATGTAAGTTTCACCGCGATTCCCTAGAGTGTCTTAGCGAGTAAGATGCTCTTTTTTCTGGCGGGCGATAGGATCGGCTTGAGACGAATTATGGAACTGGAACAGAGATCGTGGGCAAACTGAAAATCGCCATTGGCTGGGGAGCGATCGCGCTGCTGTTATCCTTGCTGCTGTGGGGGATCGGCGCAGATCCGGCATTCGCGTCAATTCACACCTACGCCGACTCGCCATCGACCACCGTGCGTCGCTCCCTGCAAGCCCGACGGGATCTCGACGATCGCGCCTGGCAGACCATTTTATTCCAACGACGGCGAGCGGGGAAAGTCGAAGCACTGCACCTGCGGTTGGTAGGATTTCCCGGTAAAGTGGCAATCGATCGCGCCCAACCCCTCACCGCGACCAGCGGAACCGGCGAAACCTGGCAATTAACTGACGTTTCCGCCGACGTTCGAGTCAGCGAATCCCTTCCCCCCAATGTCGCCGAATACGACGCGCGGGAGCTGATGGCACAGTTAGACCGTGCCAAACCGCTGCGCTTGTACGTACCGCTGCAACAAGGGGCGATCGCAGAATTGCCGATTCCGCCGTTTGAGGTCGAAGAATGGCGCAAGTTAGTCTCGGGAGACTTCGACCCGCAGACTTAACCGAGGATCTTACGGATTGCGCCCGTAAATTTCGGTCAGTGCTTTGAGTCGGTCGCGCCGTTCTTGGGTTAACGCCTCAGCTCGATAGCGCCAACTCCAATTCCCTTCCGCTTGACTGGGTCGGTTCATGCGAGCGTCTTCGCCCAATCCCAAAATATCCTGTAAGGGAAACATGGCTTGATTGGCAACGGAACTGAGAGCGAGTCGAATCAGATCCCACTCGATACCGCTTCCGGTGGTACAGCCCAAATACCGCCAGACCCGTTCCCGTTCTTCATCGGAGCGACGGTTGTACCATCCCACGGTCGTATTGTTGTCGTGGGTGCCGGTGTAAACGACAAAATTGGGCGAGTGGTAGTTATAGGGTAAGTAGGGATTTTCGCGTCCCGAGTCGAAGGCAAAGTGGAGAATTTTCATGCCGGGAAACTCGAACCGCTCCCGCAGCGCGTCCACGTCAGGGGTGATCACGCCCAAATCTTCAGCCACAATGGGCAATTTGCCTAACTTGCGATCGAGCAATTCGAAAAACTCTTCTCCCGGTGCTTCGACCCAATCGCCACCCATCGCCGTGGTTTCGCCTCCCGGAACCGCCCAGTAAGCGCGGAATCCCCGGAAGTGGTCGATGCGAATGATATCGACGTAATCGAGCATGGTGTGGAACCGCTGCACCCACCACTCGAATTCCTCTTGTTGCAGTCGCTCCCACTTGTAGACGGGATTGCCCCACAACTGACCCGTTTCGCTGAAATAATCCGGCGGAACCCCAGCCATGACCGACGGTTCGCCCGTTTCCGCATCGAGACAGAAATTGCTCGGGTGCGCCCAAACATCAGCGCTATCGTGGGCGACGTAGAAGGGAATATCGCCCATAATTTTAATTTGGCGATCGTTAGCGTAGCGCTTGAGAGCCGACCACTGGCGGTAAAACTCGAATTGCAGGTACTTGCGGAAGAAAATCTCGCCGTTGAGCTGTCTGCGACACCGTTCCATGGCTTCCGGCTGGCGTTTGGAGAGTTCGTCGGGCCATTGGTGCCAACTGGCGAGGTCGTGAATTTCCTTGAGAGAGATGAAGAGGGCGTAATCGTCGATCCAGTAAGAGGCGCGATCGCAAAATTGTTGGAATTCCTGCTGTTGCTCGGGGGTGGCGTTATTTTTGAAATTTTCGCACGAGCGGCGCAGCACGGGCATTTTGGTCTTATCTACCCGTTCGTAATCGACCGAATCTTCGGGAAAATCGGGCAGGCTGTCTAAATCTTTATCCTCTAGCAAGCCATCGTCTCGCAGCCGATCCAAACTAATCAGCAATGGATTTCCCGCCATCGCCGAATAGCACAAGTAAGGCGAGTTGCCGAATCCAGTCGGACCGAGGGGCAAAATTTGCCACAGTTGCTGACCCGTCTCGGCGAGGAAATCGACGAACTCGTAAGCTCGCGATCCTAAATCGCCAATCCCGAAGCGACTCGGTAGGGAGGTGGGATGAAGCAATATTCCACTGGATCTGGGAAAAGGCATAACTGACCTAACTAATAAATGTAAAAATTGACCTCGTTGGAGGCGATATGACAACAAGTGTTACGACTTTATCACGCCATGCTAGTCCTGGAGACTTGGGGGGGGTGACTTGCCGATCGAGACGCCAGGGCGATCGCCACGGTACTCTAACATCAATGCAACCCACGCAACCGCTCTTGACGAACTGATGACTTATCGCAATCCAATTCCAACCGTTGATATTATTATCGAGCTGGGCGATCGCCCGCATCGACCGATCGTACTAATCGAACGCCACAATCCACCCCTCGGTTGGGCGATTCCAGGGGGGTTTGTCGATTACGGCGAATCGGTGGAAACGGCGGCGGCTCGGGAGGCGCAAGAGGAGACGGGATTGACGGTGGCGTTGGTCGAGCAGTTTGGCGTCTACTCCGATCCCGATCGCGATCCGCGCAAGCATACCCTCAGTGTGGTGTTTCTCGCCACGGCGACGGGAGAACCGCAAGCGGGAGACGATGCGAAGCATTTTGGCATTTTCGAACCTTGGCGGATTCCGACGAATCTGTGTTTCGACCACGATCGCATTTTGCACGACTATCGCCGCTATCGCGATTACGGGATTCGACCGCGTTTGGTTCACTGAGAGCCGTTGTTCGTTCGGTGCGGTACACTTCAGTTGAGGAAGGCAACGGGCAACCGGGACGTGTACCTGATTGAACTTATAGAAAATCCGGGCGATCGCTTGGCACTCAATTAGACCCCCATTTGTCGGGTGGGAATTGCCGATCGAGTTGAAATTGTGCCGATCCACTGCAAGCTAGCAATGCCCACCTTCCCACCAAATAGAAAGCCTACAACCGGATTTCTTGACCCCCATTTGTCGGGTGGGAATTGCCGATCGAGTTGAAATTGTGCCGATCCAC
>CAYQUF010000034.1:22903-32171 GCA_964420595.1 uncultured bacterium
GACCCCCATTTGTCGGGTGGGAATTGCCGATCGAGTTGAAATTGTGCCGATCCACTGCAAGCTAGCAATGCCCACCTTCCCACCAAATAGAAAGCTCTAGGAGGAAACGTCGTCTAATTGCTGGCGAAAGTTTTCAATCGATTCTGCGGCGATCGCGATTTCAATGAAACATTCCAATTGTTCTAAAGTTAGCGGTTGCAAGCGGGTTTCAATAACTTCGGGAACGGTCTCGAATCGCAGCGATAGCAATCTCAATAACTGCCGTCTGGCGGCGCGAAGGTCTGCGGTTTCGGCACGCCGTTCGGCGGCTTCGGCGCGTTGGCATTCTTGTTGTGCTTGTTGTCGAGCGGCTTCTTCGGGTAGCGGAATCAGATTCCCTTGGCGATCGTAAAATCGCAACCACGGCGCATCGACAGTTTCAATCTTCCCGTTCCAAATGCCAACCCACCATCCCAACCGCTCGCACCACAACCATCCCCGGTCGTTCGGCGTTAAGGCGCGATAGCGTTGCGTGGCGTCGCAATACCAACCTTGCAGCGAATTGGGATCGAACGGGTCGTAAACGTAATAGTTGGGCGTGCGAAAGGTGCGTTCGTAAATCTCTCGTTTCACCCCAGTATCGACCTCCGCCGTTGAGGGCGACATCAGTTCGATAATAATATCCGGATAGCGACCGTTTTCTTCCCAAACGACCCACCCTTGGCGATCGCGCGTTCCGTCTACATCCAAAACGGCAAAGAAATCCGGTTCGCGAAAATCCCGATTGCGTGCCTGTTGGCGACTGTAATACACAAACATATTGCCGCCGACAAAATAATCGTCGCGATCGCCCCATCCCTGACGCATCGAACGGATGAGGACGTTCGTGGCAATGCGGTGGCGGTTGCTCTCCAAGGGGTCTCCGTCGTCAAACACCAAGTCGGTGGGTGGCATCGGTGGCGTCCATTCCACCGCCGAAGGTTGGGAAGGCTGCGATCGCGCGGTTTCGACTGACATGATAGTATCCCCGATCGTCGATCCGGTCTAGACGCATGATAGTCTAAGATCTCGATTTCCGTCTGTCTCATCCCTTCTTATGTTTGACGACTTTGCTCCCCTCGCTGCCATCGCTACGACCCCAACTGGTGCCAAACGATTGCGATCGCTGTTTCCCCCAGAAGTGACCGTCTGGGTTCCCGAGTCGGTTCCCGAGATCGATGGCACTCGCACCTACAGCGGTTCCCTCAAAGACCATCTCGCCTCGCTGTGGTCGAGCCATCGCGCTTTCGTGTTTTGCTTGGCAACTGGAGCCGTGGTGCGGCTGATCGCACCGCTATTGCAACACAAATCCACCGATCCGGCGGTGGTGGTTGTGGATGAAACCGGGAAATTCGCCGTCAGCTTGTGTAGCGGACATCAAGGGGGAGCCGATCGCCTGGCAGACGCGATCGCCCGTCAGTTGGGCGCAACCCCCGTCATCACTGGCTCGTCGGCGTGTCAGGGATTGCCGGGAATCGATATTTTAGGCATCCCCTTCGGGTGGCGGCGGGGAAGTGGCGATTGGACTGGCGTGAGTGCGGCGATCGCGCGCGGGGAACCGGTGGAAGTGATGCAGGAGGTCGGATCGACCCTGTGGCAAGATCGTCTCCCCGAGGGACACCCGTTCCGGTTTGGATTTGCCGACATAGAAAAGAGAGGCGCGTTCTCTCGCGTCTCTACAGCCAAGGCAAGGATTTGGATTGGCTATACCCAGCGACGTTTTGCCCCGGATTCGGAGTTCCCGAAGGTGCAATGGCATCCTCGCGTGTTGTGGGTGGGAATCGGTTGCGAGCGGGGAACGTCGCGACGGGTCATCGAAGCAGCGATCGCCCGGGTGTTGGCGGCGAACCATTTGGCTCAGGAGGCGATCGCCGGAATTGCCACTATCGATATTAAGGCAGACGAAACCGGATTGCTGCAACTGTGCGACGATCGCGCCTTTCCCTTGGTCACCTTCGATCGCGATCGGCTTAAATCCGTCTGGGTTCCCACGCCATCGGACACCGTGAGTCGGGAGGTGGGAACCCCCAGCGTGGCGGAAGCGGCGGCAATTCTAGCCAGCGGAACGTCCGACTCGCTGCTGGTGTCGAAGCAGATTTTTCGCCTGGAGGACGAACCGGGAGCAGTGACGGTAGCGGTGGCGCAGTCGTCGGTGGAATATACCGGTCGCCAGGGTAAACTGTGGCTGGTGGGGACGGGTCCGGGTCGCCTGGACTTGATGACGCCTGCGGCTCAAAGGGCGATCGCTCAAGCGGATGCGGTTATCGGCTATTCCCTCTATCTGGATTTAATTTCGCCGCTGTTGCGTCCCGCTCAGATTGTCGAGTCCTCTCCGATTACCCAAGAACGCCAGCGAGCCAGTCGCGCCATCGCTCTAGCTCAATGGGGTCTGACCGTGGCGGTGGTGTCGTCGGGAGATTGCGGCATTTACGGCATGGCGGGATTGGTGATGGAACAGTTGCAACAAGGGAATTGGGATGGCAAAACCCCGGCGGTGCAAGTGTTTCCCGGCATCAGTGCCTTGCAATCGGCAGCCTCGCGGGTGGGAGTGCCGCTGATGCACGATTTTTGCGCGATTAGTCTCAGCGATTTGCTCACGCCTCGGGAGGTTATCGAACAACGGTTGAAGGCGGCAGCGGCAGCGGATTTTATTGTGGCGTTGTACAACCCGCGATCGCGCACCCGCACGGAACCGTTGGAAATCGCCCATTCCATATTTCTGCGACACCGAGATCCGGATACGCCAGTAGCGATCGCGCGATCGGTCTATCGGGACGATGAGGAAATCGTGCTAACCACGTTGGAGAAAATGCTCGATTGCAAGATCGATATGCTGACGACGGTGATTATTGGCAATCGGAGTACGACGGTTTATGCCGATTGGATGATTACGCCGCGCGGGTATTGCGGGTTTGGAACGTGAATTTATAGCATTTCCCAGACTAATGAGGTACGCTCCCCTGTTGCCTTCTCCCCACGATCGCTCATTGTCCCTCGCCCTGACTGGCATTGGTTAACTTCCAAATGCCACTTGAGAGCCAATTCGTGACGATATGCGCCACAATCGGAACCAATAGATTTCCCGTCAAAATGGCACTCGTTCCCAGCAGGATTCCCACAATCGTCGCCCAAACCATATAGGGCCACTGCTTCAGTCCGCTCATGTGCAGCACGCCAAAGCACAGGCTCGAAATTGCCACGCCCAGAAGATTCATGCCCACCGCAGGCAACATCACGCCCCGAAATAGCAATTCTTCGCTCAATCCCGGCAGCAACCCCAGCCAGACCAAATCCGGCAGAACCAGCGGTTTTAACACCAATTCCAAATACAGATCCGCACTGCGGCGATAGGCGGGCCATAAACGATAGATTAACGTACTGGCGATCGCCACAATCGCGCCAATCCCCAACCCCCAGACAATCACCGCAGGATTCCACTGGAGCGAGAGCAGGGTCACCTCGCCAAAGCGCAACCACAATTTAGACACCACCAGCAAAATGATGGCGGTGACTCCCATCGCCACGAGGATTTGAGTGCGGCTGAGAGGTTCGATTTCGGGTTCTTTTGGCGTTCGGTCAGTCACTATGGGGGTTCGATAAACAGCGCATCGAGGCTAAGGTCGGAATCAGCGCTGCCGGAGAAATCCCAGCGCGATCGGCAGCGATGACGCCCAATGCCTCTAAATACGAGTTTACCTGCAATGCTTGAATTGCCAACTGCTCGGGGGCAACTTGCATCCGGGTGCGATTTTCTGTCACGGCAATAATTCGGGCGTCGAGTTGGCTAAACCCGAGAACGGCACTGCTTCCGCAGGCGGTAGCGGGGACTACCACAGCATCGACATCTTCGGCGCGAAGATCGCTAGGGACTCCCGCATCGGTGACGATTTGCGGGGCGCGACTGAGACCGACGAGGACGCAGGGGAGAAACGTATAGCCCAATTCTTCCGCAGCCGCACGGGGAGAGAGATTCGGATCGACCGGGAGCGGCGAGAGAGCGGGAGCGTGGGCACAGGGAACTTGAAATTCTCGCACGATCGCGTGGCTGATAATCGCTTCGGCACCAGCGATCGGATCGACCCCCTGTCCGTGGCGGTAGTCGTCCAAGGCTGCGCCGCTTTCGTCGGGAAATCGGGCAACAACGGCGATCGCAGTTGCCCCCGTTTGGCGAATCAGGGTCTCCGCACCGCGCAACAGGCTATCGAGATTGCCCACGGTTCCCCAACTGGCACCGGTGTCGGACAGTTGCAATTCCACCTTGAGCGGGGCGTCGGTGACCCAATAGTCGGTCAGTTCTAAGCCCAGGGTGGCGCGAGTGGCTTCGGCAGCTTGAACGTGCCGCAAGCGCAATTCCGGTTCGATCGCGCGATCGAGCAGCAGTCCGACCCGATTTTGATGGACGGGACGCAGCTTCCAGCACGAATTAGCAAATTTGTCAAGGGCATAGCCTTCGGTATAAAACAAATTCGGCTGCGACCAGTAGAGTTGCGCCCCATTGAGAACGTTGGGATGGGTAATCAGGCGATCGCACATTGTCGCCATCGCCCGCGCCACGGGAAGGGCATCGCCAGCGTAACCGCCAACAGACGCGCCAATTCCCGTGGGAACGATTAAAACGGCAGTATAGGGACGCCGATTCAACGATCGCGATCGGAGTTATCGTCCGAATGGCGAGTCACCGTGGCTTCCACGCGGGCGGTTTGCTGTTGGGAATCGACTTCCGTTATCGCCCAACGCAAGGGTTCGCCGCGTTTTTCCAGTTCGGCTTCTACCGCTTGCTGGATGTGTTTGGGGGATTCGTTCAGGTCGATTTCTGCGCTGATAAAGTGAGTCGTCATGGTTGGATAATGAATTAAGCTTGACCGAATTGGCGGTTGTAAACGGTGTCTTCCTTTTCCGTTTCGATTTTGAGATGCGATCGCGGTTGAGCGATGCACAGCAGGACGAATCCTTCCTCTTGCAGTTCCGGACTCAGTCCCATGCCTTCGCTCTGTTCGACGGTTCCCTCGGAAATCTTCGCCGCGCAGGTGGTACAAACGCCAGCCTCGCAGGAGCTGGGCAGTTCCAACCCCGCTTCGCGAGCGACTTCGAGGATAAATCGATCTTCTGGAACTTCAATAGTTTGGGTTTGCCCTTGGTGATGAAGTTCGACGGTGTATGTCTGAGCCATAAATCGCTACGAGCGCCTACTTCATCCCATTGTTTCATAAAGAGGGCAAGGGGGAGAGGGGGATGGGGAGATAGAGGAATGTCGATCGCGATCGCCCATAGCGACGCAACGGTAAGCCGTTCGGCGATTTCGGTGGGGTGGGTTCCGGCGTCGTTCAATTTGGATAATTCAAAATTGGGTAAAATCGCCGTAACGCACTACACATAGAGCGACACCAACGATTCCAGTGGGGGATTGAATCATGTCAGCCAAAAGCGATCCAACCACCAAGGTAGCGACCCCGACCCCCGAAATGCCCCCAACCGACTTAATTTTCGATGACGGAGAACCCTTGGAAAGCAATCGTCACCGAGTCGGAATGAACCTTCTGATTCGATCGCTCAACCAACACTTCGCCAATCGCAATGACTTTTTTGCGGGTGGCAATATGTTTATTGACTTCAGTCGCTTGCAAGCCAGAAATCGAGATTTTCGCGGTCCCGATTTTTTCGCCGTTTTTAATATTGACGGCAGTTATCCGCGACAGGCGTGGATCGTGTGGGAAGAAGCGGGACGCTATCCGGATGTAAGCTCACCCCGGTCTAAAGACGCGGGGCTTTCGCACTAACCCGTTACACTATCTGGCAGGGAGCAAGATAGAGGGTTGCGCGTTCCAGGCAGGCTTACAGACTGCCCCAGGAGTTTAATCGTCGTCGCACCGTTCAAATCAGCGTCACCCTTCCAACCGCAGTGTCCGCTCCCGGAAGAAGCCGAACGCGATCGCGCCCGAACGAATCGCCAGAGCCGTTGCAAGCCATTCAACGTGCCTATCGCACCCACGCTCGTCCCGACGCCGCCAAGTCGATTGCGCGAGAGATTTTAAACTTAGGCGATCGCGCCATTCTTTAAGGGTTTAAAATCAATCATCGGGCAGTTTTTACACACATCTGCTCCAGGAAAATGGTCGCCGGGACTGGTAATTGAAGCCGAGCCGAATTCTTGCTTGCGTCGCAGCAATTCCTCGACCACCAAACCAATGTGTTCGCCGGGAATAATGGCATTAATTTCGCCCCGTTCGGTTTTCCCGGCGTTGTACGAACCCGAGCAAGCCGGAACTAAATTAAAGGTTTTCTCGGTGTAGCTAAATACATTGCCGCCACACGCGGAAGAATTGACGCCAACGGCGGGACGAAGTTGCGGAACGTCGAGGGCTGCCATATAATAGGTTGCCAAGTGATAGGCTTGCATGTTATCGACGTAAAAATGCACGGTATCCGGTTGGAAATGGGCTTGGCTCAAGGGGGAAACCGCGATCGCCTCTAATTCCCCTTCTGGCAACCGAGGTTTGGCGTTAACGAATCTTTCGGCTTGGTCGCGATCGCGGGCATATTTTTGATGGCTTTTCACTTCCGATTCGCTAAAGGATCTCCAGCCAAACACAAACGATGCATTGGCACAACCTAGGTTCTTTTTCTCAGCTAAAATCGTCTTACCCTTCATGCGCGGTGCAATTTCCCACTGACAGAAACTCAGGGGACGAGCGGGGGTATAAATGTTATCGACATTAGCTTTAAATTCCTCAACTTCGGCGCGATTGAAGAAGAATTTAACCGCAATGGGTTGGTGCATCAATCGCAAGTCGTCCATCAAGGTTTTTTGCAGTTCGGGATAGCTGAGTGACATAATTTGGACTCCTGTCAATTCTGAAATTGTCTGAAAGTCGCCTCAAAGCGCGATCGGTGTTTACAATACCACAATCATCACTTTATAGCTGATTAGCGATTAAACCAAGATTTTAAGCAAATATTCAACTTTGGGGGCGATCGCCCATAGCGACGCAACGGTAAGCCGTTCGGCGATTTCGGTCTCCTCATCCGTCAGTCCCACCCCATCATGGTCGAACTGCTCCGGAAGCAAGTTGGTGCTGTCGCTAGCGAGCTTGAACCGCGCGAACTCCCGCCACCAAAGACAGCCAGATCGCAGTATCGCCGACCTTATACTGACGGCTGCTTATTTGACAAACCTGATGGCGCAAGTCGCCTTCAACCTTAGCCGAGTCAGAGATATCGCTAGCGCGAACTTGAATCAGCGACAGGCGTAAGACTTCAGCAAAGGTCGCCTCACCCAGCACCATTGCAACGGCTAAAAAGGCGATCGGAAATTGCCAAGATTGGGGATAATTCATCATTCATTTCTCCCTACAGCAACAACGTCAAAACCACCGCCGTCAGCAGTGCAGAGAGCATCACGCCAATTCCGCCTTCAAAGCGATCGTCAATTCGGCGCATTTTCCCGCATTTGAGACAGACATAGCGATTCGGACGAGACGGACTTTGAATCCAAGGACAATACAATTCAGAACACTTCATCTTCAACCTCCCGTTGGTATATTCCCGTTCGTAGTCAATGCTTTAGCATTGACACCGTTCGTAGTAAATGCTTTAGCATTTACACCAGTCGAGGTTAAAGCAAACCACCCCAACCCCGACCCATCATCAAGCCGCTAAGCCACAACCGACTTAGAGCGAGGCATCCTCCATAAAATCGCCTCATTATCGACCGACAAAAACGCCGTTTCTTGCCCCAACTCCACCAAAAGCCGCACCATCAAATGTTCCAGCTTAGCAAAATGCTTCCAAAGCATCTCATCCGTCGTATAGGATTTAACAACGGCAACATTTTCGCGAACCAAGCCATAACATTGGCTCTGGTAAAATCCCATGACCGCGTACACTTGGCACCCCCCAAAACAATCAGAGAAGCAAGCCGCAGCCAGAGCGACGAAATCCCCATTATCGGCAGGAACATTCACCGAACGATTCATCGGGATGGCTACAGTCACCTTGCGGTTGAAAGACTGACAAATTTCCAACTTGCCCGTACCGCGACTGACCAATTGCCGCAGACTGCATGAGCTTGGATGGCTTGGAGTTGCAGCACCATCGCGGTGACGACCGACCCACTTCGAGCCATTTGGATTAGAAGTCATAATGGGAAACCTCTATCGAACTACACTTCAACGATAGAGGCATTTGATTTTAATGAGGTCTTTTTTTGTCGGTTAATTTAATTGGTTTGTCGGGCTTTGTCGCAGGATGTCGAAAAATGTCGAATTATGTCGAAAACTATTAAAAACTGAAGTGACAACCGTTGATATTGACTGCCAAATTGCTACCATGTAATCGTATTTAGAAAAGCCCCCATTCGGACAACTCATCATGAACGAACTCAACGCCAACGACGAACGGCAATTCCTCAGCGACATTGCCCGAGAACTGAACCTATCGCCACTTGCCAACGAGATCTTCATCCGACGCTGTCATCGAGATGCGTTGCAGCAAACGTGGAACGACATCGCCAGCCAACTCAACTTGAACGACAGGCAGTTGCGCGACTGTTGGAGTCAGGACATTCTTCGGAGGCTCCAGCAGGAAGGATTGACCTACGAACCCGGTGCCAGGAGGCTCTGGATTACAGTCCGCGAGTGGTTGAGCGAACATCGCTATCCGCAGTGGTTGTGGGGACAACTGGAGGGAATCGCGGCGCAAACCCATCGTTTGGGCGTTCGCTATCCCGATGGGGAGGCAACTTTGAACATGAGTTGGGAACTCCCGAACCGCTATCTCGATAAGGTGACCCAGGGAGAGACGGTTATCTGTGAGGTGGATTTAAAGGATTTAGAGGAAGACACCCATTTGCTGTTGATCGAGCGGGACGGATGCGGTCAATTCTATTGTTTGTGTCCGTCGTTGGTGGCACCGAAGGTTCGATATTCCGCCGGAATCGTGAAACTGCCGCAACACTACATTCCCGGGTTTCAACTCAATGCGGTGGGAGAGGAGCGGTTATTGGCGTTTTTGACGCCGACTGCGTTAGATTTGCCTTGGTTGGAACAGAAGAAACAAGAGAATCCACCCCAGCCGCTCGCGGCAGCACAATTGGCTCAACTGCGCGACTATGCCAGCGAACAATCGCCGTCGGTGTGGTTATCGACCTATGAAGTGGTGGCACCGTAACGTCAAAGTCAATCTTGGAATTGGGAGAAATGATGATGGACGAACAACGGATTCGAGCTTACGTTGACTTGCTCAACCAACTATT
>CAYQUF010000035.1:0-3122 GCA_964420595.1 uncultured bacterium
ATAATCATAACCGAGGGGTTGGGACACCAAATCTCTCCCCTCTACTTATCGTCGCCGATCGCCAATTCTGACGCAATTTATGGAACGCGGACTCATCTGGCTCCCCCTGCTAGCGCTATTTATCGGGTTAGCTTGGGCGGGATGGAACGAATATCAAAAAGTCGAAGCGTATCGCGCTTGGTCGAAATCCTTTCAAGATGCGAAATACGATCTTTATGCAATGGTCGGTCAACGCGATCGCCAAATTACCTGGGGAAAACCCACCCGCAACGGACCGATCGACGTGCAAACCTTTTCCCTCAACGAAGTCAACGCCATTCACCTTAAAGTTGACAATCGCGACATTGACTTAAACAATCCCCCCGAAACCGGTCGCTCGATTTTCCTCGAATTCGAGTTTGAAGGTGACAAACCGCCCACCCAAATTCCCTTTACCGAAGTTCCCCTCGCCGTTCGATGGGGACAGCGATTGCAACAAGAATTATCCGACGAAGTTCAATCGTAACCTCAACTTGCGGATCCCGATCCGGCGGTTAGGATCGTGGCGAAGGGTGTGGGGAGTATAACCCATGAAGGTGAGAGTGGGCGATCGCATTCCTTCGGTGCAATTAACCTACATGGGTTCCGAAGGACCGCAGTACATCTCGACCGACGAACTGTTTGCAGGTCGCAAAACCATTATTTTCGTCGTTCCCGGTGCATTTATTCCCACCCATTCCCCCAAACACCTACTCGGATTCCTCAAACGCGCCGACAATATTAAAGATGCGGGCGTCGATACCCTGGCTTGCATCGCCACCAACGATATTTTTGTCGTGGATGCGTGGGCGAAACAATACAGCGTCGGCGATAAAATCTTGATGTTAGCCGATGGCGACGCTGAATTCGCGCGAGCGATGGGATGTACCCTCGACTTGCGAGGACAAGGATTCGGTTTGCGATCGCGCCGTTACGTGGCGATCGTAGACGACGGAACCCTCCGCGCCATCGACCTGGACGAACCCGAAAATTTCGATCTCGCCAATTTTAGAACAATCATGACCCTTCCCGACTCCAGCCGCTTTCAACTCACCTCCGACCTCCACATTTGTCGCCTTCTCAACGGAATGTGGCAAGTTTCCGGCGCGCACGGACGCATCGACACCAAACAGGCGATCGCCTCGATGTTCGATTACGTCGATACTGGCTTCACCACCTGGGATCTCGCCGACCACTACGGTCCAGCGGAAGATTTAATTGGCGAATTTCGACGACAGCTCGCCGCCAACCGAGGCGAAGACGCGCTTTCCCAGATTCAAGCCTTGACCAAATGGGTTCCCCGTCCCGGTAAAATGACCCGCCAAGTGGTCGAGAAAAATATCGATCGCTCCCGTTCCCGCATGGACGTTCAAACCCTGGATCTGCTGCAATTCCACTGGTGGGACTATCGCAACACCAATTATCTCGACGCCCTCAAACACATGACAGACCTGCAACAGGAGGGCAAAATCAAGCATCTGGCGCTGACCAATTTCGACACGGAACACCTGAAAATTATCCTCGACAGCGGCATTAATATCGTCTCGAATCAAGTGCAATTTTCCCTCATCGATCGCCGTCCGCTGGTGGAAATGGCGCAATTTTGCCAAGAACGGGGAATTCACCTGCTCTGCTACGGGACGCTGGCTGGCGGTTTGCTCTCAGAACGATATTTAGATCGCCCCGAACCGCAGGGATGGGATTTAGAGACCGTCTCGCTGCGCAAGTATAAAAATATGGTGGATGCGTGGGGGGATTGGGATCTATTCCAACAGTTGCTCGCAGCGTTGGCGCAAATTGCCCAGAAACACGGCGTCGGGATTGCCAATGTCGCCATTCGCTACATCCTCGAACAGCCAGCGGTTGCAGGGGCGATCGTCGGGGCGCGATTGAGCATTTCCGAGCATATCCAAGCCAATACCAAGGTGTTTGACTTTTCCCTCGACAGCGCGGATCGAGGGCGTCTCGACCCCATTCTCAACCAGTCGCGGGACCTGTTCCATCTGATTGGCGATTGTGGCGACGAATATCGGCGTTAGGGATAAAAGTGCGATCGCGATCGCGGTTGGAAGGGGGGTGCGATCGCGCTAAAGTTCCAGTAGAATCACGGAACGACCCTCGGAGCGATCGCTTCTCGAATCTGGATTTCGGGCGATATTAGAGTTGTCAGGTTCAAAGGAAAGCGAAATGTTCCCCACCATCCAACTCCTCCCCGGCGCTATCTCCGAAATCCTCGCCACCGTTACCGAAACTGGCGTTCTCACCCTCGCCGATCGTTACGGACTGATGGCGGCGGCGTTAGATGAATCCCTCCCCGATGAAGACCGTCGCTCCGCCAACCGCCTGCTGCGCTCGATTCTCAAAGGACGCATTCAAGTGGTCGATCGCCTCTCCGCCGTTTTCTAAATCCTCGATCGAGCCTTAAATTTTCACCTCATCTATTTAAGATTTCAATCATATTAAATATAGAGCAGTTCCCAGGTTGCCAAAGTACGCTTTCCTGTTGCCTGACCTCAACCAAGGTGTACCGCACGTCACGACCCATTGCTCTATCCCTCTAGCAACCGCCGCACCGAAACCGCAACATCGGGAAATGCTAGGGGACGAATTTCTCCCGCTGTCAGGATCGAGTCTGACGTGTAATCTCCATCCTTCGGCTCTCGAAAGACCTTGAGGTGCCATTCTTTTAAATTAACAACCCAATAATCTCGAATCTCTGCGATCGCGTAAATCTTGCGCTTCACTTCCACATCTTGAGCCAAACTGGTATTAGAAAACTCGATAAGCCAAAAGATATCTTCTGCGTAGGGATGGCGTTGGCGATAGAGCGATCCGAGGAGTTTCACAATTGCCAAGTCGGGTTCGGGTTCGCAGCGATTGGGAAGGGTAATCGGACGACCTTCTCTCACCCTAGCGCGATCGCCAAGCAGTCGATTGAGATATTTGCCAACTTCATCTCCAAGATAGGCGTGTTCGGGACCCTCCGGAGGCATTTCGACAATTTCTCCGTTTAACAGTTCGACGTGACGACCGTCTAACAACCCCACTCGAATCATGCGATGATAGTCGTCGAGCGTCCATTTAGCTGGCGTTACGGTCATCGC
>CAYQUF010000035.1:3222-31722 GCA_964420595.1 uncultured bacterium
TCGTCGAGCGTCCATTTAGCTGGCGTTACGGTCATCGCGATATCCTCCAATCGCCAATTCTCTCTATCTCCCTTTTGCCTTTTGCCTTTTGCCTTTTGCTTTTTGCCTTTTGCCTTTTGCCTTTCCTACCATTGAATATTCGGACAAATCGTTTGCGAAATGCGATCGCGACTGGGGCGCTCTTCCCACCCCGAAAGCAATCCTTTTAACTCGCTTTTCAACGTTTTGAGGGCTTGAATTTGGCGATCGATCTCCTCGACCTTCGCTTCGAGGTGATGCTTGACTTCGCCACAAGGTAACTCGCCGCGATCGTAAATCTCTAAAATGTCGCGAATTTCGTCCAAACTCAACCCGAGGGATTGCGCTCGCTTGATAAACGAAAGTCGTTGAAATATCCCTTCTTCAAACAAGCGATACCCGGAGCGCGATCGCTTCGCCAGGGGAGCGAGCAAGCCAATATCCTCGTAATAGCGAATCGTTTTGACGGGCAAGCCACTTTGGGCTGCCACTTCGCCAATTTTCAACAAGTACTCTAACGCCATCAGACCCAAATTTTAGTGGGGCGGACGCTTGCGATAGGGGGTCAGCATTGGGAGCGGCGATTGGGACGAACTCGAAGGGAGATAATATTCCGGTGCGGCTTCCGGTTCGGGTTGTTGATGGCGTTGAATTTGCCACCACCGAAACGCGATCGCCACGACAATGGTTCCCAATCCGAAGGCAAACAGCGATCCGCTCGCGTCCGCACCGCCGATAGCAGTGTCTACTGCGCCAACGATAATGACAAAGCTGGAAATAGGCTCTTTTCGATAAGCCGACTTGAGAATTCGAGGCAATAAAGCGTTCATTGCGGTTGAGTGTGGTTGGTGTCGATCTCTAACTCGATTTTAAGACGTGGCACTGCAATTGGGGGTCAACCTCAAAGGAGTGCCAGCCGCATCTCCTCTACTTTACCGGAACGATGCCAGCGATCCCGAACAAGGAGGGACGAGTTTGGAGTGGGAAGATAATAGCTATCCTACCGTACCCGCCACTCGTCGGACGCCAAAATCGGGGTTAAATCAGACCCAGCCAGCTTAATACGCCTTGACCCGTGATGTATTCGATCAGCAGCGTCGCCACAAAGCCGATCATGGCGGCTCTACCGTTGAGTCGCTCGGCGTAGTCGTTGAAGCCGAATTTGGGTTCGTTTAAGTTGGGGGTGGTCGAAGGTTGGGGTTGTGTCATGGGTTGGCGATTTAGTTACAATTCTTCATGTTGTCTTTCTATTGTAGAGATACCCGCGATCGCGTCAACGCCAGCGCTGAATTATTTTGCGATCGCCCCGACTTGCATTGCCTTCCCATGCCAGGGCAATTCAACCAACGTAAGCTAGATCCGAATCATACAGAGTACGTACATGGAAATAGGCGTTCCCAAGGAAATCAAAGATCGAGAATTCCGCGTGGGATTGAGTCCCACCAGCGTCCGCGCCTGCCGCGATAACGGTCATTCGGTCTTCGTCGAAGCCGGAGCGGGGGTCGGTGCCGGATTTACCGACGGCGACTACATTGCTGCGGGTGCCGAAATCGTTCCCTCTGCCGAATCGGCGTGGCATCGGGACTTGGTGGTGAAGGTGAAAGAACCCCTTCCCCCCGAATACGAGTTCATGCAACCGGGACAACTGCTGTTTACCTACTTGCACTTGGCGGCGGATCGAAAGCTGACCGAATACCTGATCGAATCTGGCATTGACGCGATCGCCTACGAAACGGTAGAACTCGAAAACGGTCGCCTGCCCCTGCTGACCCCCATGAGCATTATTGCCGGTCGGCTGGCGGTGCAATTCGGCGCGCGGTTTCTCGAACGGCAGCAAGGGGGACGCGGCGTTTTGCTCGGTGGCGTACCGGGAGTTCCCCCTGGAAATGTCGTCATTCTCGGCGGCGGGATCGTGGGGACGGAAGCGGCTAAAATCGCCATCGGCATGGGGGCGCGAGTCCAGATTTTAGACATCAATATCGATCGCCTCTCTTACCTCGAAACCCTCTTCGGCTCTCGGGTGGAATTGCTCTACAGCAGTTCGCTGCAAATCGAATCGGTGGTACCGCAAGCCGACCTGCTCGTTGGCTCGGTGTTGGTCTTGGGTCGCAAGGCACCGACCTTGGTGACGCGGGAATTGGTGGCACAAATGCATTCGGGATCGGTCATTATCGATGTCGCCGTGGATCAAGGCGGTTGCGTCGAAACCCTGCATCCGACCTCCCACACCGATCCGACTTACGTTGAGGAAGGGGTGATTCACTACGGCGTGCCGAATATGCCGGGAGCGGTTCCCTGGACGGCGACGCAAGCGTTGAATAACAGTACCCTACCTTATGTCCTCAAGTTAGCGAATCAAGGCAAAGACGCGATCGCTTCCAATGCTGCTTTAGCCAAGGGCGTTAACGTTCGGAACCACCGTTTGGTTCATCCCGCCGTGCGAGACGTATTTCCCGATTTAGCGGGGGATTGAGGCGGCTCGATGGCTTCCCCGGTCAGCAGGGTCAGTTGGCTGGGGGAACTTCAGGGATGAAACTAGAGAGCGCATTTCCCAGGTCGCTCGGGTTTTTGATCCGTCACCCATTCCCCCGTTGCCGGTTGCCTTCTTCTAACTCTCCATCTCCTCTGATTCTGCCGACATTTCGATCGCCCGATCCCTCCCTTCCGACGAGAGCAGGGGATTGTTAAAAAACTCTCCCGTCTGCGGCGGTAAGGTGGGTTCGCGCACGATTTCGAGCAGACTTTTGACGACGCCAGTGAGCGGAATCGCTAAAATCACGCCCAGCAAGCCGCCGACCTTTGCCCCTAACAGCAGCGACACTAAAATCAGCACGGGAGACAGTCCGGTCAAATTGCCCATAATTCGGGGCGCGACGAAGTTATCTTTAATTTGCTGAAACACGAACGACACGGCGAGAACTTGTAACGCCAGCCAAAAGTCGATGAACGCTACGATAATCACTACCGTAGTAATTCCCAAGGTGGCACCGACGAACGGAATCACCTCCATCGCGCCGATAAACACGGCGAATAGCAGGAAGAAGCGAACGTTGAGAATCCAAAACGCCAAGCTCAGGGTCGTCGCCATAAACAACCCCAACAGGAGCTGACCGGAGACAAACCGTTGCAGGTTGCGCTTGAGTGCTTCGCTGAGTCCGTCGCGAATTTTGGGGGAAAACATGCTGGTACACAAGCCCCAAACCCGTTCGGCGTCGAGCAACATGTAAAACGACAGCACTAGAATGAGAATCAGATCTAACAGCCAGGTAAAGGTGCCCAACACCACGCCGACGCTGCGAGTCGCGATCGCTTCGACGGCTCCTTGCACGCGCTCTAACAGTTGCGTGGTCAGCACTTCGGCGTTAAACGGGAGCTTATAGCGATCGCTCCAAACTGCAAAGTCAGACAGTTGCATCCGAGCCGATTCGATCAGCGCCGGAAGGTTGGACACGAGCTGTCGCCCCTGATTGAAGACGGGAGGCACTAAAATTAAGGCAAGCAGCGTGACGCCAACGGCGGCGGCGAGGTAAACGGCGATCGCGGCGATGCTGCGGGGGACGAACCGTTGCAAGATAACGACGGCGTAGTTGAGCAAAAATGCGATCAGTCCGGCGGCGGTTAAAATGCTAATCAGCTCTCCCACGTAATCGAGCGCCACAAAGGTCAGCCACCCGGTGGTCAGAATTAAAATCCAGGTGAGCAGAAATTGTTGTAGGGGAGAAAAAGTTCGATTCATCGCGCGATCGAGCGTTCAATACAATTCGTATTCGAGCAGGGTACACTGAAGCGAGCCGTTATACACGGGAATGCGTCGAGACGCTTTTAATCCCACCCGCTTCGCCAGTTGCTTGTTTCCCGTCAGGATATACGCTTTCCAGCCTTTGAACCGCTGTTTGAAGGTATCGCCGAGTTGCTTGTAGAGCGCGCCGAGTTGTTCTTGTTTCCCAATCCGCTTGCCATAGGGCGGGTTGCAGACGATCGTCCCGCGATCGCTGGGTGCCTCCAATTGCGACAGTTCCGCTTGCGCCAGGTCGAGGCGATCGCCAATTCCGCAACTGCGAGCGTTATCCCGCGCTTGAGCCAGCACTTCGCCATCGCGATCGCGTCCGAAAATGGGGGCGGGAAGTTCGTCTGACTGACTCCGTTTGGCTTCAGCGCGAAGTTGCGCCCACAAGTCGGCGTCAAAATCGTACCACGACTCGAATCCAAAGCGCGATCGAAACAACCCTGGCGCGACGTTGAGAGCCGTCATTCCCGCTTCTATGGGTAGGGTTCCCGAGCCGCACATCGGGTCTAAAAACGGCAATTGCGGCGTCCACTCGCTCATTTGCAGCAACGCCGCCGCCAGGGTTTCCTTCAGGGGTGCCGATCCCATCGCCGGTCGATACCCCCGTCGGTGCAAGCTCGCCCCGGAACTATCCAAACTCAATACGCCGCGATTGGCGCGAATGTGGAGGTTAACGAGTAAATCGGGGTGGTGGATGTCAACGCTCGATCGCTTTCCACTGTGCTGCCGTTGTTGGTCTACGATCGCGTTTTTGACTTGCAGCGCGCTGAAATGGCTGTGATTGAGCTGTCTGTTGCCGCCCGTGCAATTTACGGCTAAAGTGTGGTGGGGGGCAAGGTATTGACTCCAGGGAATTTTTCGAACTTCGCGGTACAGGGTATCGGCATCTCGGCAGGGAAATTCCCGAATTGGGACAAGGACGCGGAAGATCGTTCTAGCCCACAAATTCACTCGATACAGCAACGCGCGATCGCCGCAAAATCGAACCCCGGCAAATTCGGGAGACACCTCCGTCGCGCCCAAGCGTTGGAGTTCCCGTGCGGCGATCGGTTCGAGGGAGCGAGCCACTGTGGCAAAATACTGATTCATCGCGATCGCGGCTGTAATAATAGCAGGTCACCTTGTTTTAAAATAATTCCGTTCGACCTTTATCTGGCACTTCGCTCATTTATGAAATATCCGACGAGACTGCCACAGAAAATCCTGTTACTGGGGTCGGGAGAGTTGGGAAAGGAATTGGCGATCGCCGCTCAACGTCTCGGCAACATTATTATTGCCGTCGATCGCTATCCCAATGCCCCGGCAATGCACGTGTCAGATTTTGCTGAGGTCATTTCTATCCTCGATGGCGGCGAAATCGAACGGGTCGTCGAGAAGTACCGCCCCGACATTATCGTGCCGGAAGTCGAAACGATCCCAGCCGAAACGCTCCTGAGAATTGAAAAAAAGGGAATCTCGGTGGTTCCGACGGCAACGGCTGTTAATTATACCATCCATCGCGACAAACTCCGGGATCTCGCCCACTACCGCCTCAAAATTCGCACGGCAAAATATACCTACGCCACCAGCCTCGATTCGTTAAAATCGGCAGCCGAAGACATTGGCTTCCCAAACGTGGTCAAGCCGATTATGTCTTATTCGGGCAAAGGACACTCGGTGGTCAAATCTCCCGAAGATCTCGAATCTGCCTGGTACAAAGCCACTCAAGAGGCGATCGCGTCCTATCCCAAAGTCATTGTCGAAGAGTTTATCGACTTTGAATTTGAAATGACCCTGCTGGCGATTCAGCAGTGGAACGCGCCGAGTATTTTTTGCCCGCCTATTGCCACGCGATCGGATATGGGCGACTATCGAGAATCGTGGCAACCCGCCGACATTAGCCCGGATAAGTTGCGCAAAGCCCACGCGATCGCCAATAAAGTGATGAAAGCCCTCGGCGGTCGGGGCATTTTCGGAATCGAATTTTTTATCACCAAGCACGACGTCATCTTTTCAGAAGTCTCTCCCGGCACCCACGATACGGGAATGGTGACGTTAATCTCGCAAAATCTCAACGAATTTGAATTGCAATTGCGAGCAATGCTAGGATTGCCGATTCCCAAAATTCAATTGCTCGCCCCGAGTGCCAGCACGGTTATCCTAGCGCGCGACCATTCCGATACAATTTATTTCGATGCCATCGCCGATGCCCTCTCGGAACCCAATGTCGATCTAAGATTGTTTGGCAAGCCGGATGCGTGTCCCCTGCGGCGGTTGGGAGTCGCCCTCGCCCGAGGTGCAACGGTGCCCGAAGCCCGTCGCAAGGCGCAAAAGGCAGCCAATCAGATTAAGATTCTCAATGGCGCGTGATGGCAGGATGAGGGGATGAGGAGAGGGGGAGAGCAATTGTCATCTTTCGTTCTCTGATGCGATCGCCGAGCGATCCCCATGGGAAAATGGTGAAGCTGGGTATGGGGAGTTCGCGAACCGCTTCGGCATTAAAGGTTCTTGCTTCCTATCCTCCTAATCTTCACAAGATCGCGTTTTTAACGAACACTGGAGTTCACTGCGATCGTGACAACCGATTGGGGTTAGAGCGAACCGAGTTTCTCCCGCTCTCCCTATCTCCCCATCCCCCTATCTCCCTATCCCAACCAGATAGCCAGATGTCACAACAACCTCCCAACCGCCCGGAATCGAATCAAACGCCCCAGAATGCCCAGTCGCGGGGTGCATTCAAAAATACGTTAATTCAAACCCTGCGGGGAACGATTGGATTGTTGCAAGGTTGGGTCGAACGACTCGAAACCGAACCGCCTCCTAGCGAAAAATCTCCCCAAGCGGCTCCAGAGGGGCAACAGAGCGGCAAAGTCGGATCGGCGTGGCAAACGGCGTTAGGCGCACTTCGATCGATTTTACCCGACGCGATCGACCGACAGCTCTCCGATGGCGTGCTAACTGGCGCGATCGCCTTAATTTTAGTCGTCGCGATCGCCTTACCGCTAACTCTCTCCTCCGGACAACCCCAATCGCAGGAAGTGGCGCGCCAACCCGTCTCCAAACCGCTCTCCGAACCCGCAAGCGAACCGGAAATAACATCGCCCAGCCCGACAAAATCGCCCTCAGAGGCGATCGAAACCGAACCCGAGTCTCCTCCCCCCTCAGACGTTGCCGATCGCGCCTCTGAAGCCGAAATAGCCCGCGATCGCGCCACCGAACCCAGCGAACCGGAACCCATTCCTTCCCCGGAACCAGAACCGACACCGCCTCCCCAACCGCAACTCACCCCGGAACAGCGGTTAGTTGCTGCGATTCAGGCGCAAGTGGCGCAGGTGACGCAAGAGTACGAGAACAACGAACTGGTACAATCGATTCGAGCGAATTTCGAGGACAGCCTGCTGCAAGTCCGACTGGATGAGGGATGGCACGATCTCGACTCCGACGCCCAGATCGAACTCGCCAACCAGATGCTGCAAAAGGCGCGATCGCTCGATTTCAGCCGATTGGAAGTGACAGACGCCGACGGTACTTTGTTGGCTCGCTCTCCAGTGGTGGGATCGGATGCGGTGATCGTACAGCGTTGATATTTCAATGAAACATTTGCTCTGGATGCGATCGCTATTCGTCCTCGCCATCGCCATCGCGGGACAACCGCCAACCCTCGCCGCTCCCTCCCCGATTCCCCGCTACGACAGCGTTATCGAATACACCACCGAAATCGACACCAACGGCGACATCGCCGATATTTATTTTCCCCTCCCCACCTGGCGCAGTGGCAAACCCGAACAATTCGCGATCGCGCTATTATTACCGGGAGCCAATGTAGACAAATCCGCCTACTCCAACTTTGCCACAACCGTCGCCTCCTACGGTTTCGTAGTTATCGTTCCCAACCACCCGCGATCCATCCCCCAATTCGACGTGGAAGGATTGCTCGCACAAGCCGCTCAAATTCCCGCCATCCTCGACTACGCCAAAGCGCAAAATACCGATCCCGCCTCCCCCATCTCGGGACTCCTCGACACCGACACCCTGGTCTTGCTGGGACACTCTCACGGGGGTGCAGTGGGAATGACGGCGATGGAGGACGCTTGCGTCTTTCCATTTTGTGAAGGAGAATTTCACCGTCCCGACGCCTTGGTCGCGGGAGTGTTTTTCGGAACCCACCGCCAGGATCTCCAAACCGGCGAATACGACACCACTGAAAACGACGGACTCCCTATCGCCTTAATTCGCGGAAGTCTCGATGGCGTAGCGACCCCCGAGGAAGTCGAAACAACATACGACTCGATCCAACAACCGCCAAAAGCCTTAATTACCGTCGCAGGAGCCAACCACTACAGCATCACCGACGAAAACAATCCCGACCGCGCCAAAAATGCGCCAACCCTCGACCAATCCATCGCCACCGAAACCATTGCCCGCTGGAGTGCGTTATTCTTAAGAGCACACGCATTGGACGATGAGGCGGCGTATCGCTACATTTACCACACTGGCGATGCGGCGGACGACAACGTTCGCATTCGCGCGCAACCCCAATCGCCGATGTCCCAATTTCCCCCGCTTTTGCTGCACTCCGGCTTAAGATCGAATTAGAGCAGTTTTGGGGTTCGGGTTATGAAACGCATCGTTCTGATCGCGGGGTTCGAGTCTTTTAACGCCGACTTGTACCGCAACGCCGCTACTGTCGCCACCCGTCGCTGTCCGGAGTTGGAGATTCGCGTGTTTAGCGATCGCGATCTTAGCAGCCAACCCGAGACCGTCGAAACCGCATTGCAACAGGCGGATGTGTTTTTCGCCAGTCTCCTGTTCGACTACGACCAAGTCCTGTGGTTGCGACAGCGAACCCAACACGTTCCCATTCGCTTGGTGTTCGAGTCGGCGTTGGAATTGATGAGTTTGACCCGCTTGGGGAAATTCTCCATTGGCGACAAACCCAAGGGGATGCCAAAACCGGTTAAATTTATCCTCGGTAAGTTTACCAACCAGCGGGAAGAAGACCGGCTGGCGGGGTATATTAGCTTTCTCAAAACCGGTCCCAAACTGCTCAAATACATTCCGGCGCGCAAAGTTCAAGACCTGCGCAATTGGCTGATTGTTTACGGGTATTGGAATGCTGGCGGAGCTGACAATTTCGCCGCCATGTGTTGGACCCTGGCGGAAAAATATTTGGGGTTGGCGGTTGGCGAGATTCCTCCTCCGGTGGAAACGCCGAATATGGGATTGTTGCATCCCGACTATGACGGTTATTTTACTTCGGCGCGCCAATACCTCGATTGGTATCGCCAACGGAACCCGTCCGCAGCACAATCTCCGGCGATCGCGATTTTACTGTATCGCAAGCACGTCATTACCCAGCAACCCTATATTCCCCAACTAATTCGCCACTTCGAGGACGGGGGACTGACGCCAATTCCAATTTTTATTAATGGCGTGGAAGGTCACGTGGCGGTACGCGATTGGATGACCACTACAGACGAACAGGCGCAAATTCAACAAGGACGCAATCCCACGCCATCGCTATCGGAGGAGGCGGTCAAAGTCGATGCAATTGTTTCGACGATTGGATTTCCCCTGGTCGGCGGTCCGGCGGGGTCGATGGAAGCGGGACGCCAAATTGAGGTCGCCAAGCGAATTCTGTCGGCGAAAAACGTGCCGTATGTTATCGCCGCACCGCTGTTAATTCAAGATCTCTATTCCTGGACGCGCCAGGGAATTGGCGGCTTGCAAAGTGTGGTATTATATGCATTGCCGGAGTTAGATGGGGCGATCGATACAATTCCCCTCGGCGGTTTGGTGGGAGAGGATATTTATCTGGTTCCCGAACGGGTCAAACGCCTCATCGGTCGGGTCAAACGTTGGGTGCAATTGCGCCAAACGCCACCGGAACAACGGCGAGTTGCAATTATTTTATACGGCTTCCCGCCGGGATACGGCGCAACCGGGACGGCGGCGTTATTAAACGTCCCGCGATCGCTCTTAAAATTATTGCACGCCCTGAAAGCACAAGGGTACGATGTCGGCGAACTTCCTGAAGATGGGGAGGAATTGATTCGACAGGTAAAAGCCGCAGACGAAGCGATCGTCGAAACCCATAAAAAGCCAGAAATGCCCCCCGCAGCGGTGAATGTCAAAACCTTAGAACGCTGGTTGGGATATCTGTTAACCACCCGCATCGAGAAACAGTGGAAAACCCTAACCGGAACCGGAATTAAAACCTACGGCGACGATTTCCAAATTGGCGGCGTCCGGCTCGGAAACATTTGGATTGGCGTGCAACCGCCGTTAGGAATTGCTGGCGACCCGATGCGGTTGATGTTCGAGCGCGATATGACGCCACACCCACAGTATACGGCATTTTATCAGTGGTTGCAACACAAATTCGACCCCCACGCGATCGTTCATTTTGGCATGCACGGAACGGTGGAATGGCTACCGGGGTCGCCGTTGGGAAATACGGGATACTCTTGGTCGGATATTCTCTTAGGCGATATGCCGAATTTGTATATCTATGCGGCGAACAATCCGTCTGAATCGATTCTCGCCAAACGACGGGGATACGGGGTGTTAATTTCCCATAACGTTCCCCCATACGGTCGCGCGGGGTTGTATAAAGAATTGGTGGCGCTGCGGGATTTAATTGCCGAATATCGCGAAGATCCGACCAAAAATGCCGCTTTGCGAGAGGGGATTATTCAAAAGATTGTCGATACGGGATTGGACGCCGATCGCCCTTTGGAATACGCCCGAAAATTGGGAATTGAATTCACCCCAGAAAACGCGCGGATGTTCAGTCCGGATATCCTCAATCCCTACTTTGTCGAAATTTACGAATACCTGCAAGTTATCGAACAGCGGCTGTTTTCTTCCGGATTGCACGTTTTGGGCGAATCTCCCGATGTCGGTGCCTTAAAATCCTATCTCGATGCTTACTTTGAAACCGACTTTCCCGAGTGGGTTGTCGAGGAAATTATCCAGGGAAATTCTCCCGAAGGTTCGATTCGCGAACAGTTGCCCATTGAAGACGCAATTCAGATTAGCCAACTCTTAGCACAAACCGGCGATGAAGTCAACAACATTGTCCGAGGTTTAAACGGCGAATACATCCCACCCGCACCCGGCGGCGACCTCTTGCGCGACGGTCCCGGCGTTTTGCCCACCGGACGCAATATCCACGCTTTAGATCCCTATCGAATGCCCTCCCCTGCGGCGTACGAACGGGGACGGGAAATTGCCCGCAAAATCATCGACCAAAACCTGGAAGAAAACGGTACCTATCCCGAAACAGTGGCGGTGTTGTTGTGGGGATTGGACGCGATTAAGACGAAAGGCGAGTCATTGGGAATCGTGTTGGAACTGGTAGGCGCGCAACCGTTGAAAGAGGGAACCGGTCGCATTGTCCGCTACGAATTGAAGCCTCTCGACGAGGTAGGACACCCTCGCATTGATATTCTGGGCAATCTGTCGGGGATTTTTCGCGATAGTTTTGTCAATATTATCGAATTGCTTGACGACCTGTTTCAACGCGCCGCAGATGCGGACGAACCGGAGAATCGAAATTTTATTCGCAAGCACGCTTTAGAACTGAAGCGACAAGGAATCGATAATGCATCGGCGCGGTTGTTTTCCAATCCGTCTGGAGATTTTGGATCTTTGGTGAACGAACGAGTCACCGATAGCAGTTGGGAATCGAGCGATGAATTAGCCGATACTTGGAAGAGTCGCAATGCGTACAGTTACGGTCGCCGCGATAAGGGTCAAGCGCGTCCGGAGGTGTTGGATTCGCTGCTCAAAACGAGCGATCGCGTGGTGCAGGAAATTGATTCGGTGGAATACGGTTTGACAGATATTCAAGAATATTATGCCAATACGGGAGGATTGAAGCGTGCGGCTGAAAAGCAAAGTGGAAAGAAGGTCAACGCCAGTTTTGTGGAAAGTTTCTCGAAGGACAATACGCCGCGCAAGTTAGAAGACGTGTTGCGAATGGAGTATCGGACGAAATTGTTGAACCCGAAATGGGCAAAATCGATGGCGAATCAGGGGTCGGGTGGCGCTTACGAAATCTCCCAACGCATGACGGCGTTAATTGGTTGGGGGGGAACGGTGAATTTTCAGGATTCTTGGGTGTACGACCAAGCTTCACAAACCTATGCGCTCGACCCGGAGATGGCGAAGACGTTGCGGGAGGCAAATCCGGAGGCGTTTCGCAATATTGTCGGTCGAATGTTGGAGGCGCACGGTCGCGGTTTTTGGCAGCCGGAGGAGGAAAAATTAGAGAAGTTACGCCGCTTGTACGATTTGACGGAGGATGAGATTGAGGGGGTAACGTTTTAGAATGATGCTGGTATCGGATGGAACCGAAAAAGTGAATGTCGAATTATCTCAAGAGGCGATCGCTCGGTTGGGTTAGAGGTAGAATATTGTCGAATTTTCGTTCTTGGGTTCGATGCTGCGGGAGGGTTTTTGACGCGATCGCGATGTTAAGGAAGGGTTGCGCAATCCGTTTCCACGCTATGAAATTTTGACGGTGCGGAAGGTTGTTTGTGGGGGGAAACGCTGAAGCGTTTACTACGAACGGTAGAATAAAGTACTCACTCGTTTATCCGAACTTGCATGAATTCTCGTTATTTCTCGATCGCGCCTTCGTTATTCCTCCTGTGGTTCGCCGCTTCCCCACCTCCCCCTAGCGTTCCCAATGCGATCGCCAGGGAAGCATCCGTTCCCCAAGTCTTCTCCCACGGCGATACCCTTACCATTCCCTCCGAATTCGGTTCGTTTGTGTCCGATCTCGCCTTAACCCCCGACGACCGCCTGCTCGCGGCTGCAATCATTACCCCCGACTGGTACGGTCCGGGGACGGTCAAGGTCTGGGATTTAAGCGAAAATCGCCTGTTGTACGAATTCGACAATCGCAGCCACCACCTCGCCACCAGTCCCGACGGTCGATGGCTCGTCGGTGCGGAAGACGGGGGAAAGCCAACCATCGAATCTATCGGCGTTATCGAAATTTGGGACGCGAATACCGGAGAACGCCGCTACCGCTTCAACGGAAACGAGATGGAATTTGGCGGCGTCAATGCGATCGCAATTTCTCCCGACAGCCAAACCCTCGTCAGCGGGAGCGATTTCTTGCAAAGTTACGAAGACACCAGCGGAAGCAACCTACAAGTCTGGAACCTGCAAACTGGAGAACTGCAAACCACCCTCGACGGTCATCCCGGTGCGGTTCAATCCGTGGCGATAAGTCCCGATGGCAAAATTCTCGCCAGTGGCGGCGGAATGCAGCCGATTGGCAATTTTGGCGACAGTCAAATTCGCCTGTGGGATCTCGAAACGGGGGAAATGTTGCGTACCCTGGAGGGTCATTCGGATGAGGTCACCGCTTTAACTATCAGTCCCGACGGTCGATTGCTCGCGAGTGGAAGCCAAGATAGCAGTATCAAACTGTGGAACTTGCAAACGGGGAAGTTGATGCAAGTCCTCATCGGTCATACTGCTGCGGTGGAATCCCTCGAAATCAGTCGGGATGGGAAACGGTTGATTAGCGGGAGCCGCGATACCACCGTTCGGGTATGGAACCTGCGCACGGGAGAACGACTGCAAACGGTCGCCGAAGATGCGGGAACCGGATTTGCGATTTCTCGTAAGGGGGGAATGCTGGTGACGAGCGAACGCAGCGACGAACCGAACGAAAATCGGATTCACCTGTGGCGCGATCGCTAATCGTAGCAAGCGCCGAAGCGCTCACTACAACGGGAATGACCGATCGTTCGGGTTAGTTGTCCATCAACTCGACCATGCGATCCATGGCGCGGTTGAGATAGATGACGAAATTGCCTCGGGTAATCGGTTGTTCGCCTCTAAACGTTCCGTCAGGAAGCGAGACATCGACGCCGTATTTTTCAATTAGCGATTGCAACGCCGAGTAGTACGGGTCGCTGGGAGAGACGTCTACGAGTTGTCCGACGGACGTGACTTGAGAGAGGCGATCGCTCGATTCGGACGGATGCGTCGCTTTGCCAAAGTGAGACACCGATGGCGTCACTTCGGCGCGAGTGGTCTGGGCGGTCGTGCGACTCGGAATTAACGCGAACCCCGCGACCAATGCCACCGCCACCAGCAGTGTCATCGCAAATTGTAAAGCATTCCGCAGAGATTTTGACATTTTTGGTTACCTCGTTGAAACACAACCCATTTTGGCAGCAATTGACGGGTTCGCCACCCGATCGTTCCCTTCTGTTTCTAACAATATCGAATGTTGGTGGGTTCTGGTGGACTGATTGAGGGAACGAAAAATCGGCAAAAATTTTCCCACTCAGCCGCCAAATGAGATTGCCCTGGAATTTAACTTGACAGCCACCGCAAATTGCGATATAATTTGATGTAAATCTAGGGATTCTCAAGTCAGGGAAAAGACTTCGTCATTATTTTAGTTGGGCGGAAAGTCAAACATCTATCCTACAAACTAATATAGAATTCGACCAATAACTTCACGATCGATTCAACCACAACCGTAGAGTAGGAATTGCCAATCGAGCGACCATCAAGCCGATCCAGGGGAACCAACGAATTTCATAGAGCATTCAATAAAAAACCCCCGAACCAAGCCGGGGGCACTCTCAAACGCTGAGTGTTAACTACAGACCGAATCACCAGATTGGTTTAAGCCAACCATTCTTCCACCGCTTCTTCCTTCGTATTGGTATGGCGCGAAGGCGTCTCGCGATTGAACTTCATGTGAATCGAGCGAGTTTGCTCCCCATCAGCAGCCACCGCCATAATCGGATAGTCGATCAGTCCGTCTTGGAACGACATCTGGAAGCGGAACGTACCGTCGGGATTCAACTTAATCGGACGACCGCCAATCGTCACCGTCGCATCCGGTTCGGTGGCACCGTAGACAATGAGTTCCGCATCGGCGACCAGCCAAAACTTGCGCGGACGAATCGGCGGAGCAGACGCCGAGAACCCGACCCCAGACATTCCGACCCCAGACATAGTCATCATGCCCGCACCAGACATCCCGACGCCAGACATGGTGGGAACCGCCCACATTCCAACGCCAGAGGGGAAGACGTAGGAACTGACTGCCTGTTCGGGAACTTGATGCATCGAACCAAACAGCGAACCCGCCACTCGCTGGGCTTCGGCAGATTCTGCCATGCCGAAGATTTGGTCGTACATCGGGCTGCTTTCGGCTTGCTCGGCGCGCTTGCTGGGGGGAACCAGCTCTGCCACCGTTTTGCCGCGCAGGTCGTCGTCCCAAGAGACCGTGGTGAAGTGGTCTTCGATCCAGTCAGAGGGGTAAATCGGCGGCATGTGAACCGTCGCCGAGCGTGCCAGCACCAGCCAGCGACCGTCAGCACAGCGGTAGCCGATATCGACGGCATAATCGCGATCGCTCACCGGAATCGGCAAATACCATTCCCGCGCCAGTTCGTCGCAGGGATACTCTTGAATGCTGTGGGGACTCTGATGCTCCAGATTGATATCGGTCACGTCGTACAGGCGTAGGGCGAGTTGCTGTCCGCCTTGACGGCGCAATTCTTCCTTGTGGTCGTTGGGAATATCCCAGTACGCATACGCCCATTGCGGGTCGCGCGGCATTAGCACGATGCGGCTTTCGCCGTAACCTTCGGGCAGATCGGGCAGTCCCTCATCAACCGAGGAGAGTTCGCCACCGGTGCGATCTTCTTGACCGAGTTCGAATTTTGCTGCTTCCACTTCTTCTTGTGCCTCCAACGAGCGAGATGGACTGGTCGTGGTCGAAACTTTGGTGCGTTGAACTTCTTCGATCGCGCTTAGCAGTTGTGCCTTGCGCATGCGACTGTATCGAGAAATGTTGTATTCGCTAGCAACTTTGCGCAGTTGCCGTAATGTCATTTCCTCTAAGGGGGGACGTTCTTTTGCCATGGATGTGGCCTCCAATAGTTAACATGGCAGCGTCGATAATTATCTGGCGAGATATTTTGAGCGATCGAGATCGCGTCAAAGTTCGGAACTGCTTGGAAAGGAACGGACGATCCCCGTTTGTCTAGTGTTCAGAACCGAGAGTCCCGTGCAGTTGAGTGGCATTGGGGTCAGTTCGGAAAACACAGGATTTTTTTGGGATCGCGGGGATCGCGTTCTGGTGTCTATGTTGCAGAAACTTTACTGGGGGATCAAGGGGGTACGATGCCCAATTATCGGGGGATTGACGGATTTCCAAGCAAAACGGGGATCGTTATGTCAACGTTTTATGACATAAGCCCCCACCAACGGGATCGCGATCGCGGCGTAAATGTCAAAATTTCATGACATAACGCCAAACAAACAAAAATCCGACCGTTTCCGATCGGATCGAACCGTTAGAACAGTTGTTGTTAATGTACGGAACCCCTAAGTTGGGGAAGGCAACGGGCAACAGCATCGGTATTCGAGGTTCCCAAGTTGCTCCCCATCTCCCCCGATCGTTAGTTCAGCACCGTCCAGTCCCGAATCATCCACCGTCCTTCGCGGCGCACCAGCTCGTAACTGACTGCTAGGGTGCTATCGCGAGTCTCGGCTTGGCGTCCGTTTTCGTAGAGGGTGCCCGTTTCGCGCACGCTGACCACGGCGGTGGCGAGATCGGGATCCTCCTCGCTCGTTTCCACCGATTCGACCTCCACGCTGTGGTCGTAGTTCCAATACCAATTTTGCTCCCGCGCCACTTCCGCTCGTTCTTGCCAGGTGGATCGCGCCGGATCCACTAAAATTTCCGAGAGGCGATCGATCTGGTATTGCTCGCCAAATGCCGCCGATTTCACCGACAGCCAGGTTTGAATTGCCTGTTGCGCCACCGCTGGCGTCAGCGGTCCCGTAGCCGCCACTTGCGCCTGTTGCGGGTCGGGGATGTCAATCGGAGGTCGTCCCAGTTGCACGGAAGCTTGTTCGCCTTCGAGGGGAACCCCCGATAAGCCGTCGAACGACCCGACCAGCCATCCAAACGTCTTGTTCAGGACGAATCCAATCGCCCCAAGACCCAGCAACAGGGCGGCAATCAGCACCAACAACCGTTCCAGGCGAAACGTCCGTCTCGCACGGTTGGGACGATCGCCCGTTGGCGGCGAAAAACGGACATCGCGCGATCGCGGCGACGGCTCTCTCGGCGGCGGTTCCTCCGGCGCAGTGCTAAACGGATTGTTCTCGGCACTTGGCGGCGGCTGCGGGGCACTCGGCTCCGGCGGCGGCTGAATTCCTCGGCTGCCCTCAAACGGGCGGCTCGGCGCGGATCGCACCGCTTCGGGTAAGGTCGAAGTTCCATTTTGCACCGAGGGCGAGATCGTCGGCGCAATTGGAGAAGGATTCGGGCGGCTCGGCGGCGGTGCGGAACTAGGGTTGGGGCGATCGCGCCACGATCGCGCCTTGGTCGGGGCGGCGGGTGTCGGCGGAACGGCAACCCACTGTCCGGCAACTTCGGCTTCCGAAGGCAATGCTTCCAGATTCGCCTGCACCTGCTCGTCGGCGAAATAGTCCTTCAGCGACGCCTTGCGATCGGCTAAATCGCGAAAATGGGGAAACACCTCATCTTGCAGCCACTGCTCCCCGTACAGGCACAATCCCGGCAGTAAGTCGGGGGCATCCTGCGATCGCGCCCGAATGAACTCCAGAGGCGCTTCCTCCTGACTCAATTCCAAGGCGCGACTGGCTTCGTCCGTCTGTCCCAACAACAGGGCGCACACCGCCTGCTCCAAGTGAACGTCCTGACGGCGACCGAGCTGCCGCAGCATTAGTTTGGCGTGGTGGATTAAATTGGGCTGTCGCTGGGCAAACCCTCGGGCGATCGCCGCATAGACCGCCAGATAGGTTGCCACGGCAGAGGGACGGCGGGCTTCCCGTTCGAACAACGCTTGCTGTTCGGCGGCGGTGAGATAGGCGCGCAATTGCTGTACGAATCGGAGAAAATCGTCAATATCCAACCCGGAGCGATCGTCCCCCGTTCCATCGATCCCGCCCCGCTCTTGCAGCATATCGCCGAGCAACTGCAAGCCCCGCTGGCGTTCGGTTTCTCGACTTTCGGGCAGGGCGAGCAATTCCAAAATGCGGTAAGGGCGCAGCTTGTAGAGATCGGCTTGCATCTCCCCCCGAACGTTGGGAAACAGACCTTCGCGCAACAGGAGGGCTTGTCCGGCTTCGAGGGACGACGCCGCACTCTCGTACTGGTTTTGCTGCCACTGCTCCCGCCCCAATTCGAGATACGCCAGGGCGATCGTCAGCACGATATCGGCTCGAATGGCGGCTTGCGACCCGGAATTGCCGCTCTGGTGGGGGAGGCGATCGCGCAGGTGCGTGCGACCGAGATTGAGTACCAGTTCGTATTCCCCCAGTTCGTGCAGGATCGATAACGCCCCGATGAAGCGATGGTCGGGAATGTCGAGACTGGGGGTGTTGGGGGCGACATCCAACGACGGGCGATCGCCCCGAGCCGCTTCTCCCAACGCTTCGGTCTGAGTTTCGTAAGTTTGCGACAGAAAGCTCGCGTCGTAGCGATGGCGCTGTTGGGGGTCGCACAGGACTTCGTAGGCTTCGTCGATCAGCGCGTTACGTTCGGCGATCGCGGCTTCGGAATACTCGCGGCGCGGCAATTGCCGGAGGCGATCGCGGTGCGCCTGTTCGAGCTGTCCTGCCGTTGCTTGAATCGGCAAGCCTAAAATTCTGTAATAATCGAGTGGAATCAGCACAGTTCGCTTCCCCAGCCGTAAATACCTGATTGATACGAAATGTCCGCTTCGTCCGGTAAGGACTCGGAACGGACGGTCGATTCGATCGCGCCAACCGAGACTGGCTTGCGGTCGGGTTGAGACCCCGAACCCTTGCCATTGACCTCAGTCGCACTCGACCCGACTTCGGACACCCAACTCCGCTGCCCCCTCGCCCGACACCGCCCCCTCGCGATCGATTGGGTAAAATTCTATGGTAGCGAACCGACGGTCGCAAACAGTTCGATTTCCCACAAGATCGAATTCGACCGTATTTTAGCTGATTTTCCAGCCGTTCCACCGGTCGGTGGCGATCGCGCCGAGTGCATTCCCGCAGCTCGTCTTATATTTTGCGCGAGTGCAACGAATTTGAGTGTCCGGGGCGATCGATTCGTATATATTGGAGTATCGTTGCGAGGGTACGAAATTTCAATGGTTCAGGAACGCACGTTACCAGTTTTTCATGCCGCCGACGCCGAAATCGATCGCGATGAAGGACTGCGATTTTACGAAGATATGGTACTGGGGCGCTTGTTCGAAGACAAATGCGCCGAGATGTACTATCGCGGCAAAATGTTTGGATTCGTCCACTTGTATAACGGTCAAGAAGCCATTTCTACCGGGGTGATTCAATCGATGCGCCCCGGCGACGATTATGCTTGCAGTACCTACCGCGATCACGTCCATGCCCTCAGTTGCGGCGTCCCCCCCCGCGAGGTGATGGCAGAATTATTCGGCAAAGCCACCGGCTGCAGCAAGGGACGGGGCGGTTCGATGCACATGTTCTCCGAATCCCACCGACTGCTCGGCGGGTATGCGTTTGTCGCCGAAGGCATTCCCGTGGCGTTAGGGGCGGCGTTTCAATGTCGCTATCGCCGCGACGTCTTGGGCGAAGCGGATGCCGATCGCGTGGTGGCGTGTTTCTTCGGCGACGGGGCGACCAATAACGGTCAATTCTTCGAATGCCTCAACATGGCGGCATTGTGGAAGTTGCCCATCCTGTTCGTGGTCGAAAATAACAAATGGGCGATCGGGATGGCTCACGATCGCGCCACGTCTCAGCCCGAAATTTACAAAAAAGCCAGCGTGTTCGACATGGCTGGGGTAGAAGTCGATGGAATGGACGTGCTAGCCGTCCGTGCGGCTGCTAAAGAAGCGATCGCCCGCGCCCGAGCTGGGGAAGGTCCAACCCTGATCGAAGCCCTGACCTACCGCTTCCGGGGACACTCCCTCGCCGACCCAGACGAACTGCGCTCCAAGGACGAGAAGGAAACCTGGATGTCTCGGGATCCGATTTCCCGGTTTGAAACCTATCTCACCGAACACAATCTCGCCCAACACGAGGAATTAAAAGAGATTCAGCAACAGGTGCAAGAGCGCATCGACGACGCCGTCGAATTTGCCGAACAAAGCCCCGAACCCGACGCCAGCGAGCTGTATCGCTTCGTCTTTGCCGACGATTAAACCGCGATCGCACTTGGGGAAAAAGGAATGCTCCCTCGCCTTTTTCCTCGAGATAGGGAGATAGGGAGAACCTCGAACACCGATTCTGTTGCCTTTTACTTGGTGAAAGGGCGGAAATTCGCTATCATGAGATCGAAATTTTACAAAACTTTATAAAGCCGTGACTGCCTCACAGATAACCCAACTTCCCGCCTTAGAGCCTTTAACTTGGACTTGGCGCGATCGCCAAATTCAATACGTCGCCGTCGGCGAAGGACGTCCCCTCGTCCTGGTTCACGGTTTTGGTGCCTCCATCGGACACTGGCGCAAAAACATCCCCGCCCTCGCCGCAGCCGGATATCGCGTCTTTGCCATCGACCTCCTCGGCTTTGGCGGTTCGGACAAACCCGCGATCGATTACACCCTGGAACTGTGGCAGGCTCTGCTCGAAGACTTCTGGCAAGATCGCATTAACGAACCCACCGTGTTTGTCGGTAACTCCATCGGCGCGCTGCTGTGTCTGATGGTCGCCGCTCGTCGCCCCGATATCGTAGCGGGAGGCGTCCTGCTCAACTGTGCGGGCGGATTGAACCATCGCCCCGACGAACTCAACCTGCCCTTACGAGTCGTCATGGGCACCTTCGCGCGGCTGGTTAACTCCCAATTCTTCGGATCGTTCTTATTCAACCGCATTCGCCAGAAACATCGCATTCGCGGTACTCTCAAGCAGGTCTATCGCAACCGCGACGCCATTACCGACGAATTGGTCGAACTGCTCTACCGACCCTCGTGCGACCCCGGCGCTCAAAAAGTATTTGCCTCCATCCTGTCGGCACCACCGGGGCCGAGAATCGAAGAATTATTGCCGCACGTCCAAGTTCCCCTGTTAGTGCTGTGGGGCGAAGACGATCCGTGGACGCCGGTGACGGGAGGGCGCATTTTCGAACAGATGTCTCAATCGCAACCCATCGAGTTCGTCTCCATTCCCAAAACCGGACACTGCCCGCACGACGAGCGACCGGATGTGGTTAACGCGCGGATTTCTCAGTGGTTGTCAAAGTTAGAATAACGCGCTATAATGGCAAGATTGTAGGGTCAGAATTAACCGACAGGCGAACTGGGAGCCATTCTCCTCACACCAAAATTCAATCCCGCTCCCAACTCTATTCGCCAATTCCCTTGCCATGAGGGCAATTCGTTTACGATCGCGATTCTCTAGCGCCCTGGTGAATCAGCTTTAAAACGAGATAAATCACTAGCAAATAACCCGTTGCCAGTACCGGAATAATTAGAGGCATACTGTGTAAGTCCATAGCCAAACCCATTGATAAGCAATATTTAAGGTGTCATAACTGAAGCATTTCGCGGTTTCCAACCATCTGGTTGTGAGTCGATGCGATTGTCATACGCAAGCACCCCGCCGAGGGAATACCGCCCTGGAGGTTTCGTATCCGTTTCGGATATCGCTAGTTCGATTGAGCCGATCGCAGATTGAGTTTGGTTGGGATGGCAACTTGCCCTGGCACGTTACGGAAATAACGGGGACGAGCAATTGCAATTGCCTATGGTTCCGTCAAACTTCTCGCCAAATTCCGAGGTGTTGACCAACGGTGCTACCATTCACCTCCGTTAGAATTGAATGAAGCAACTGGAGCAGGCAGTCGCGCTTGCCGATCCAGTGAATTTGACATTATCGGTTTCTCAAAGCTCAGACCGACGACGAGCGATCGCGGTCTAGTCCACCGACGGGTTTGCCTCACAAAAATTGATAGATCCCGCCAACTCGCATGTATCGGCTCTCAGCTCGATCCGGGATGCACGGCAATCCGTTCGTCCCCGACCGATTCCGAAACACTGCGAAAACCTCAAAGATATCGACTCGATTTTATTGTTACGACCCCGGACCGAAATCGGTTTCCGGGTGCTGACCCTCCGATCCCAGCTAAGCTGGGGTATCGCTCGGTCGAAATCTTTACAAATTAGAGTAACACAAGATTTCGGGCTTTTCGAGAGGAGACCGACAATTTCCTTAATGTTTTTTTAAGTCCGCTTGACAACGGGGCGATCGTCCGGTCTGTCACCCCCATCAATCCCCCGACCTCCGGGCAATTCACCAACCTCGCGATCGCGCCGATTGTCCCGAATTTCAGCGGGTAAATGGCGGGTTAACTTTCCTAGTCGGAGGGGTTCGCTTAAAATAGGGATAGAATATGTAAAATTTCGTAAACTTAACGCCTGAGTCAGTTCATCCATGACCTCAGCTACCTCCCTGTTTGCCCCCGTCGAAGCCGATCTCGACCTCCTAACGCAGAATCTCAAGCAACTCGTCGGGGCGCGTCACCCGATCCTATTTGCGGCGGCAGACCATTTATTCCAAGCCAAAGGCAAGCAAGTCCGACCGGCGATCGTGCTGCTCATTTCCCGAGCTACCATGCTCGATCGCGACATTATCCCCCGCCATCGCCGCCTTGCCGAAATCACCGAAATGATCCATACCGCCAGCCTCGTCCACGACGACGTGGTTGACGAATCGGAAATGCGGCGCGGTCTTCCCACCGTCCACAGCAGTTTTGGCAATCGCATTGCCGTGCTAGCGGGGGATTTTTTATTCGCGCAATCCTCCTGGTACCTCGCCAACCTCGACAACCTCACCGTCGTCAAACTGCTCTCGCAGGTGATTATGGACTTGGCAGAAGGCGAAATCCAGCAAGGACTGAATCGGTTCGACACCGACCTCTCCATCGAGGACTATTTAGAAAAAAGCTATTACAAGACCGCCTCGCTGATCGCCAATAGCAGCAAAGCGGCTGCCGTACTCAGCGAAACCTCCGAAGAACTGACCGAAGACGCCTACCAATACGGTCGCCATCTCGGGTTAGCCTTTCAAATCGTCGATGACATTTTGGACTTCACCGGTTCGACCGAGTCATTAGGCAAACCCGCCGCCTCAGATCTCAAAAGCGGTAACCTGACTGCGCCGGTGTTGTACGCCCTCGAAGAAAACCCCGCCCTCGTCCCCCTACTCGAACGGGAATTCAGCCAAGACGAGGATCTCGATCGCGCCCTAGAATTCATTGATGCCAGTGGCGGCATCGAGCGATCGCGCCAACTCGCCCAACACCATTCCAAACTCGCCGTCCAACACCTGCAAAACCTCGCCCCCTCCCCCGCCCGAGACGCCCTCGAACAGCTCGCCGATTACGTCCTCGCTCGCCTGTACTAGCCAAGTTTGAGAGTGGGTACGAGCGGTTCGCGAACTGCCCAAACTCAAGCCATATCGGGAGGAATCTGCGAATCCGAGTGCGGCGAAGCAAACGTCCGCTGCAATTGGGCTTGCACCAAATTTCGAATGTCATCGCCCCGCACTTCCGTCCCCGATTCCAGGCGACCGGGTTCTTCGAAGAAAATCAGACTGTCTACGGTTTGCATGACGATCGTTTGAAACAAAATGTGAGTCACCGGCAATCCAATCGCGATCGCGCGAGAGTCGGGCGTCACCCCAGATGCCGACTTCGCATCGTCCACCGTCGCAAACGCATAGATAACGCGCTTTTCCATCTCCGGGTTGGCGCGATTGCTGAGGGTCGTCGCCACCCACTGTCCCTCCATCGATTGCAAGATATAGTACTGCCGGTGGCGCAATTGCACCGCCAACTGTTTGAGCAGCGGCGCGATCGCCTTGACGATCCCAGGCGTTTTGCCATCCGGCGGCGCGTTATCGATCAGGACGCGAATCTGTTCGTCTAAATCCATTGCCAATCTGGAAAACCTCTTAAGATGATAGTAGTAGTACAGGGCAAGCGGGTGGTTAATCCTAATCCCCGCTGGGGCAGATCGAACCCATTCGAACTGAATGCGCCGACTCGGACATTCATACGATCTCAGCCTCGTTCGAGATTATTTTAGATCGAGTCTAATCAGGGGCGATCGCGTCGAAATCGAGGATGATTCAAGCATGGGGGAAATCAGCCTGAGCGCAGACGCCATTTTTCAACTGCTGTTTGACGAACTCAGACAATCCACTCGCGAGCGCGAAGCCAACTGTCGCGCCGTTGCCGAGCGCATTACCTCAGAAGTCCACCGCATTTGTCGCCAAAGCCAACGGATTCAAGCCTCCGGTCAGATCCAAGCTTGGGGCAAAACACTCGCTCAACACCGCCTAAAACAATGTCTGAATTACTATCGCAAAGGCTCCCGTCGCGGACGGGTTGAATTGCACAGCACCCTGAGTGCAATTATCTATCGTTACATGACCCCACCGCAGGTCAAATCCAGCTATCGAGCTCGGTTGACGCTGATCGAAGACTTCTTGCAAGGGTTTTACCTCGAAGCGTTAAACGCCCTGCGGCGAGAAGCCGATTTAAGCCCGACCTACAGCCCCAAAACCCTGCTGGAACTGTCGGAATACATGGCGTTTGTCGAACGCTACGGCAAGCGACGCATTCCCTTACCCGGCGGACGCAGCCAACAACTGATTATCCTGCGCGCTCAAACCTTTTCGTCCCAACAGCCGCCGGAAACCTATCTCGACCTCGACCAAGCCACCGAGGGGTCGGCGTGGGAATCGGAATACGCCCCCAACGGGGCATCGATTAGCGAAGTGCGCGAGCAGATTGTTTCCCAAGAGAGCGAACCCGCCGAAGAAGCGTTGCGCCAAAAAGTGATTCGAGAATTAATCGACTATCTCGAACAGCGCCAGCAAAACGATTGTGCCGACTATTTTATTCTGCGTTTAGAAGACTTGCCCACGCAAGAAATCGAATCCATTTTAGGACTGACACCCCGCCAGCGAGACTACTTGCAACAGCGGTTTAAATACCACTTAATTCGATTTGCCCTTTCCCATCGCTGGGAATTAGTGCATCAGTGGTTGGAAGCCGATTTAGAGCGCAATCTCGGCTTGACGCCGCAGCAGTGGGCGGACTTGCAGCAGCACATCGGCGAGAGGCAAACCCAATTGTTATTGCTCAAACAGCAAGGTGCCAGCGATGCCGAAATTATGTCGCAATTGGATTGCACGGCAACCCAGTTAAAGAAACGATGGTTTAAGATTCTCAAACAGGCGTGGGAAATTCGCAACGCGCAAGTGTCCGGAGATGGAAGGTAGCGCCATGAATAACGACATGACAGGGGATGAAGAAAGGTTCGAACGCCGTTTCTGGGCTTGGCTTCTCGGCAAGTCCGACCAAAACCCCTCTGCCTTCGACTGCCATCATGTCGAGGGCGAGGCGAACGGGAAGGCACTAGACCCGCTCGATTCGGAACCCTTCCACGCGCCCTCTCCCGATCGCGACTTGGAAGACTTCCCTGCCGAGATTGGAGAACCGTCAAATCTATTGGGAGATATACCAACCGTGCAAGATCGTTTCAAATCATTGCTACAACGCAAACTTCAATCCGAAATCCAACAGCATCCGCCCTTATTTCCTTGGGAAGACGAGATGCTCGAGTACGAACTAGAAACTCCAGACTGCGGATTCCAGCTCAATGTTCCTGTGGAAACGTGGGCGGCGCAACTGCGCAACCTCCGGCTTCCCGTCCCCATGCCGGAACCGCTGCTGTCGCATTTGCTGGCAAGATGTCAAGACGCCATTCGCCTGTCGTTGCGAGAGGGGACGCAATTGGTCAAAGCGGTCGAGGATCTGTTCCCCGACCAATCCAATGCGGCGATCAACGACTACGCGCGTTTGGTGTTGATGGGACCGGTTCGGGGCGAAGCCGTTCGCGAGATTACCACCTACGAGACGGCAACGCCGACCCAACAAATGGTGCTATCGTTGTTAGCGGCTCGCGAAATTATTGGCTCTCTAACCTTACAAGTCTCGAGCGATCGCCCCGTTCTCGAACGCCAATGGCTGACCGCTCTGGGGGTGCTGACCTTGGCGGTGGAATACCGCGATCGCGCCTTGCGGGTGTCCGTGCAGCTCCCGGAAGGGGGAAGCGTGCAACTGTATCGGGACGAAGCTCGGGCGATCGCCCACCGTGCCGAAGCCGGACGCGCCAGCGTGGAACTGTTCGACATTCAGCCGGATCGCACCCATTTTCTCGATATTAGCCTCAACGGATTGGAACAGCATCCCTTCACCTTCGCCGTCTATCCCAGTGCCAGCTAGAACCTGCTAGGATTGAGAGCAAGTCTGCCGCGAGTTAACCCCTCGCGCGGTGCAGGTCGAATTGGGGCGGGCGGGACGCGATGCAACTGCGAAGGATGCCAATCGTCGAGCAGCTATGGCAGCGGATCGAATCCCTGCCACCGCCCAAGGTGGAAGAATCCATCGCCCTGCGGGGGTTGGTGCAAGCTCTGGTTATCGTCGGGATAATTGCCACGGATATCGCGGCGGGGACTCAGATGAGCCTGTGGGCGGTGCCAGCCAGTGTCGCCGGAGCGGTGTGGAGTTGGTACCGACGCTACGATCGCAATGTGGCGCTGAAGTTCGTCCTGGCGATCGCGATGTTGGTGGCGCTGGCAGTCTTTCTGCGCAACCTGATCGACGCCCTCAACGATACCCGCGTGGTGCTGGCGCAATTGCTGATTTGGATGCAAGTGCTCCATAGCTGGGATTTGCCCCGCCGTCGGGATTTGGGCTATTCGATGGCGATTGGGTTAATCTTGCTGGGGGTGGCGGGAACGGTGAGCCAAACCCTGGCATTTGCGCCGCTGTTGCTGCTGTTTTTAGCCCTGGCACTGCCCACCTTAGTTTTAGACTACCGATCGCGCCTGGGACTGTTAAACCCAAAGGGCGATCGCCACTTATGGCAAACCCCCGATCTCTCGCCGAAGCGATTGGGCGTCTTTTTGGTCGTGACCGTGGTTTTGGGGCTGATCGTGTTTGCGTTTATGCCCCGCATTCCCGGCTATCAATTGCAAACCTTTCCCGTCAGCGCGCCGATTGACTTTCAAGGGAATTTCGACGGTCGCAATATCGTCAATCCGGGATACGAGGGCGAAGATGGCGAAGGTGGGGGGAACGGAACGGGAACCCAAGCAGAAGGCGCGGGGGAACTCGACGAGACCTTTTACTACGGCTTTAACGATCGCATCAATCAGAACTTGCGCGGCGAGATGAAGCCGCAGGTGGTAATGCGAGTGCGATCGCAGGCGAAAGGCTTCTGGCGAGTGATGGCGTTCGATCGCTATACCGGACAGGGATGGGAAGTCTCGCGCAATGAAGAGGTATTCGAGTTGGAGCGATCGCCCTGGACGTTTCGCTTCTTACTCCCGCCCCCGCGCACCAGCCTGCCAACCCGAGAGGTGATTCAAACGTACACCGTCATCTCCGACTTGCCCAACCTGATTCCGGCATTGTACCAGGCACACGCCCTCTATTTCCCCACCCGCCAGATTGCCGTGGATCCCGAGGGTGCGATGCGATCGCCCGTGAGACTGTCCGACGGACTCACCTACACGGTGATTTCCAAAGTTCCCCAGCGCGATCGTTCCCAACTGCGAAACGCTTCGACCGACTATTCTGACAAGACGCGGGAGCATTACCTGCAAATTCCCGACGACATTCGCGATCGCGTGCGAGAGCGAACCCTCGAAATCCTGGAAAAACCGGAAAATCCCCCGACTTCGATTTACGAAAAAGCCTTCTACCTGGCGCAATACCTCAAACAACACTATCAAGTTCCCCCCGACCCGCGCGAACTCCCCCATTTAGGGGACGACGAAGATTTAGTCGTCAACTTCCTCTTCGGCTGCGAAACCGCCGCCAATCCCAATACGTGCAGTGCTGGCGGCTATCCCGACCACTTCTCCACCGTCTTGACCGTGATGTTGCGCTCCATCGGCATTCCCACCCGCTTGGTGACGGGATTTGCACCGGGAAATTTCAACCCCTTCACTGGCTTGTACGTGGTTCGCAACACCGACGCCTACGCCATGACCGAGGTGTATTTTCCCGACTACGGCTGGTTTGCTTTCGATCCGATTCCGGGACGCGAAACCATTCCCCCCTCCATTGACGAATCGCAAACCTTTGGCGTATTGCGTCAATTTTGGAATTGGGTCGCCGGATGGCTTCCCTCTCCGGTCACCAGCGGGTTGGGAGCCATTTTTGGGGCGATATCGAGGATTTTCAGTTGGTTGCTCCAACAGTTTTTGCGCGGTTGGGTGGGACTGTTTGGCGGTTCGATCGCCCTAATTGGTTTTGGCTTTCTCGGTTGGCTGTCTTGGCGCAGTTGGAAATGGTGGCGCTACCGTCGCAAGCTAGCGCGATTGCATCCGGTCGAACGGCTTTACCGACAGTTGCTGGATTGGCTGGCGGTGCAGGGATTTCGCAAGCATCCCGCCCTGACTCCGTTGGAATACGCGCGTCAAATGCGTTCCCACCATCCCCCGGAAGTGGCGGAGGCGATTGAGGCGATCTGTCAGGCTTACGTTTTGTGGCGCTATGGCGGGGAGGCGAGGGAAACTGACCCGTTGGAGCAGCAGTTCGAGCGGGTGCGGAAGGGGGATAGGAAAATGAGTTATGGGCAAAACAGAAATTGAGCGTTTTTAAGCTGAATCAGGGTAAGATTCGCCACGCCAGACCCAGAGAACGCGGAGGAGACAGA
>CAYQUF010000036.1:0-31553 GCA_964420595.1 uncultured bacterium
TCGGGTAGTCATGACCGATCGCATTGCGAACGAACCGATCCCTTTCAAATAACAATGTCCACCTTCCATGAACTGAGAACATCGACAATTCCCATTGATTCTGAAAATTCTAGAACCACACCAGACACAGAGCAAGCAAGGAGGCGATACGCTCCTACGGAACACGTTACGCGATCGCGCGGGGCAATCTACCTCCTTGCACTAGACTTCCATTACACCGTCGTAACCGTTTCGGTCAGGCTGGTATCGTGACGCAAATACGACTCGATAAACGGATCGATCGCCCCATTCATTACGTCATCAATTGCCGTGGTTTCTTCATTCGTCCGCAAATCTTTCACCATTTGATAGGGATGAAACACGTAATTGCGGATTTGATTTCCCCAGGCAGCTTCAACCATATCGCCGCGAATTTCGGCAACTTTTTGCAATCGCTGCTCTTGAGCGATAATCAGGAGTTTTGCTTTTAAAATCGCCAGCGCTTTTTCCTTATTTTGCAACTGCGATCGCTCCTGGGTACAGCGCACGGCAATTCCAGTGGGTTTGTGAACCACGCGCACCGCCGTTTCTACCTTGTTGACATTTTGACCGCCTTTTCCCCCCGATCGCGACGTGCTAATGTCGAGATCCGACTCCGGAATCTCCACCGATTGCACCGAATCGTCGAGAATCGGCATCACTTCCACCCCAGCAAAACTCGTCTGGCGTTTGCCATTGGCGTTAAACGGCGAAATCCTGACCAAGCGGTGGGTACCTTTCTCTGCTTTCAGGTAACCGTAGGCGTTGCGACCGTTAATTTCTAAGGTCGCCGATTTAATCCCCGCCTCGTCCCCTTCGGAAATTTCATCTAACTGCACCTTGTAACCGCGATCTTCTGCCCAGCGAGTATACATCCGCAGCAGCATTTCCGCCCAATCTTGGGCATCCGTTCCCCCCGCACCCGCGTTGATTGTCAGCACCGCACCGCGTTTGTCGTACGGTCCCGAGAGCAGTTGTTCGAGTTCCCAGCGATCCAACTGACGCTGGAGTTGTTCGATATTCGATTGTGCTTCGGCGAGCAGGGATTCGTCGGTTTCGAGTTCGAGCAATTCCAGCACGGCTTTGGCATCTTCAAGCTGGGATTGCCACTGGTGGTATTGTTGCAGGTGGGTTTTGAGGTCGTTGAGTTGGAGCATCTTCACCTGCGCCGTCTCGGGATCGTCCCAAAAATCCGGCTGTGCGGCGAGTTGTTCTAAATCCTGGATTTTGGCGTTGAGTGCGCTCGGGTCAAAGATAGTCCTGGGTTTTACCCAGGCGTTCCGACAGAGTTTCGACGGCGCGTTTGAGGTCTAGGATTTCCATAAGCGATTTCGAGTTGTTGCTTGCATTCTGCTTGATTCTGGTTTCAATTTTAACGGGAATTCCCCCCAACCTGGCGAGTGGGACTGGGGACGGATTTCTGCTTTCGGTCGCGGTGCGTTAGACTTGCTGCTGCCAGTTCTAAGTTGTCGGTTTGGGCACTTCGCGAAGCGTCCCTACAGCCTGTTGCCGGCTTCAAACCGACTCGTGGCATCGGCGAGGTGTTTTTGTAACGTAGCGGTGGGGAGCGGTCCGCGCAGGTGGTGCCAGGGAAGGATGCGATCGGGCGAATAACGATCGTGAATGTAATACTCGCGATCGGGAAGTTGTCCGCGCAGTTGTTTGAAGGCGCGTTTGTAACTGCCGACCGAGTTGCCGTAGTGTCGAACTAATTCGAGTAATTTAGACAATCGGCGATCGCCCCTGGCAATTAACGCCTGAATTTCCGACCAGTTATAGCTTTCCGGTCGGTAATCGATGCCGCGCGATCGCAATTGTTTTTGTAAGTATTTCAACCGTTTCTTCGCCTGCGGATTGACGCCAAACCACTGAAACGGCGTGTGGGCTTTCGGCACGAAGGTACTGCATCCGAGGGTCAGCCGCAATCCCGGTGCCGCTTGTTTCATCGCCTCCATCATCGCTACGGTGGCGTCGAGGTCTTCCGGTTCTTCGCCGGGAACGCCGACCATGCCATACAATTTTACGGCTTTCAAGCCCCCCGCTTTGGCATTCACCGCCGCCTGAACGATCTCGTCGTTATCGAGCTTTTTGTTAATAATTTGCCGCAGCCGCTGCGAACCGCTTTCTACAGCGATGGTAATCGATTTCGTGTCTCGCTGGGTGAGAATTCGGGCGAGTTTGGGGGTGACGGTATTGGTGCGCACCGAGGCGAGACTGAGGCGGACGCCGTCGAATTTATCCTGACTTAAATGGTCGAGGACCGATTCAAATTCGGGATGTTGCGTCACCGAAGCGCCCAATAATCCCAGACGCTTGGTGACTGACAGCCCTGTCTCGATCGCCGGGATTAACGAATTTTCCACGCTAGCAGTGCGAAACGGTAAAGTTAAATAACTCGCCAAACAGAAGCGGCACATTTCCGGGCAACTGCGCACCACCTCCACCATGTAAATGTCGGGCCAAGCGGCACGTTCGGTAACCACGGGAGACGCCGAGAGGGTATTGCCGCGATAGGTTTGTTTTTCCACCGTGGCGGGAACGTCGGCATCGACGGGTTGAATAGAGGCAATTTCGCCGTCGCTCGTGCGGTAGCGGACTTCGTATAAACTCGGGATGTAGATGCCCCGAACGCGGGCAAGCCGTCGCAATTTCGTGGCGCGATCGCCCGTTCGGACTTCCTTATACGCTTCGATAAACTCGTGCAACAGGTTTTCCCCGTCGCCGAGCAAAATGATGTCGAAAAATTCGGCAAACGGTTCGGGATTCGCCGTTAGCACCGGACCGCCGCCAAACACGAGGGGATGGGACTCGTCGCGATCGCCCGTGCGAATTGGGAGATCGAGAGATTCGAGTAAGCCAAGCACGTTGGCGTAGTCGAGTTCCCAGGACAGGGAAAATCCCAAAATCTCCGTATCTGGATTTAACGATTCCCTCGCGTCAGTAAACAGTCGCGCCACTTGCACATCGGATCGCATCGCCAACGTTGCCCACACGACCTGATAGCCGAGGCTGGTGATGCCGACCCCGTAGGTATTGGGGAAACCAAATATCAGGGGAATGGCATCGGTCTGGGGAACCGCTGGCTCGAATAGCAAGCGTTCGGCAGCAAACAAGTCGGCACTCACAGAAGTTAACAATCCTTTGCGATCGGGGGTCACTGTCCATTTTAAAAGGGAAACCCCGGTGGTATTTCCGCGTTCTTCTGCAAAATTCATTGCCGATCGACCGGGCGATCGATTACGCTAGGCTGAGTGAAGTGGTGTGAGGGCGCTCTTCTGAACATTCAGCTACGGCTGAAGCGTCACCAAAGGTTCTCAACTGTACCGGGCTGGGGCAACCTTTTGTCTTGACAGGGGTTGCCCTCGCTCCGTTCTGGGGTTACTGGCGGCTTTGTTCGTTACGGTAGCGCAGGTATTCTGCCACAAAGGCGATCGCCCCCGAACCGATAATCAGAATGACGCTGAGGGCGTTAATATCCGGTTTGACGCCAGTGCGAATGCGGCTAAAAATTTCCATCGGTAGCGTTGTCGCCCCGCTTCCCGCCGTAAAACTGGCAATCAAAAAATCGTCCATACTCAGCACGAACGAGAGCAAGCACCCCGAGACAATACCGGGAACGAGCTGCGGGAGCAGGACTTGCAAAAAGGCTTGAACGGGAGTTGCGCCTAAATCGAGGGCGGACTCTTCCAAGTTGGGGTCTAAATCCGCCAGTCGGGTCGAAACCACCAAGGCAATATACGCCAAGCAAAACACGATATGCGCCGCCATAATCGTCCAGATACTCAAGGGAATGGCGAGAGCGGCTAAAAACACCAACGTTGCCACCGCCATTGCAATATCGGGAATAATCAGGGGCAGGTAAGAGATACCGCGATACAGGGTTTTGCCGGGAAAGCGATAGCGAGCCAATCCCACCGCCATCAGCGTTCCCAAGACTGCCGAAACCGCCACCGCTCCGATTCCGACGATCAAGCTATTGCGCAGGGCGTCAAAAATGCGGGCATCCTCGAACAGCCTGGCATACCATTTGAGGGTGAACCCTTCCCAACTGGCACTGTATGCCGATTGGTTAAAGCTGTAAAACATCAGCACCAGAATGGGCAGGTACATGAAAACAAACATCACCCCGACGAAGATCGCCTGCCAAGAGATTCGGGGTCGGGTTTGATAGGGGGACATATCCTGCGGGAGTTCCTCTGGGTGCGTGCGAGCGTTGGGTGTCATGCGTTTGACTAGAAACGGTGGGGGGTCGGCGTGCCGATTCCCGTAGCAATCAACGTTGGGGGGTCGAGTCGCCGAATTTGATCAGTAGCGCGATCGCGATGCTCACTGCCAAGATCAATACCATACTCAGCGCCGACCCAAAGCCCCAATTTTGCGTCGCTCCGAGGAATTGGTTGTAAATTAACCGCGCCACGGTCATGCTGGAGGCACCGCCGAGCAATTCCGGATCGATAAAATCTCCCAAGCTGGTAATAAACACCAGTAGGGATCCGGCGGCGATACCGGGAAAGGCTTGAGGGACGGTGACTTTCCAAAATGTTTCCGGCGGCGTCGAACCCAAATCTGCCGACGCTTCGAGCAATTGAAGATCGAGCTTTTCAAGGGAAGAGTAGAGAATCAACACCATATAGGGCAAGTAGCTGTAACTCATGCCAATTAACACTGCCGAAGGCGTGTAGAGAATTTCGAGGGTCGGCAGTCCGACACTGCTAAACACCGAGTTGAACACGCCCGTCGGTCGCAAGATGGTAATCCAAGCATAGGAGCGCAACAGCGAGGATGTCCACAACGGCAGTACGAACGCCAGCAAGATCAGATTTTGCCACCGCTTCGGGGCAGATAGGGCGATCCAGTAGGCAACGGGGAACCCCAACACCAAACACAGGAGCATGGTACCGATGGCGAAAAACAGGGATTGCCCGATCACCTGAAGGTTGAGGGGATTGAACACTCGAAAGTAGTTGTCCAAGCCGCTGGGGTTGACGATGTCGCCGGGACGAATATTCGGGACTAGACTCAGCTCGAAAATGACGAGGGTGGGAATGACCAGCAGCAGCAACAGCCACACTCCAGCCGGACCGAGCAACACCAGGGGCCCGAGGGCATTCGATCGCAGTCGCTGCCACAGGGTGGCGGCTTTAGATTTGTGGGTTGGAGAGGGGGAGGGTTTGTTGGTAGATACAGACACGGCGTTAGGAGTCTCGCAACTCGAAGGTTCAGTTAACCGCTAGAAAGTTTCGTCCAATAGCGATCGTAAATCGCGTTGGCTTTGGGCAGTGGAATCAGCCCTTCACAGCGTTCGAGGGCGGATTCGGACGGGAAGAGACTGGTATTGTTTTTGACTTCGGGCGGTAAGAGGTTGTAAGCCTCTCGGTTGGGGGTGGCGAAGCTCAATCGCTCGCAGATGCGCGCGGCGACATCCGGACGCAGCATGAAGTTAATCCAAGCATACGCGCCTGCGGGGTTGGGGGCGGTAATGGGAATGACCAGGGTGTCCGTCCACAGGGAGGAGCCGCTGGTGGGTAAGGCGTAGTCTAAGTTCGGATCCTCGCGCATCACCTCGTTGGCGTCGGCAGAATAGCACATGGCAACGGTTAAATCGCCGGTGAGGATTTGCGGTCGCCAGGCATCGGAGGTAAACGCCGCGATCGCCCCTTTGAGTTGCGTGAGGGACTCGTACGCCGCTCTAATTTTATCGGGATCGCTCGTATTGTAGGAATAGCCCAGCCGCTTCAGGGCGGCACCCATGACTTCCCGGACGTCGTTGAGCAAGGTCATGCGTTTGGCAAGGCGTTGCTTGTGCTGCCACAGGTAATCCCAATCTTGCGGCGGGGGATCGAGGACGGTGCGGTCGTAGACGAGTCCGGTGGTGCCCCAACTCATGGGAACGCTGTAGCGATTGTCCGGATCGTAGACGGGATCGGCAAAGCGGGGAAACAGCCGATCCATCCCGTCGAGTTGGCTGCGATCCAATTCGGCGAGCAAGCCCAATCCCCGCATTTTGCGCACCATGTAATCGGACGGGTAGATGACGCTGTAAGCACCGCCACCCCCCGCTTGCATTTTGGCGAGCATGGCTTCGTTGGAGTCGAACACGTCGGCGATGACGGTGATGCCCGTTTCAGCCCTAAACCGCTCGATCAGTTCGCGATCGGTGTACCCCGCCCAGGTGTAAATATAGAGGCGATCGGGCGCGGTTTCGACGGTTTGGCGGACGTTGGCAAGGGTCCAACCGCAACTGGAGAGGGTCAACCCCGACACTGCAGCGGCGGAGGCTTGCAAAAACTGGCGTCGCGTGGGGCGAGAGAAGGAGGTTCGCACGATTTTGACAGGTTGGTAACAACCGATAGCAGGCTGGTTTAACAGTATCTTACCGATTGTTCGAGCGCTAGCGGTTCGCCCGTTTGCGCGTCGGTATTGTGACAGGCAAACATGGTTTCGGAGGAGAGTTTTTCGAACTCGAAGCGATCGCTGTCTTGTTGCAGGACGTAACCGCGCAGTTCTTTAATAGGAAGTTGGGTGACATCGTCGGTTTCGGCGGTAAACGATCGCAGGATCAGCGATCCCATTGGCGTGCATTCGTTGGCGAGCTTGCGGATGAAGGTGGCTTTCACCCCGTCGCGATCGCCGTAGCGAACCCAGTCTCCTTCTCGCTGTAAATCGACGACAAACGGCTCGCTGTCGCTGCCGACAAACGTGGCGATCGCGTTAGAGTGACAGTGCGATTCGAGTTCTTGTAGAAATTCGCCAATTCCCGGTAATGTCAAAGTTCGCTCCTCGTTGATAGCTGGTCGCAGCGCGATCGATTTCAGGCACTTAAGGCAATGCAGTCGGTGGCTTCCCAATAAGCGTAAACGGTGGCGTTAGGTTCTTCCAAGTGACCGAATCCCGTCGGCTGTCGGATGGTGAGGCACTCGCCGGAGTTGCACTCCATTAAATAGTGGACGTGGGTGCCCATGTACATCACGTGTTGCAAGCGCCCTTCAAAGCAGTTGGCGGGAGACTCGGGAGCCGACAGGCTCAAATGAATTTTCTCCGGACGCACGCTGACGACGACTCGTTCGGGGGTGGCGGCGGTATGCCACGGTTCGGACAGGCGAACGGTGATGGGGAGTCCGCCGGGGGTTCGAACCCGCACGCGATCGCGATCGAGCGATTCGACTTTCCCTTCAAATAAATTGGTATCGCCGATAAAATTCGCGACGAAGGGGGTATTCGGTCGCTCGTAGATTTCGCTGGGACTGCCTACCTGATCGATTTTGCCATCTCGCATCACCGCGATGCGATCGGAGAGGCTCAACGCTTCTTCTTGGTCGTGGGTCACCATAATAAACGTTAGCCCTAAGTTCTGATGCAAGTTTGACAGTTCGACTTGCATTTGCTTGCGCAATTTTAAATCCAATGCCCCCAACGGTTCGTCGAGCAACACCACCGCCGGACGGTTGACCAACGCCCGCGCCAAGGCGACTCGCTGCTGCTGTCCGCCGGACAGTTGCGCCGGATACCGATTGGCGAAGCTCTCCATTTTGACGAGTTGCAGCGCTTCTTTCACCCGCTGTTCGATTTCGGCTTTCCCCTGACGGCTAATGCGCAATCCAAACGCAATGTTATCCCACACGCTCATGTGGTTGAACAGGGCGTAGCTTTGAAATACGGTATTGACCGGTCGTCGATAGGGAGGAACTTGGGTCATCGATTCCCCTCGAATCAGCACTTCTCCAGCCGACGGCGTATCGAATCCGGCGACGAGGCGCAAGGTCGTGGTTTTACCGCAACCGGACGGACCGAGAATGCTGAAAAATTCGCCCCGACGGATGTCGAGTTCGACCCCTCGAACGGCAGTCTCGCCATTAAAGACTTTGAAGACTTTGCGCAGTTCGACGTCAAGGTTGGGATCCTTGGAGGTGGAATCTTGATTCTGCGTAGCCGTTTGATACATAATTACGCTTCCTGGCGGTGATGTCCCTGTTGGTGCTCCGTCAAAGCGGTGGCGATCGCGGCAGCCAACGAGATATGGACTATATTTTAGCCATTTTAGCTAAATCGGCGTTGACATACTCTCGATGCCAATCGAAGATTATGACTGGAGTACTGTGCGATTCTTTGATAGCCCCAAGTTCTCCCCATGGCTCCATCCGCCCTGCCAAACGCAAATTCGCCGACCCCTAGAAACTCAAGCAGGATCGGCGAATCAGGACTCGTTGGGTTCGGATCGGGGAGTCTCCGCAGGGGTCAACCCATCGGAATTTCCCCCGTGGAATCTTTGAGTCAAGCGAGGGAGTTGAGGGAACGATTACTCGACCTTCGCCAGAGCTGAGTTGCGGTAATAGTGTGCCAAAATCTGCCGGTAGTTGTGACCTTTGCGAGCCAGATTGTGCGCGCCCCACTGACTCAAGCCGACGCCGTGACCGAAACCGCGACCCGCGATCGTAAATCCGGTGGGGGCAGAATTTTTCTGACCGTGGGGAATCACCGAAAACAGGGTGCTGCGCAGGTTGAGGGCTTTGCGCAAATCGTCGCCGCTGAGAAGGCGAGTTCCCGCATCCCCAACCACTTTCATGGTGACGATTCGCCCTCGGGGGGTGGTGCGTTCGGGCGTCATGGCAATGATGTTTCCAACCCCGGAAATCCGACTGCTCAGACCGCTGCGGGAAAAGGTTTCTTGCCACTGAAACACGGGCGCGCCGCGATCGTAATCGGGAACGCCGCGAAGGTAGGGACGGGGCGAACTCCACACGTCTTCGACGTTTTCGGTATGACCGCCCGAGGAGGAGTGAAACACGGCTTCGATCGTGGCACCGTTGTAGCTAAGGACTTCTCCCGTGGTGGCTTCGGCGGCGGCTTGGGTGGTGTTGGCTTCTGATTCTAAGCCGCGATAGGCTTGCCATGCGGTGGTGTCGCCGACATCGTAAGTCCTGTTTCCGACATTTTGGCGTTGGTAGAGGGCATAGGAACGGGCGGCGACGGCTTGCGCTTTCAGGGCTTCCATGGGCCAGGAGGGACTCATTTCTGCCCCGATGACGCTGTAGAGGTATTCGTCGAGATCCACGTAGTTGACCGCGACCATGCCGCTTCCGGTGGAAACGAGGGCGGTGCGTCCGCGATACCAGCGATCGCCAATATAAACGTAACCGTCTCCTTGCGGTTCGATGAAAATGCGGCTGGCTTGCCACTGGCTCAAGGCAATATTGCTACCGTGGCGTTGGGCGAGAAAGCCGTTCATGCCTGCCAGTTCGCCTAAGACGCGACCGTTACCATCGCGGACGATCGCTTCGGTGGAGCTGCCAACTTTGACTTGGCTGACCCCTTCTTCAATTGCCACGCGCAATTCTAATGCCATGGCTGGGGCGATCGCCATGAGCCATAAAAAAACCGAGACCCACCAGTGGCGTTTGACTCGCTGTAAGGATGGGGTGAGGCGAGAGACGAGCGACATTGCGACCTGGGTGGATTTCATGGACAATCTCCTCGGAATCTGGACGGTCGGAGTGGTAGTTACGCAATATATATCGAGATCGACGCGCGATCGCGCCAACGATGCTCGATTGTAAGGCAATTTCTATAAACTTTGACCCAGAAAATTAAAAAAATTCCCCGACCCATTGACGGGACGGGCGAAATAATGTTTCTGGCTGCCAACGGCGATCGGGGTGGTCACCCAATCCCTCGGGTTCGGGCATCTTCGCAATCCTTTATAATGCAAGCAAAGGAAACGCGAACGAGACACCGAGCGAGTGGACATTACTTTCTTAGGAACGAGTTCTGGCGTACCGACGCGATCGCGCAACGTTTCGAGCGTGGCACTGCGCTTGCCCCAACGCGCCCAAATGTGGCTGTTCGATTGCGGCGAGGGCACCCAGCATCAGATTTTACGCAGCGATCTCAAGGTCAGCCAGCTTCGCCGGATTTTTATTACCCACATGCACGGCGACCACATCTTTGGACTGATGGGGTTGCTCGCTAGCGTGGGACTTAGCGGTAGCGCCCACGAAATCGATATTTACGGTCCGGCGGAGTTGAACGACTACCTGCAAGCGTGCAGCCGCTACTCTCAAACTCGATTCTCTTATCCGATTAACGTCCGCAAAGTTCGTCCGGGCGTGGTATACGAAGACGAGGAGTTTCGGGTGCTGTGCGATCGCCTCGAACACCGGGTCACTGCATTTGGCTATCGCGTTGAAGAAAAAGATCGACCGGGACGGTTCAATGTCAAAAAAGCCGAAGCCCTCGGCATTCCGCCCGGTCCGGTGTACGGTCGCCTCAAACGGGGCGAAACCATTTCGCTTCCCGACGGTCGCCAGATTCGAGGCACCGATTTGTGTGGCACGCCGGAGGTGGGTCGCAAGATGGTCTACTGTACCGATACCGTCTATTGCGATCGCGCGGTGGACTTAGCTCGCGATGCGGACGTGCTGATTCACGAAGCCACGTTTGCCCACCAGGATGCCGATTTGGCGTACCAACGCTTGCACTCGACTTCGACGATGGCGGCGCAGGTGGCATTGGGGGCACGGGTGAGGCAGTTGCTCATGACCCATTTCAGTCCCCGCTACGCCCCCGGTAACGACCTGCAACTCGATGACTTGTTACAGGAGGCGCGGGCGATTTTCCCCAATACCGATATGGCATACGATTTTTTGACTTACGAGGTGCCGCGACGCCAAGCTGCCGAGCTAGCGACCGTTTAACGACCGTTGCTGGCTCTGGCGGAATGATGGGAGTGGGGAAAAATCGAGCAAACGTTATTTGGGGAGCGATCGGAGGAACCGTCATGCCGTTCGGCATCAGATGGTTGGCGATCGCGCGGGGGCGAATCGGAGTTGCGACTGATATCGAGCAACCGCGAACACAGGCGTCTCAAGCGAGATTGACTGGAAACGGGCGCTCTCGGCATGGGAAGCTCGGGATTGGGCCAACTGGAGAGGTCGTAGCAAGGGCAGCAAGAAGGAGGCATTCCCCGCGCGGGAATGGGAACGGGCATATCGCAACGGGCGCACGGATGAACGTCCCATTGCGGCGAGAGCAATTGGTCGATGGTCTGGTCTGTCCCTTCCAGGTAACAATCGCCCGATTCCTCCGAATGAAGGTATTGCCAACACCGTTCGAATTCGTCGCTATAGCGATCGCCCTGAATGACGGGTTGCGGACAGAGGACTTGCTTGCCACCCCGAGCGCACGCACGCTTCCCGAGTTGAAACCAATAGGCTAGGTAGCGTCTGACTTGTTGTTCGGATGCCATATTCACTGTGCCTTTACTGACGGCAAAATAGTCGAATCGTCGATCTGAGTGTTTCTATCAGTTTAAATGCGAGGGAAACGGGCAACATCCCTCAGTCGGTGCATTGTACCCCATTACTTTACATTTTGAGACGTTTAGCAACTTTACTTTAACTAAATGTTACGCTCCAACATATCTCAAAATGCTGGGATCGACTTGATAGTAAGGAATACACTCTACTACTATGCTATCTTGGATCCTCAGCGATTGACCCATTAAATGTTGCAGAAATTATTAAATCCACATCAATCGATCGATTTGTGAAGCCACTATCAAGAGTCGGGAATCGCGGGAAGCGATGGAAAGAGAGGTAACTTGTTGTTGAAGTATAGAGTGTTGTCAGACAATATCATTTATGAATCGTGATTTTTGCGAATGTTAGAGTTTTAAATTGGGAGCGATCGCGAACTGACGATGCCCGAACGCATCCAAATTCTAGCGATCGCGCGGTTGTTATGAAAACCAAAATGGGCGAGTGTTTCATTGATGAAAATCATCTTACTGGGAAATGCGGGTGCGGGCAAAAGTACGATGGCTCGTTACCTGATGGGCGATCGCGATATTGCGAATCTATCCTTAGACGAAATTGCGTGGAACGAAGGGATAAAGCGCAAACCGCTAGAAGAGAGCCTTCGCTTACTTCACGAGTTTATCCAAACCCACGAACAATGGATAATTGAAGGCTGTTACGGCGATCTCGTCGAAGCCGCACTCCCCTATTGTAGTGAATTGCGATTTTTGAATCCTGGCGTGGAGGCGTGCATTAACCATTGCAAGCGCAGACCGTGGGAACCGACCAAGTTTGCGTCGGCGCAGGAACAACAGGCGATGCTCGATCGCTTGCTTGAGTGGGTGCGAGAATACGACGTGCGCGAGGACGAATATGGTTTAAGGCGACATCGGCAGATTTTCGACCGATTTACGGGGGTAAAGCGGGAGTACGTTTCGGTTGATTCGTATGCAGATTAACTTCAAAACGGAATTGATAACCTCAATCCGGAAGCCGCATTCCCAACGCACTCAACTCCAAAACATGACCCGCCGCAACCAAATACACCGAATCCGCCATCGCTCCAATTCGACGCACCAACGTCCCCAAACGATCGCGAAACGCGCGTCCCATCGGATAGGCGGGAATCACCCCCCAACCGATTTCTTCAGCCACCAAGATCGCATCGGCTTTCCCATCCGCCAAACTCGCCAACAACGTTTCTTGCACCTGATTCCAAATCGACTCATCGCGATCGATCCAATTCGCCACCCACGTCCCCAACGAATCCACCAGCAAGCAATCCGACTCCGACGCGCGATCGATCGCCTCGGCTAATTCCATCGGAACCTCTAACGTCGTCCAATCCGGTAAACGGCGTTGGCGGTGTCGCTCGATCCGAGCCAGCCATTCCGCATCCGTCGGATCGATGCGCGACGTGGCAATATAGGTAACCGAGCGATCGCTCCTGGCTGCAAGGGTTTCCGCCCATTCGCTTTTTCCCGATCGCGCCGGACCTGCCACTAAAATAATGTGGGACATCAATTCACCGTCTCGAAAGGCTCGAAGGCGATCGTAGCGAAAAACGAGTGGCGGTTGACCTTAAAGATAAGCTAGAAAGCAGGAAAGTGCCGCAGCTCAGTAGGAAAATCACGTGTCGCCAACCAAGCCAACCGTCTTAGTCACCGGAGGAGCAGGCTACATCGGCTCCCATGCCGTCTTAGCACTCCAGCGTGCGGGGTACGGGGTCGTCATTCTCGACAACCTCGTCTACGGACACCGCGACATCGCCGAAAACGCCCTGAAAGCGGAATTGGTGGTAGGAGAAACCAACGATCGCGACTTGCTCGATCGCCTATTCGACACCCACGACATCGCCGCCGTCATGCATTTCGCCGCCTACGCCTACGTGGGCGAATCCGTACAAGATCCGGCAAAATACTACAACAATAACGTCCTCGGAACGCTCACCCTGCTTGAAGCCATGCTCGATGCAGAAATCGACTGCTTCGTGTTTTCCTCCACTTGCGCTACCTACGGCGTTCCCGAAACCGTTCCCATCCCCGAGGATCATCCTCAAAATCCGATTAACCCCTACGGTGCGAGTAAATTGATGGTCGAGCGGATTCTTGCCGATTTTAACGCGGCGTATAACTTGCGATCGGTTATTTTTCGATACTTTAACGCAGCGGGTGCCGATCCGAGTGGATTGGTGGGCGAAGATCACAATCCGGAAACCCATTTAATTCCCTTAGTATTGCAAACGGCATTAGGCATACGCGATACCATTTATATGTTTGGTACCGATTACCCGACTTCCGACGGCACTTGCATCCGCGATTACATCCACGTCAGCGATTTAGCCTCGGCTCATGTGGCGGGACTGGAGTATTTATTAAACGGCGGACATAGCGAAATCTTCAATCTCGGCAACGGTAACGGATTTTCGGTGAAGCAGGTGATTGAAACGGCGCGATCGGTCACTGGAAAACCCATTCATGCCGAAGCGCGCGATCGCCGACCGGGGGATCCTCCCGCACTGGTGGGAAGTAGCGACAAAGCTCGTAAGATTCTCGGTTGGATACCGGAATATGCCGATTTAAGCGATATTATCGCCCATGCTTGGCAGTGGCATCAAAAGCGACATGGAAGTTAATAAAATAGAATAGTTCGGGAAAGCTCTAGAAGTCAAGCGATCGCTATTAAAGCATAGCAATTTTTATGAAAATCAATCACCCATGACACCGGATATTTCTGTTATTATTTGCACGCACAATCGAGCTAATTATTTAGGCGCTGCCATCGATAGCGTGCTGCAACAAAGCTTGCCAAACTTCGAGCTGCTCGTGGTGGATAACGCATCGAGCGATCGCACGAAAGAAGTAGTCGAACCCCGCCTGAGCGATTCCCGCGTCCGCTACATTTGGGAACCCACCCTCGGCTTATCCGTGGCGCGCAATCGAGGTGCGAAAGAGTCCAACGCCGAAATCCTCGCCTATCTCGACGACGACGCCGTCGCTTCCCCCGAATGGCTGCAAGTTCTCGTCGATGCCTACCGCCAGTATGACAAACTCGCGATCGCCGGTGGCAAAGTCACCCTCATCTGGCCCGAAGGCGTCACCCCACCCCCTTGGCTGTCGGTCAACCTGTCGGGAAATTTAGGCGCATACGACCTCGGCGATACAATGGTCTATATCGAAACCGCCGGACTCACTCCCCGAGGCTTAAACTATTCGATTCGACGTGCCTTTCTCGACCAAATTGGTGGCTTCGACATTCAACTGGGTCGCATCGGGACTTCCTTACTGTCCAACGAAGAATTGCACATGACCGAAGCCGCATTGCGATTAGGCTGGCAAGTGGCGTATCTTCCCAATGCGATCGTCGCACACAACGTCGCGCCAGAACGACTCAACCGCTCCTGGTTCATGCAGCGGAGCTGGTGGCAAGGAATTAGCGAATGCTATCGAGAACGCCTCGCCGGAAAAGCCGGATTCAAACAACTCGGACGCGGGAGCGAACGCTTCGCACGGGGACTGTACAACAGCCTGAAACACTTTTCCGATCCGGCGCGACGTTTCGACGACTTCGTGTATGCTTACGGTCAAATCGGCTATCTAGGAGCCGCCATTCGGGGAATGTTGTTCCCACCCAAGCCAGCCGAGCGGTCGTGATACAGTCTAAAGTAGTTTACTCCTTCGGTGCCCTCCGTCATGTCCTCCACCCCAACTAAAATTCCGGTTTCCGTCCTCATTCCCGCCAAAAATGAAGAACTCAACCTCCCAGCGTGTCTCGAAAGCGTCGCGCGCGCGGATGAGGTCTTTATGGTCGATTCTCACAGCGAAGATCGAAGCTGCGAAATTGCCGAAAGTTATGGTGCAAACGTCGTCCAATTTAACTTTAACGGTCGCTGGCCCAAAAAGAAAAATTGGTCCCTCGATAACCTACCATTTCGCAATGATTGGGTGTTAATTGTCGATTGCGACGAACGCATTACCCCGGAACTTTGGGACGAAATTGCCGAGGCAATTCAACATCCGGAGTATGACGGTTACTATCTCAATCGCCGCGTCTTTTTCCTCGGAAAGTGGATCCGTCACGGCGGGAAATATCCCGATTGGAACCTACGCCTGTTCAAGCACAAACAAGGTCGCTACGAAAATCTCGGCACGGAAGGCGTTCCAAATACGGGTGACAACGAAGTTCACGAACACGTGATTTTACCGGGTCAGGTCGGCTATCTCAAACAAGATATGCTCCACGAAGATTTCCGCAATATCTATCACTGGCTGGAGCGACACAATCGTTACTCGAATTGGGAGGCGCGAGTTTATTACAACATTCTCACCGGTCAGGGAGAAGCCAACACGATTGGCGCGAATTTCTTTGGCGACGCCGTCCAGCGCAAGCGATTTTTAAAGACTGTTTGGGTGCGGTTGCCGTTGAAGCCGCTGTTGCGATTTATTTTATTCTACTTTATCCAGTTGGGATTTTTAGACGGTCGAGCGGGCTATATTTACGGACGGCTGCTGAGTCAATACGAATATCAAATTGGTGCCAAACTCTACGAACTTCGCTATTGTGGCGGACAGCTCAACCAAGCTCAAGCGGAGAACAAAGTACCGCAGTCGGTGCCGTAACTAAATTTGTTACCCGTTGCGATTTTTCTGTTTCTGTTGCCTTGTCTAGAAATTGCCATGACTTCGACCGAGCCTTCTCGCAAATCTGCTCCCGTCCTCGACGCCGAACCCGTCATCGATCTGCAACAATACGATCAGTCGAAATTCGATCGCGGTCGTTCCGGTTGGTTCGTGGCGCTGTGGTGGTTGATTCAGGCGATCGCGTTTCCGATTTCTCCACATCCCTCGAACGGGTTTCGCTGTTGGCTGTTGCGGCGGTTTGGGGCAAAAATTGGGGAAGGGGTACTGATTCGTCCCACCGCTCGCTTTACCTATCCCTGGAAGGTCGAAATTGGCGATTGTAGCTGGATTGGCGACGATGTGGTGTTCTACAGTTTAGAGCGCATTTGGGTCGGTCGCCACTGCGTCATTTCTCAGAATAGCTATTTGTGTACGGGAAGTCACGACATCAGCGATCCGGCGTTTGGCTTGTTGACGGGAGAGATTGCCATTGGAAATGGCGCGTGGGTGGCGTCGGATTGCTTTGTCGGTGCGGGGGTCAAGATTGGTGCCAATGCCGTGGTTGGCGCGCGCAGTAGCGTGTTGGCGGATTTACCGGAAGGTCAAGTGTGTTGGGGAACGCCGTGTCGTCCTCATTATGCCAGATCGATGAAATCGTAGCAGGGAGCGATCGCGTCTTGAAAATTGCAAAAAATTGACATAAAAATATTATTCGATTGGCATAAGAAAGATTAAGAAAAACAGACACAAACAATGCGTCGCGCTATTGTATTAGTATGCATCTTATTGTTAGCGGCTTGCGATCGTACGGCAGCCGGAACGAAAGAAGATCCAATTCCGTTTACCCTAGAAGGGGTGGATCGCATTGGCTCTAAAGGTCGAAAGTGGACTTGTCAGACCTGGAAGAGCGAAGCCGATGGGGAATGGTATCAAAGCGAGGCGAGCCAAGGACATTGGTTCGTGCGCGTGGATAGTCCGACACCGGGTCAAGAAATTTATGCCCCGGATGGTTCGCAACTCGAAGGACAGTGGGAAGACGAGCAGTTGCTTTCGGTGCCAGTGACGCAACCGGGACGCTATCTCTTTCATATCGAAGATGGTCTTTCCTCTGGTTTGACGAGGTTTGGCATTTGTAATGTTCGAAAATAGGGAAGTTCAGTCAATCAAGTAGGGGTGCGTCATTCTCTTGTTTGTGCTACGACCTTTGCAAGGAGGGTGTTAAGATGGCGACTTCTCCGAATAATCTATTTTTTCAAATTCTCCAGATTTCTACACCAATTTTAGTGGCATTTTTTGGGCTATATAACTCTTACAAAATCAAGGTTTTAGAAAACGAACTGGCTAAAACGCAAGCTTTTACCGAGTATATTCAAAATACGCCTCAAATTATTGCCGATAAAGATCCAACTGTTGCCAGCGTAACTTTGGCAGGTTTGTACGCTCTTGCCGATAGCGAAAAAGAAAAGCGAATTATCGTTACAATGGCAGCTTTGACCGAGCAAGATAAAGTAATTAAATTTCTCGATGCCCTCACCAAAAATGACCAAGACGTGGCGAGAATAATGGGATCGGACGAAATTATTTCCTTGTTGAGTTATGAAGGCGATCGCGTCAGTGCGGGTCGTCCTCTTCCTCCTTCAAATCCGACGTCCTCGGAACTTCCAGATGCGATCGCGCAAACGACCGATACGCCTCCTCCCAATAACTCGAAAACCCAACTGTTAGAAACGATTACGACCCAAAGACCAGAACTCGAACCGGAACGAGAGTCCGATGGGTGGGCGTATTTAGGCAAAGTTCAAACCAATTCTGCCAAATTAGGCGGCGATCGCACGATCGATTTCACTGAAGTTCCTTCCAAGCATGATACTGTTACCATGACTGTTAACACGCATTTGCGCGATCGGCAGCCACGCGGCTCGCTCGGCGATATTATTGGCGTAATTCCTGAAGGTCAAGCGATCGTTATTCTCGACATTCATCGCGCGCCTTTTGCTTCGGGAACGGAAGAGGCAATTTGGGCAAAAGTGAGGCTGAATAATTAGGTTTGTATGATGCAAAACAAAGGCAGCTATCGGTGAATTCAGGCATTAATTTTAGTAATTCTACAGCCATGTTATTAGGCGATCGCTCAATTCAATCGCGTCTGAATTTTTAGTTGCATCGCGATCGCAGGTAATTTCTTCCGTTTGCCCAAAATAAGCATAATAGTCTGGAATTTTTGCAAGCAAGATTGATTCGCTAGCAGCATACTTGCGAAATTGCTTTGCGAATACATACAAATTCAACCAAAAATTACCAGGTTGAAACTGATAGTCGTGAGCGATCGCCATTGAAGGTCGGTAGACAGCTCGAAAACCGGCGTTTAGCATTTGGAAACAAAAATAGATATCTTCGCAAGCGGCGTTGGGAAAAGACTCGTCAAATTGAATGGCTTCTGCGACCTGACGCGCGATCGCTAGATTACAAGTCGGTCCGTATAGCAAAATATTGGAATTTTTAAACCGCCGACCGTTGAGCGTTCCATTGATTTCGTGATAGCGATCGAACCAAGTCTGATTTGCAGCATTCGTGCAACCTGAAATGGCATGGATGTATGGATTTTCAAGAAATCCTTGACGTGCTTCTCTAACCCAATTAATATCAGGAATACAGTCAGAATCGGCGAACAAAATTGCATCTGCACCTAAATCTAATGCGGCTCGAATTCCTGTATTTCTAGCGGCGGCTGGTCCCTGACATTGAGAATGCGTTAAGACTCGCACTTCTTTAGCCAGTTTTGGAAAGTGTGACGACCCATCATTAACCACAAGAATGAAAGCATTTTGACCGTTGAGTTTTGAAATTAGGCGATGGAGACGTTTGCTGTCGCTGTCTGACGAACATTTAGCGGGAATAATAACAACAATTTTAGACTCTGGCGTAACATTATTTTTTGCAATCTTGGGCTGAAGCTGAAATATTGACCGGACTGGATTGGATTGCGTACTTTTATTGCTAGTTTTGTAAAGCTTGTAAATTAAAATTTCTAGAATCTTGGTTAGTAAAAATAGATGGCGATGAGGACGGTATTTTAGCCTTTCCCACCAATAGTCAAATGTCTTTCCACTAGGAAAATAAACTAAAGAACTCATCATTGACCTCCCAACCACGCACAATTTTGACAATAAGAATCTTGTTTGTGAGTTTTGCGGAACTGGCGAGCGATATCGTTTTCTAGGATTTGCGAAATGTTGTGTTCGCTGATATGACCGAATCGCCTTGGATGAAACATATTACATGGCGTGACATAGCCGTCATATTGAATGCAAGTTTCTCGTGTCAGTGCGGGACAAGCGGCTCTCGTTCCGTTGGATTGGCTGCAAGCATCTAAATCAAGTTCGACTCCTTGAATTTGGTCGGGAATGAAACAGGGAAGCTTGGTAGATGTTAAGATTTCCCGAGCATTGGTAAATGCATGGCGAATGTTGTTGAAATCTGAGATAACATGATTGAGCAAACGATAGTCTGGATCGTCACTTCTGATAACGTTATAAATTAAGCCAACGTTAAATTTTTGAGCCAGATGGGCAATATCGACAATTCGGCGAACATTTTCAGGTTGAATGGTAAATACAAAGAAAGGTCGAGGTTTATAATCAGCTAAGAGATACAAATTGCGTTCTATGATTTCCCAGCGAATACCTCGACGAATTTGAGCTAATTCTTCGGGATTGGATGAATCGATAGAAATAAATAGCTGAACGCCATAAGTTTTGAGTAATTCCACTCGACTCGTATCAGAAATATTTAAATTTGTAAATAAATGTAACTGTACTTGCGACCATTTCTGGCGAATTGTCGCTAAAAACTGAGGAAATTTAGGATGGATTGTGCTTTCTCCACGACCGTTAAGACGCACGACTTCAGGAGGAACTTCAAACGACTCGATGATTCGATTAAATGTGGCTTCGGTCATGAAATACTCGGGTTTATTCCGCTCTTTTACAAAGCCGCACATGATGCAAGATAAATTACAATTGTGACTGAGTTCTAAGATAAGTTCTTTAGGATGCATGATGACGATTGTTGTTACTGATTGCACTTTAAGACTTTGCAGGGTAGGCTACATTGATGCATGGCAGCTTGAACGGAATATAAATAGTTGTCAGATAAGATGTCGGAAATTCGATCTGAGGTTAAATTTCCTAACGAACTCTGGCAATTTGGTATCCACGACTGTTGAAAACAGGTAAAGACATCGCCATTGGTAAAAATTGATAAGTTTCGACCTGCGGCTTGGCAGACTTCAGTGTCCCGGACAGCCTTAGTATCGGATTCTAGCGGTGTCCATTCCCCTTCAAATCCTTGGTTGATATAGTCTTGAATACCATGATAAATGCCGAGTTGGTCGCATAGCGATCGCACTTTTGGGATATCCTCTTGAGTCTCTTTAGCTAACACGGATTGAACGCTGAGTTGGTCGGTTCTCAAAACTCGATTGGCGTAATAGAGATTTTCTAAAACCCGATCCATTGTGTCTCGTCCGCGTACGAATTTCCATTTTTGCCGATTCAGGGTATCAATTGACACGACAATATGAATCTTAAGATCGGCGATGCGATCGATAAAATCGGCATTAAGTAGGACGCCATTGGTGACAATAACAGTGCGACAGGGATGGCTAGCAATGGATTTTACAATTTTCAAGATTTGCGAGCTAAAGACAAGTGGTTCTCCCCCAACGATGCAGAATTCAATGACATCTGGAAGGGATAAAACAGCTTGAACGATGAGCGCTGGATCGATGGGTTGCGGAGCCGGACGAACTTGCCAATGATGGCATTTCGTACATCGCTCGTTACACGAAAGAGAAATGAGATAGTAAAGATGAGATGGAGAAAAAGACGACATTTTGTGTTTTATGGCGATGAGATGAGACTGAATTGGACATTGACCGACTATAAAGCAGTATGCCTCCGTCAGGGAACGGTATCCGGAAAATATGAAATTTTAATTGTATCGGCGGCGGGAAATGGTTTCAGTCAGAGAGAAGCAGTAACTTTCATCACGATCGCGATCGCCCTTTTGCTCGCGTTGGATGCACTCGCAAGCCAAGCTCGCGAGTTAATGAGAGGATGAGATGGATCGCGTCGCTAGTTTCATCCTCTGCAATGCTCGTCGTTCTCTGGTCAATCATTCGCGCTATACTCGTGCTGGCGATGTTAGCTGTCATTGCGCTGTACATCCGAGGAACCTTTCGCGATCGCGTCGAGTATCGCGTTCGACACCTCCCGGATCCCGCTTCGCCTTGCTTTCCCCTGGTGGTCGCCAGTCTCTCCAACGCTCCCATCGCCTCGGGACAGATAACCGACATTCAATCGCACGTCGATCGCATTCAAGCCACCAGACTCGAAACCATCCAGAGTGCCAAACGCACTTTGCACTTTGAAACCTTTTTCATGACTCCCGGACAGCGAGCCGATCGCTTTGCCAATGCCCTGTGCGATCGCGCCCGTGCTGGCGTGGCAGTACAATGCCTGGTCGATAGCTACGGCAGTCGCACCTTACCTTCATCTTACTGGAATCGGTTGCGATCGGCGGGGGTAGACGTGCGTTTGTTCAATCGCTTCAATTGGAAAGCTCCAGCAAGCTATGGCGGTCGCACCCACCGCAAGCTGTTGATTGTCGATGGCAAAACAGCATTAATGGGTGGGGCGGGAATTTCGGATCTGTGGGACGGTTCGGCAAAAGTGGGGGATACGCAACCGTGGTTTGACTGCGAATTTCGCCTCGAAGGAGCCGTCGTTGCCACCCTGGAAGGCATTTTTATGCAACACTGGATGTATGCTGGTGGTTTGGCTGATTTCAGTCGGGTGGCGTTACCCGAAGCTCGTCCGAGCGATCGCCCGATTGTGGTTACTCCCGGCGATGTTCCTAATTATCGATCGTCGCCAATTCGCGCCCTTTTTCAAACTTGCATGTTGGCAGCCACGCAGCGAATTTGGCTGGCAAGTCCTTATTTTCTGCCCGATCGCGCCTCCCGTCAATTTTTAATTGCCGCGAAACAGCAGGGAATTGACGTGCGAATTCTCACCACGAGCAGTCGCAGCGACAAGCGATTTGTCTATTATGCTTCCCGCGAACTTTATAACAATTTACTATTGGGAGATATCGAAATTTACGAATACCAACCCAGCATGACCCATGCCAAACTGTTACTGATTGACGATTGCTGGGCGAGTGCGGGAAGTGCGAACTTCGACCCGCGCAGTTTTTTCCACAACGACGAACTCAATTTTTCCACAAGCGATCGCCAATTTGCCAAGCAAGTCGAACAGTTATTTCAACAAGCCTTCGCGCGATCGCGTCGGGTCGATCGGGTAGAATGGCAACAGCGTCCGTGGCAGCAGCGAATCATCGGACGTTTGGCGGGATTTTTTCAGTGGGAATTGTAACGGACTAGGACGGTTCTAGCGAGATCGCAAGTTCAACCACTCGAACCCACTTAAACTTTTTAGCTTTAGCCGTGCTAGCGATCGCCGTGGGAAAGATATTGAAACCTCGCACCGAACTCTAACCAAACGACCGCCGCGCAATTATCCTCATTTCCCCGCTCCCTGCTGCGCCATCAACGCCTGGGCAAATTGAATCGCATCCGCCTTCGCGGTCACTTTCCCCTCCGCCTGCGCCACCTGAATTTCGCGCAGCAACCGACCGATTTGGGGACCTTTGCGAAGGTGTAGCGCCGCCATCAATTCCTTACCATTGATTAATGGTGTCGGGTGTGCCACCGGATCGTCAGGGGTCAAATAGCGATCGATCCAAGGGGCGATCGCCTCCATTGGCGTCCCGATTGCGATCGCTAGCACCGCTAAAGCCGGAAACGTTTGTTCGAGGGTTTGAAACAAGAAAAACCAATCGCGAATCGACAAAGAACCTACCGCTTCCGCAGACGACACTTTCGGCAGATTTTCCAACAGAGAAATTGCCGCTCGAATTTCGGCGCGAGAATATTTCAAATGCAATAACTCGCCCTCGGCTTTCTGAGCATTCAGCGACAACAACCCCGTCAACTTTGCAATCGCCAGCCAAGTCGTCTTAATCGTGGGGCGAATTTGCCGTTGCAATTGTTCCCCCAACTCGCTGCGATATTGACTTAACGCCGCCGCCGCGCGATCGCATTGAGCCAAGCGTTCCAAACCCGCCGCCGTGACGCTGGGAAACCACACCGACACCAAACCATCTTCCCAGGCTCGCACGATCCAAGCCGTGCCGCGATCGCTCCTGAGCAAATAATCGAACTCCGATCTGGCTCGTTCGGCAGCCACATTCCCCAACAACGGCGCGAGATGGCAAATGTGCGATCGCGTGGCGGGTTCGAGGGTAAAGTTGAGTTGTGCCGCCTGTCGGTACGCCCGCAACAACCGCAGCGGATCGTCCTTTAAATTCAACGGCGACACCATCCGCAGCCATTTCTTGGTTAAATCGTCATAGCCGTGTAGCGGATCGATTAACTCATTGGTGTGAGGGTTATAGGCGATCGCGTTTGCCGTAAAATCCCGCCGATGCAGGTCAATCTCTAACGTCGCTCCCTCCTGTTGGGCGAAATCCACCGTCGCCTGCTCGAACACCACCCGCGCGATTTGCCGCTCGGCGTCCAACAACACGAATCCCGCCCCATAGCGACGCGCCAGTTTTTGCGCCGTTTCCACCGCCAGTTCCGGCATGACAAAATCCAAGTCCAGATAGTCCGACTGGCGTTCTAACAGGGCATCCCGCACCGCACCGCCGACCAAGTACGCCGATGGTGGCAAACACTCCAACCCAAACGGCCACGTATTTGGAGAGAGTGCAGACGGGAAATTTTGGGGCATCGCAACAAAAATCAATCTCGGAAACCAGCAATCTACATTTTGCCTAAGCTAGATTAACAAGAAAGCGTCTGGAGTTATAGCAAAAGTATGTGTATCTGCGTTAACTGCCACTACGTCGATCGCTGCGTGACCTACAACGCGGTCGAAACCCAGCACCAACAACCCCACCTCACCGAGCAACCCGACTTCGAGCCAGTTAATCCCCAGATTAACGTCAACATCCGTTCCGACGCGGAGGAAATCCAGATGGAATGGGATGTGGTCGGCTGCGATAGTTTTAAAGCAGAGATGGGGAAATGGTCGAAACTGCGTCCGGGCGAGTTGATTCCAACTTAGAGCCGATTGACATCTGTGGGGGCGAATCCGTTTCGCCTCTTTCCCACCACCGGGGTCTGGGCGGTTCGCGAACCGCCCCTACAGTTAACTTCCCTGCCGCGATTTCTAACTCTTGGCAAACGGCAAATCCTGGTTGATCCCGTTAATTTGGCGTTTCTCCATCTCGTTGACCTCCGCCAGATACGGCAGCAAAATTTTACCAAACCGCTGGTTGTAAAATCGGTGCATACTGTGGTTGGGGGTTGCCGCAAAACCGCGTCGTTTCTTGTGTCGTCCCCCCGCACCGGGATCGAACACTTGAATGCCGCGCTCGATCCCCCACTCGATCGGCGAATAATAGCAGGCATCGAAGTGGAGGCAATCGATATCCTGGTAACTGCCCCAATAGCGTCCGTAGAGGCGATCGCCTTTGGTAATGCAGAATGACATCCCCATCGGCTGGCGATCGTCGTTTTCGTCGTAAGCGGCTACAAATAGAACGCGGTGGCGATAGTCGTGGTGTAGTTGCTCGAAAAATCGCTTCGTCAGGTATTTGCTACCCCACCAGCCAAACTTGTCGCAGGTACTCTCGTAAAACGAATACATCAGCGAAAACAGCGACTTGGGAATCTCGTCCCCGGTCAGCGTTGTCATTTTCAATCCAGCTTTGGTAACGGCTTTGCGTTCCCGCTTGATATTGCGGCGTTGGTTGGCGTTGAAGGCTTTGAGGTAGTCGTCGAAGGTTTGAAACCCGAGATTTTTCCAAATGTAGCTGTGGTGCATCCATTTGGTAAAGCCGTGGCGTTCGAGGACGGGTTGCCAATCGGGATCGACATAGAGAAAATGACAGCCCGAGATTTGATTGCGATCGCAGGTGCGATCGATTTCAGCCACCATCAACCCAGTCAGTTCGTCTTCGTCTTCTCCCGGTGCGATCAGAAACCGATAGCCTTCTGCGGGGGTGAACGGACTCATTCCCAGCAATTTGGGATAGTATTCGATGCCCAAGCGATAGGCTAAATCGGCAAACTGGTGGTCGAAGACGAATTCGCCGTAACTGTGGCTTTTGACGTACAGCGGAGCCGCAGCCACTAATTCGCGATCGCGCCATACGGTTAAATGATGGGGCAACCAACCCGCTTTTCCGGTGGCGCTCCCCGACGATTCTAGATTATTCAGCCAATCCCACTCGAAAAATGGCGTTTTCAGCGGTTTGGCCAGTGCGTCCCATGCGGCTTTCGGCACTTCGGCGACTTTTGAGATCCAGACAAACGAATAGCCGGGTGCGTGCTGTTCCACCATGTTCCCCTATCCCATCTGCTGCTAGCGTTTTGCTTTTCTTTTTTTAAGTGTGAACCAGAAAACGATTTTTGTCCGCGCGCTTGGAAGTCGCGTCATGATGAACCCATGCACGATTTTTTCGACCGACTTCAAAAACGCCTGCATCCCCACCGCGACCTGGTCGCGATCGCCCGTGGGGTTATTTTAGCTTTTGCCATCCAAGTGACGGGGGAAGGACTCGATTATCTGGTGCGGGTGTTTCTGGCGCGATGGATGGGAACGGCTCAATACGGCATTTACGAATACGTCCTGGCGTGGGCGCTGATGCTGGCGATTCTGGCGGAATTGGGATTGCCCACTGCCATGTTGCGGTTGGTGGCGCAATATCGGGTACAACAGCAGTGGGGACTGTTGCGCGGTGCGGTTCGGGGCAGTTGGGCGATCGCGCTGAGTCTTGGTATTCTACTCGCTGGGGCGGTGTCGGGGGGATTGCAACTCTACGGCGATCGCGATTGGATTTATACCGTTCCCCTGTCCCTGGGAATTTGGATGATGCCGCTGCTGGCGTTGGTGCGGCTGCAATCGGAAATTGCCCGCGCTTTGGGACGGGTGGCGCTGGCGTATCTGCCTTGGCGGGTTTGCTGGCCCCTGTCGGTCACCATCGCGGCGTTGGTTTGGTTTCGCAGCGGTCAACCCCTGACGGCGATTCCCGCTATTGGCATTTCTCTCGCCGCACTGGCGGGACTGACAGCGATACAGTTGGGACTGCTGTGGCGGCGCATTCGCACCGAAGCCGATGCCTCTGCTCCCACCTACGCGCCTCGGTTGTGGTTGCGACTGGCGTTTCCCCTATTGCTCACCAACGGCTTTTTAATTGTCCTGAAGCAAACGGACATCCTCTGCATCGGCGCGTGGGTGAGTCCGGAAGCCGTGGGCATCTATACCGCTGCTGCGAAAACGGCGATGTGGGTGGCATTCGTGTTGCAATCGGTGAATATTGTCGTCGCGCCCCGATTTGCCGCGCTTTACGCCCAAGGCGACCGACAAGGGTTGCAGCGGTTGGTGGCGACGGTGGCCCATTGGATTTTTTGGCCCTCCCTGGCGATCGCGATCGCCCTGATTGCCTTTGCAACCCCGGTACTGCAACTGTTTGGCTCGGAATTCGCCACCGCGCGCTGGGAATTGAGCGTACTGGCGATCGCTCAGTTGGTCAATACTTCGGTCGGATCGGTAGGATATTTAATGATGATGACCGGACATCAAGATCGAGCGGCGGCGGTTTTCGGGATTGCGGCGCTTGCCAACCTCGTCCTCAATGCGATCGCCGTTCCTTTATTCGGCACCATCGGTGCAGCAGTGGCGACGGCGCTAACGCTGGCGTGGTGGAACCTGTGGCTGTATCGCTTGGTGGTGCGCTACCTGGATGTCTATCCGTCCGTTATCTCCACCTGGCGGCGACGGGGACGATCTTCGTGAAGTTTTCTGTAATTCTTTTTACAAAACTTGTTGAGATCGGGCGATCGATGCTGGATAAATCGGGAACGTTAGTAAATAGAGGGAGCTTAAGATCGTAAGATCGAGCTTCCCAGACGAATGGAGAATTAACTATGGTATGCTTGCGCCAATCTCGCTACTCCAATCCACGTCAGTTACGCCGTCGCCCGCGCGGTTGCAATTCCCCGCGTCGGTATCGCGATGAAGTCGAAACCGAAACCATGCTCGACGAACTCTCCGAATTAGTCGATTCTCTCGAAAGTCTGTCGGAGCGACGGCGCAAGCGCTAGAGACAAATGGCATTGCCAGATGTCAAAAGATCGTGATAACCTTTAAAAGTTGCACATATTGTAGTAGGGTGGAGTGTTCCGGGCAGAATGAAACAATTGGGAACCCATCTGGTCGTTGACGCATGGCAGGCTCCGAGCGATCTCCTCAACGATCCCGATCGCATCCGTCGCGCCCTGATCGATGCGGTTTTAGCAGGAGGCGCAACCCTGATCGATATATGCGTCCACCAGTTTAGTCCCCACGGAGTCACGGCAACCGTCACGCTCGCCGAATCGCATATCGCGATCCATACTTGGCCCGAACACGGGTACTTTGCCGCCGATTTATTTTTCTGTGGTCAAGGCAATCCGCAACGAGCCATGGAGTTGATCCAAGCATCGCTCCAAGCCGGACAAGTGCGAGTCAGCGAGTTTGTCCGAGGTTTCGAGCCAGAGGTTGAAGTCAGCGCGCCAACGCGCAATAATCGGCTCGACCGTCAGGAAGTCTCGGTCATTCGATAAAGATTGACTCAGTGGTGTAAATGCAACCGGGCGAGCGATCGTTTATTCGCCCGTAATTGGTTTGAATTTACTTTGAATATCCTGAATCATCAAGGTCTGTAAGTTAATTGCAGACCTTGATTGTTAACTTATGATTCTTATGTAGCCTTTCCTAGCTCTATTCCACATTCGGCTCCCTTAACGGTCACATCGGTCAATTCAGGACAAAGCAACAGAAAATCGAGCCAAATTCGACGAATGTAACGCAATCCCCTCAAGATTCCGATTAGACTGGAAACGTTGCATTGTGTGAGAGTTTCCATGTCAAAAGGGCAACAACTGCGTCAAATTCTAAATCGTCCCCAACTGTTAATCGCACCAGGGATTTACGATTGTATCGGAGCCAAACTTGCCGAACAAACGGGATTTGACGTTGCCTTTACCAGCGGGTTTGGAATTTCCGCCGCCACCCTGGGTAAACCCGATTACGGCTTTCTCACCGCCACGGAAGTGCTCTACAGCGTCGGACGCATGGCAGCTTCCGCAGACATTCCTATTGTCGCCGATTTGGACACGGGATACGGCAATCCGCTCAACGTGATGCGAACGGTGGAAGAAGCGGTAAAATTAGATGTTGCGGGGATTATTTTAGAAGACCAAGAGTGGCCCAAAAAATGCGGTCACTTTGATGGCAAGCGAGTGATTTCTGCCGCAGAACAGGTTGAAAAAATTCGCGCTGCGGTTCGAGCCAGAGGCGATCGCGATTTAGTCATTATCGGACGTACGGATGCGAGAGCGCCGTTGGGATTGGAGGAAGCGATTCGACGGGGACGCGCCTATTTTGAAGCCGGTGCGGATGTGGTATTTGTGGAAGCACCGCAATCGGTGGACGAACTCAGGACGATCGCTCTAGCGTTTCCCGACGCACCATTATTTGCGAATGCGATTGAAGCCGGAAAAACGCCCTTGTTGTCGGCTGCGGAATTGGAAGAATTGGGCTATAAAATTGTCGTGTTTCCGCTGACGGGATTGTTTGCAGCAACTCAAGCAATGCAAGCGTGTTTTCAACATTTAAAACAACGGGGGACGACGACAGGAATTGATAATGCGATCGATTTCAATCAATTTAAGCAGTTAATTGACGTGCCGTACTATCGTCAATTAGAAGAACAGTTTTCAACGGGCGATCGCGAACAATCGAGCGATGTATGACAACATTTGTCAGTTGTTAGCCAAAGAATTTATATCACATCCTATCGAAGATAAATTAGTTTAAAATTCACGATTTCCCCGACATCGATCGCGATCGCAGCCGATCGCGCAGGGTTTCGTAGGCTTCCTTCACCCGGATAAACTCTTTATGGCTTCCTCCCGGCATATCGGGATGGGTTTTGCGCGCGCGACGGCGGTAGGCTTGCGTCAATTCTTCCTCCGTACACGGCCAAGATAACCCCAATACCTGCAAATGGGGATGGAGCGATTGCAGATAATCGTTTGATTTTAATTTAGAGCTATACGTCGATTCAAAAAAATTAAACGGAACTCGATACCACTCTCCCCAGTCGTCGTTATTCTGTTTGTCCTTTTCGTTTAAATAGAGTTCGCGACTAAAATCTTTTAACACCTGCTGGGTAAACTTTAAAGTTACCAGCGGAAATAAAATCAAAAAAAATGCAAAAATGGGGAGAACCGCCGACGAGTCGAGTAAGGCGACTACCAACACCGCGATCGGCATCAATTTAATTAACAATAGAATAGGAGGATCGTGCTTCATGCGATCGCCTCTTTCCCGTCCGACCTGTCCGCCACATTGGCTAACTTCAGTCTAACCCCACTGGGTCAATCCTAATGGCTGCAAATTTTTCCCAAAACCAACGCCTCGTCGCCCTCCTCTTCGGATTGGCGATCGCCCCGATTGCGACCTATTTCATTCTGGCGCGATCGACCTCGCAAGCGCAAACCCCCGCCGCACCACAAGAAATCGTACGAGATGGCGAAGTGCGATCGCTCCCTGGCGGCTTGAACGACGTTCCCATGTTCAACAGCAACAGTCCCGAATGGGTCAAGCAAGGGGGAATCCTGCTCTCGACCTTTCCCCCTCAAGGTAAGAATACCCCGACCGCTCATCTCAATTATCCCCTACAAGGACGGTTCGACCTGTTCGCGCACCACTTCACCCACACGCCGCCAGACCTGCAAACCCTCTATCTCGGCATTTTGGTTAACAACCCCACCTCCCAACCCGTGACGCTGGAGGTGTTAGACGCGGCGAGTTACCTGATGGAGCCGGACGCACCATTTCAACAGCAACCGCCGATGACCCCCAATCCCGACGGCGACGTGTATTCGGGACCGGGAATTCGCGCTGTCGATAATGTATTGCGGGGTTGGCGACAGCCGATGTTTCCCGAGCGTCTGGAAATTCCCCCCGGACAGAGCCGACTGCTGCTGAACCACCCGATTCCCGTGCGAGGGTTGGACAAACCCGTCAACGGTCGATCTACCTTTATGCGCCTCGACAGTAGCGATCGCGTGTATGTTGCCAGTTTGGCAATGTACGCCAAAAAAACCCCAGATGGAGGCGATCGCGCCCCGACTTTGGCAGAATGGCAGCAGTTACTCGTCGAAGGCAATTTAGCTCGACCGCGCGATAAAATGCCTACCCCTCCCGACGCCACGAGCGGACAGTTGATTTACGGTCGCGTGGCGGGAGTTCAACGGGGATCGCAGTGGAAAACGCGCCTCACCGACCCCAATCGCGATCGCCTGGCAATTCCCCTCCCCGGTCGCGCCATTTCCTACCCCATCAGTACCGTGCGCGCTGGAACCCTAGGAACGGGTCAAGTGCAAGCCGCTGAAATGTTGGTTCGCTATCCCGATACCGCCTACGCTTCCCACGCCAACTACGGCGTTCATTACGACCTGACTCTCCCGCTGTACAATCCTACGTTCGAGCCTCAAACCGTCGCCGTCACCCTCGAAACGCCTGATAAAGAAGACAAACTGAGTCAAGAGGGATTGCGTTTCCGACAGCCACCGTGGGATTTTCCCTTTTTCCGCACCACCGTGCGATTGCGCTACGAGGACGAGGCTGGCGACACCGTAACCCGCTACCTGCATTTGTGGCATCGGCGCGGTCAATTGCTCGATCCCCTGTTAGAACTAACCCTCGCACCCGGAGCGCAACGACAAGTTCGCCTCGATTTCCTGTATCCGCCGGATTCGGTTCCGCCGCAGGTGCTAACGGTCAAAACAGTTTCTCCCGACACCTCTATCGAACGGTAGAGATCGCCAAACTCCCCTTCAGATAGACGTCAGAGCGCGACAACTTTACCTACGTTAATTAGCTGAAGTCCGTTAAGGGGGTTCTAGTCAATGTCATACCTGCAACGTCACTCGGCAATTCGTTTCCTATCTTCCGGGATTCTCGCCGCGATCGCCATGACAGCGGTAACTGCGTGCAGTAGTTCTCCCTCCGAAACCCAAGATCCTGCACTCGAAACCTCGGAAATCGCCGCGTCCGAACCGACGGATAACCTTTCCGATGCCGATATCGCCGAAGCGGTGACTCGCGAACTGACTGTGTCCCGAGGCATTGAGCCAGCGCAAGTTGACGTGGACGTCAATCGCGGTATCGTGACGCTGGCGGGAACCGTCAATAACATTTTGGTCAAAGATCGCGCCGAACGCATTGCCAGCATGGTGCGGGGTGCGAGATCGGTGGTGAATAATATTGAAGTCACCCCGAGCGATCGCTCGCGACCCGTATTTAGCCAAACCCGCCAGAATCCTCCGCTTCAAATCTTGGATTGAAGCGAGAGATGAATGGCGTTCCCCCTGTGATATGATGTCTGTCGATCGCGAATCTCATCGACCCGGATGCTGAAGGCTGTCAAGGTCAGACTATAT
>CAYQUF010000037.1:0-29427 GCA_964420595.1 uncultured bacterium
TCATTCCCTCGATTGCCGAATTCGAGCAACTCGCGAACGAGACGACGGCTTAATCTTGCCATTTCTCGGTGGGATTAAAACTTCGATTTCACAAATGCCTCCAACCGATCCAACCCCTTATTAATTGTTTCCAAATCCGTCGCATAGGACAGGCGAATGCAATCGTCCGCACCAAACGCGACACCGGGAACGGCGGCGACGTGGTGAGATTCGAGCAGGTCGTTACAAAAATCCAGCGAGGCGATCCCGGTTTTGCCGATATTGGGAAATACGTAGAACGCGCCATCGGGTTTGGGACAGCTCAGACCGGGAATGGCGTTGAGGCGATCTAACATCACCTGTCGGCGTTCGGCGAAGGCTTGACGCATCTGTTCGACGCAATCTTGCGAGCCTTCCAATGCCGCGATCGCCCCGTATTGCGAAAACGTACACACGTTTGAGGTACTGTGACCTTGTAGGGTTCCGGCGGCTTTAATAATTTCGGGCGCACCAGCCAAATAGCCGACCCGCCATCCGGTCATGGAGTACGCTTTGGCAAAACCGCTGCTGGTAATCGTGCGCTTGAAGGCTTCGGCGCTGACGGCACCGATACTCTGATGCTGCGTGCCGTCGTAGAGAATTTTTTCGTAAATCTCGTCGGAGACGGCGTAAATCTCGCTCTCGACCACCACTGCTGCTAGTGCGCGGACTTCATCGGGGGTATACACCACGCCAGTGGGGTTCGACGGCGAATTGAACACGAATAACTTGGTTTTCTCGGTAATGGCGTCGCGCAGTTGTTTCGGCGTAATTTTATATTGATTGTCGAATTCGGTTTGAACGACGACCGGAACGCCACCGGCGAGTTTCACCATTTCGGGATAGCTGACCCAGTACGGCGCGGGAATGACCACCTCGTCCCCCGGATCGAGCAACACCTGCATCAGGTTGTACAGCGATTGTTTGCCGCCGTTGGTAACGATAATATTGTCGGCGGTGTAGTCTAAACCGTTGTCGTTTCTCAACTTACGGGCGATCGCCTCGCGCAATTTTATCTCGCCAGTTGCCGGACCGTATTTAGTTTTCCCTGCGTCGAGTGCCTGTTTCGCCGCTGCTTTGATGTGGGCTGGCGTGTCGAAATCCGGTTCTCCGGCGCTGAAGCTACAAACGTCGGTTCCTTCCGCTTTCATGGCTTTGGCTTTAGCGGAAATGGCGAGGGTGAGAGAAGGGCTAACCTGACTGACTCGTGCTGCTAGCTGGATCATGTGCGCTTGATTAGGGTGCGATCGATCATCGAGCAACGCCAACGCCACTAACTGCCAAAGGCGTCAGCGGGGTTACGCTGCGGGTGCAAGTCCGATCCGACCCGAGGGTGGAAGTGACTGCAATTGTTCATTCTATCTTTATCGCCGTTCGCAACCAACGTTCGATCTCGATGGCATGTCAGGCGATCGTGACATACATCGGTGACTCCACACGCTCTGTATCGGTGCAACTGAGGGCGAAGCTGACTTTGGAGATGGGGTCAGTTTTGTAATCCTTAAAACATTACGATCGCCTTCGATCGCGTAATCTGGTTCCAATCGCGCCCCCCATTCAGCGATCGCCTTTGATTCGATTTAATCATCTAAATTACGACCGGTCATGATTGGTGGCTATAAAGATTAATTCAAGGTAAACGATCGCGTAATTGCTGGCGTTAAAATTCCGTAAAACTGCGGATGCCGAACGGTTGTATTTCCAAAGAAAAATCAAAGGTCGGACTGCCTGAATGCTTTGCAGTGAAGGCGATCGCCCTCGATCTCCCGACAAGCCGTTTGAGATTAATTTACGCGATCGAATGCACTCGCTATTGTTTCTCTAAACTGGGATCGTTACACTATAAACAAGCCATTCAATCTCGCACTCGCTCTGTGATTAAATTTGAAGGCTGGCGTTTCCGCTGCCCGCGATCGCGCTCAAGTTCGTCCCGATCTCGATTCTTCAAAAATCCCAATTGGCTAGAGATCTTATGACTCCTCACGACTCACCACCCACCATTCTTGCCGTCGATGACTGTGCGGTCACCTTACGATTGCTCCAACGCCTGCTGGGGAACCAATATCGCGTGTCTACGGCAACCGGCGGTCAAGCAGCGCTAGATGCCGTGTATCGCGAAGCGATCGACCTCCTCTTGCTCGATATTGCCATGCCGGGACTCGATGGATTGCAACTCTGTCGCACCCTGCGCAATATGCCTCAATTCGCACAACTGCCCATCGTCCTGCTCACCGCTCGCGATCGCGCTTACGATAAAGTGCAAGGACGCATGGCGGGAGCAACCGCCTATCTCACCAAACCCTTCGAACTCGACGAATTATTTCAAGTCGTCAGCGATGCCCTCCACGCTCCTGCCGATCTGAAATTCCCAAAACCTCATACGATAGGGGAAAGTCTGAATTTTTAATCCGAACGAATGAAAATTGCCATTACGGGAGCGACTGGCTTTGTCGGGACTCGCTTGGTGCAGCAATTGCACGAGCTGGGACATCGCATCCTCGTGTTAACCCGAAATCGCGATCGCGCCCAGCGGGTGTTTCCCGCCTCCTCTTTTCCCAATCTTAAGATAATGACCTACACGCCGAAACAATCGGGAACGTGGCAGGAATCGATCTCCGGCTGCGACGGCGTCGTTAACCTAGCGGGTGCCCCTCTCGCCGACCAACGCTGGACGCCAGAACGCAAGCGAGAGATCCTCGAAAGCCGCCAATTGGGAACCCGCACCCTGGTCGAAGCCATTGCCAACGCCGAAGACCGACCGGCTGTCTTGGTTAACGCCTCAGCAGTCGGCTACTACGGCACCAGCGAAACCGCTACCTTCGACGAAACCAGTACGGCGGGGGATGATTTTCTGGCGCAAGTGTGCCAAACGTGGGAAGCGGAAGCCCGTCAAGTGAAAGAAACGGGAACTCGCCTGACGATTTTACGATTCGGGATCGTGTTGGGCGACGGCGGCGCGATCGCTAAAATGCTGCTGCCATTTAAACTCTACGCAGGCGGTCCCATCGGTAGCGGTCGTCAGTGGTTTTCTTGGATTCACCGGGACGACCTGGTTCGCTTGATCGTCGAAGCACTCACCCAACCGAAATTTGAAGGGGTCTACAATGCAACGGCTCCCAATCCCGTGCGCATGGAACAATTGTGTGAGGCGTTAGGGGATGCCATGCACCGACCCTCGTGGTTACCCGTTCCCGGCTTTGCGATCGAAGCCCTGCTCGGCGATGCGGCAAAAGTCGTATTAGAAGGTCAAAACGTCCTGCCCGAACGCACTTTAAATGCCGGATTTGAGTTTAAATACTCAACCATCGAACCTGCAGTTGACCAAGTGATTCGCGCCACCGATTGAAGCAGATAGAGGCGAACCCCAGCGTTCGCCCTTCAAACGATCTATCCATAAAAAAATGCGGCTGCACCCGGTCAACGGTACAGCCCCAATTAATTGAACGCTAATCTAGCTCGAATGGATTGTCGCGAGATTAGCTTAACTGAGGGGATCGCTAGACCCGTCTTGATTTCGCAAGTTATCGGGATCGACGTAGTGGCAGCTCGCATCGTCAACGCAGATCAGCGCCCAACCGGATTCGTCGATTCCCATTAGCGTATAGGAGCCTTCTTTAATAAAGAATCCTTTGTGATTGCGAGTTTCAGGTTTAATGCCGACGTTTTTATTGGTACCCATAGTTATTTATACTCCTTTGCGCTATACGGCGGTCAAGATTTGGTAAGTGCCGATTGTTTAGAATACTAGCATTAGATTTTTGGATATTTCATTAAGTTTTCTAAAAAATAGGGACGAACTTGAAATCGAATTCGTCCCTTTGCTGGAAATCGGTAAAAATCCCACCCACAGAGGAATCTAGGATTCAAACAGCCAAGTCCGGATGCGCTTCAAACTCTTCCAATCCGGCTTTCTTCTTAATCCTTCTTCAACATTTTCTTCCACTTCCCGACGTAGTTCTGAAGACACCAACATCAACTGCACGGCTTTGTCCACGCGATCGCGCACGCCTTTTTGACCGCTCTCGAGCATGGCACAGGCGAGATTCACGTTCGCTTGGGGGTCGTCGGGATTGTATTTGACCGCCTTTTGAGCGGCTTTATACGCCTGCTTCGGCTTATCTTCTAACAGGTACAACCACGCCAGACACGTCCACGCCGGACTATTTTTACTGGCGCGATCGCAAATCTTCTCAAACACGGGGATCAGCGTTTTCGCGCTTTCTCCAGCTTGATAGCGTTGGATCGCTTCATTAAACGTGGATTCGGCATTCTGAGTCATCGCAAATTAAGCAAGAATACTTATTAATTCAACCCCCTTCACCAACCAGAAGGGGGATAAAACAGAAGTGACAAGCAGCCATTGAAAGCATCGCCACTTGTCACCCGATTGGAGCAGTTTTAAAAACCGAGCTTAGGCAGAGAAAGAACTGCCGCAACCACAAGTCTGGGTAGCGTTAGGATTGGTAAACTTAAACCCGCCACCAATCAACTCATCGCTGAAGTCGAGAACCAAACCATAGAGATAGAGGATGCTCTTGGGATCGCAGACGAGTTTGAACCCGTCGTACTCGTAAACTTCGTCCTTCTCTTGAATTTGGCTGGCATCGACAAAGTCCATCATGTAGGACATCCCCGAACACCCCCCTTGGCGCACGCCAACGCGCAAGCACAGTTGCGTATCGTGCTTTTCGCACAGGAATTTGACTTGCTTGATGGCAGCATCGGTCATTTGGATGCCCCGTTGCTGAGTTTGAGTTGCTTGTGTCATCGGTTTGTTAAACTCCTTGGGCGATCTGAGAATACAATTCCCTTAAACCTGTCTGTCTATTGTATCGAGATTATCTGCTCGAAGCTTACCCTCACTCTAATTCAATCGATGAAAATTTCCCAAGCCCGATCCGCCGCGATCGCCCCCTTGCCGATCTCCTCCCCCGAGGGGAACGAGCCCCTCAAACTTTACGCCGCCTTGATAAACTGACAGCATAAGCCGGATACTGTAATCCCGGACGCGCGCTCCGAGCCACCCTCGCTTCAGGGCGTTCCGTCATCTACTACCAGTGCGAACCTATGACCTCTCTTCCTCAATCGATCTGTCGCCGCCTGCAAAATTTACAACAACTGCCCAACGTTTGGGAAGGCGATCGCCGTCCGATTCAGTCGAACTCCTCATCTGAGGGCGAATCGGAAGCTAAGGGAGATTGCATTCTCTGGGTAGATGGGTCGGAAGGGGTGGTTCGTGCCATGGACATGGTCAACCCCGCCACCGGTCCCGAGGGGATCGTGCGCACCCTATTGCGGGCGATGGAACATCCTCACAGTCCGGCTCGACCTGCCCGACCGCAGAAAATTGTGGTCAAGGATCGAGAAATTTTGTTTTTCCTGCGGGGCGTGTTGCAAGATCTCGACATTCACCTCGATTACGCCCCCGAACTTCCCCTGATCGACGATATTTTTGAAACGTTTCGGGATGCGGTCAATGCCAAACCGCCGCAAACGCCACCCCAATATGCCGAAGCACTGGAAGAACAGGCGTGGGGGATCTGGCAGCAAGCGCCCTGGGAATTTCTCAGCGACCATCAAGTGCTGGCGATTGAGGTCAATTGTTGGGATATTCAAACCCTCTACGTGTCGGTGCTGGGGATGTTGGGACTCGACTACGGCATTTTGCTGTATCGGTCTTTAGAGTCGCTGAAGCGGTTTCGCGAGCGGGTGCTGTCGAATACCTCGATGGAAGATTTAGAGGATGCGTTTTTAGGGCAAGACTGCCTGTTTCTCACCTTCGATAGCGACGAGGATTTAGACGAAGACGAGGAAGACCTCGATTTCGACTTAACCGAGTTACCCTGGGAGGCGATCGTGCCGACGTTTGGCAGCTTGCATCCCCTGGAAGGATTGCGATCGTTTTTGTACGAAGAAGAATCGCAGGCGGTGTTGGTGGCGCTCGATGCCCTGCAACGCTTTCTCAAAGCCCACCACTATCAGTTTATCGACGACACCGTGCCCGAGGCGAGCGATCGCTACCGGATTCGGCGTCCCGATGCGGCGAAGTCGAAATCTTCGACGATCCCCGTGACCGTGTCTACCATGCCGCAACTCGCCGCAGAATTGTTCGAGATGACCTCGGATGCGCCGCCGCTCCCCGAAGGAGAAGCTGCCTTGAGCCAAGGTTCTCTCCCTCATCCGGTGGTGTTTGAAGATTTAATTCCCGAGGGATCGATTACCTCGTTTCGCCATTCGATTCCGGCTGAAGACTTCGCGTTCCTGCGCGAGAATGCCGAGTCGATGCCCGCGACGTCGGCGGCGAACCAAAAGACGCTGCCCCTGCTCGTGATTCAAACGACGCGCCCGAAAGCGAAGGAAACAATCGCCCGAATTAAAGCCGCAGGCGGAATCCAATGCGCGTGCTTCAATCCCGGCGAGGATCGTTACTACGAGGCGGAGTTCGAACTCGGACTGTTGCAGATGGCGGACGGTTCGTTCCAACTGTTTGCCGAATTCGATCCCAACGAGCGATTCTACCAAGCCACGCGCCGAACTTGGGAGCAGCAATGCGATAAAAGTGGCGGCTATTGCGGGGTGGCGATCGCGATGGGATCGACGGGGAGCCATGCCGGACAACCGCCGTTGAAGTACATTTTGGGACTGTTTGAGGTCCCGTTGCGATCGCCCCAAGCATTAGGATTGAACCCGATGAAGTTGATGCCCGCGTTTTTATTCGATGAGTTTTAATCCAACTGAGGGCGAGGGTTACAACACGCCTTTGGAACTGGGAATGGTTTGAGCCCGACGGGGATCGATTTCCAGCGCCATCCGCAGCGATCGCGCGAAGGCTTTAAACGTCGCTTCGATGATGTGGTGGGAGTTAATCCCGTCTAACTGGCGCAGGTGCAGCGTCATTTGACTGTGGTTGACCACGGCGACAAAAAACTCGCGCACCAGTTGCGTGTCGTAGGTACCGACCCGTTGGGTGGGAATGTTTAAGCCGTAGCTGAGATGGGGTCTTCCCGAGAGATCTAGCGCCACCTGCACCAGCGATTCGTCCAGGGGAGCGACAAAGTGACCGAAGCGGCGAATCCCCTTGCGATCGCCCACGGCTTCGGCTAAGGCTTGTCCCAAGGTAATGCCGACATCTTCGTTGGTGTGGTGGTCGTCAATTTCGAGATCGCCGGTCGCCTTGACCTCCAAATCGATTAATCCGTGGGAGGACAGTTGGTCGAGCATGTGATCCAGAAACGGAATGCCGGTATCGGCACTGCATTGACCCGTTCCGTCGAGGTTGAGACTGACGCGGACGTCGGTTTCGCCCGTAGTGCGGCTGACGGATGCCCGTCGGACTAGCCCGTCTAAATTGACATTCTCCGTTGCGCGATCGCCCAGTTGCATGGAATTCGTTTCTATTCGACACAGTGCAATTTTCAGGATAGCGGGAAATGGAGATGGGGGGATCGGGAGAAACTTTGTCAGCTCTAACCCCATTGTGTCGTGACGATGACAACATTAACTCCAGTGTTGGTTAAAAGTGTTGCCCTGGAACGATAGAGAAATGGGCAGAGCAATGCATTGATAATTAGCTGAGGTTGATGCTACCTTGTCCGAATCCCAAATAGGCTAAGGCGGCTAGAATTCCGCCCAACAGCGGCGCAAGGGCTGGAATCCAAGCATACGCCCAATCGCTATCTCGCTTTCCTCCTGGAATCGGCAGCAGGGCGTGCATCAGCCTGGGACTGAGATCGCGAGCGGGATTGATGGCATATCCGGTGGTTCCGCCTAGCGACAGTCCGATGGCGAGGACGAGCAATCCCACCGGAAGCGAATCGAGCGCTCCCAATCCCACTTCCGATTGCGCCAAATACAGCACGGCGAATACCAAGACGAAGGTACCGATGGTTTCGGAGAGAAAATTATGGGGGCGATCGCGAATGGCGGGTATGGTACAGAATACGGCTAACTTGCGATCGCGATCTTCGGTGGCGCGAAGGTGCGGTTGGTAGAACAACCAGACCAGCATTGCCCCGATCGCCGCGCCGACAAATTGCGCCAGAATGTAAATTGGCACGCTACTCCAGGCAAATTTTCCGGCGACGGCTAATCCTACGGTCACGGCGGGGTTGATGTGCGCGCCACTAAATGCCGCCACGGCGAAAACGGCAACAAAGACCGCCATTCCCCATCCCAAGGTGATGACATTCCAACCGGAATTGGCACCTTGGGTGTGCCGCAACACCACATTGGCGACGACGCCGTTTCCCAATAAAATCAATAATGCCGTGCCGACCATTTCAGCTTGAAAGGGTGACATGGATTGAATTCTCCGCTACGGAACCCGAAAGTCAGCCGCGAGGCAAAGTTGGCAGGTGGACTGGCTTTCGTCTTGTTCCAAACCATAGCGCGGAATCGCAGATTTATCCCGGCAACCCCAACAGGTTCCAATAGTCGAGCAACCAGAGAAAGCCGATAAAAACGAGGCTATTGGCGAGATAAAAGAGAGATTGTTTGAGGTGGAGGCAACTCCAGTTGCGAGCGTTTGTGATTCCTCGAATGATTAATAGGACGAACCATCCGAAGGTCAGTGCTGTGGCGACAAGGGGAAGTACGAGCAGGGCGACGGTTAGCGGTGGCAAGCCATAGGCAAATTGAGATAAATCGGCAAGTGCGATTTGAGTTGAGAAGGCAATGGTAAAGCCGAGATCGAGGCAGCAAATGGTTCCGGCAAAATTGCGATCGAGTTTGTCGAGTGGCTTGAGTTTGAATAACTCGCCCCTACGACGAACGTTAAACTGATACACCAAATTAGCAATAAATCCGCAAATACAAATCGCAAATACGGCGATATGAAATCGAGGGCGATCGAACCATGCCAACTGTTGAAAGGCGTGCTTGCCGATAAATAGATATCGCACGCGACCGTCTGTGTTTTCGCCAAAGGCAATGCGATCGAATTTCACGCCTTTAAAAATGGCAGGCGAGCCGCTCGTACTTTGAAACAGCATCGGCTTCACTTCAATCCAGCGATTGGTTTTCAGCGCCAGCGTGCCGTCTCGATTCTTGTTAACGCGAATTTCCGGTGCAAATAAAGGCGATCCGGGCAAAACTGCTGCCAATTTATCGACGCCAGCGTGGGGATAGCGAACGGAGCGATAGACGCCGGTAAAATTGCGATCTGCAACCTTGTCACTATTCTCTAAATTTGGTAATTCCGAAACGCGATCGCCTGCGGGTGCGGGGTAGTAGCGATCCAGAAACTCGCGAATAAAGCGATCGTGAATTCTGCTGTCATCTTTGTTATAGGACAAGAAAAACCCGAGATTCTGTTCGGGTAATAAAAACAATCGACTGCGGAATCCCGTGAGGTGACCGTCGTGTTCGATCGCCCGCAAGCCGTTCTCAAACCGCTCGTAAAATCCATACGCTTGTCCCGGTAAACGAGGGTGGTGGGTAAACTGCTGGCGGTGCATTTGACGCGCGGTGTCGGGGTGCAAAATTTGCGCGTTTCGATAGCGACCTTGCTGCAAGTGGGCGATCGCGAAATGTGCCATATCTGTCGCCGTCGTACTCAGCGCTCCCGAAGGAACGTCGTTGGTATAAATTGGCGGAACGGGGCGATAGTTTCCATCTCGATAGCGATATCCCGTGGCTAAATGTTTGGCAATCTGCGGCGAAACCTGAAAGCTGCTGTGGTGCATTTGCAAGGGGGCAAAAATATGGCGATCCGCGTACTCTGAAAATGACATTTTGGACGCGGATTCCACCGTATAACCCGCTAAGGCAAATCCGTGATTGCTGTAGCGCAAAATGGTTCCCGGTTCAAATGCGATCGGTGGGAGATGGTGGCGCAAATACGCTTCGAGAGACGACCGCTGCGATCGCCCTTTTGCGGCAATGCCAATAAAGCTTTCGTCCATCCCGCTCGTGTGCGTGAGTAAGTGCGATAGCGTCACGGGTTTGGCATAAGGATTGTCAATTTTTAGCCGCTGCAAATAGCGATTCACCGGAGCATCGAGTTCGACTTTTCCCCGTTCGACTAATTGCATTACGGCGGTTGCGGTTACCAGTTTGGACACCGAGCCAACCCGAAATCCAGTGGTCTCGGGATCGACGGGAATTTTGCGCTCTAAATCGGCATAACCGTACCCTTTAGACACGACAATTTCGCCATCTTTCACCAAGACAAATACCGCTCCCGGAATGTGGTGCTTTGCCATTTGTTCGCTAAAAAAGCGATCGGCAAACGCGGCGATATCGTCGCGATCGTTAACCGAAGCGGCGTTTGCAATAGAAAATCCGCCTAAAAATAGGCACGACAACACTGTTAAAATCGCCGTACGAACGACCGTCCAGGCGATCCGAATTGCCCGTTCGAGGGTCACGAGATTGACTCCAAAATTGCGTCTATTGAGAATTGCGCCGCGCGATCGCCCCGAAAGTCGCCATTGCCAACCGATCGCTCGCACCCACGAAAAACGACAGCACTAAAACGGCTGTATCGGCTGTATTTGCCTGAATGACGGGCGTTTCGGCATCGAGGGGCGTTCCGGCAAAAATTGCCAGAATTGCCGTCAGAATCAAATACACCGCCGATCCGAGGACAATACCTTGCAGGGGTCTGGCGAGCAACCACTTCAGGGTTTCGCCGAGACTGGCAATCGGCTGGTACGCGACTCGATACAAAATTGCGGCAAAACTGCCCAACCAACTCCACACCACCACGGACTGAGGAATCCCGATCGGGGGAAGTTCCTGTTGGGAAAGGGGAACCGAAGCGATCGCCTCGCTGTCGCCGCGCAGGACAAACCATCCTACAACTATCGCGATCGCGCTAATATACGTCAGTGCGATCGCCAAGCTCCAACGACGCCCCCGTCGGTCGGCGAGTACCAACTGTTCGATCGCCCGCTGGCGCTGTTCGGCTGCAATTAGCATTCCCACGATCGCCTTGGCACTATCGCTGAGGGGATCGGTGACGGTTTGCCCTTCGATCTGGCGGTGGGACTGGACGATCGCGTCGAGGTGCATTCTGGCTTCGGTGCGCAATCCGGAATCGCTCATTTGCTCGACCAATCCCGTCAATCCGTCGCGAGCGAATTCGGTGGGATGGACGATACTGGCAAATAGGGTTGCGACGCTGGCGAGTTTGAGTTCGATTTCGTCGCGCAGTTGGCGCAGTTGTCGGTCGAGGCGCGATCGCTCCGTGGCGTCTGACGTGTCGGTATAGCCTGCTTCCAGGGTGGCGAGGCGATCCAGATAGTCCCGCGTGGCGGTTGTCGTGACCTCCGGCGAAGTCTGCTGGGAAGCGGCGCGATCGATCGGCGTGGGATCTCGCAGCCAATTCAAACTGGCGATGGCGGTTTCGGCGGGAATTAGTTGAGCGACCAGTCTGCGCAACCGTTGAATTTCGGCGAAGGGACGATCTCCAGTCTCGCGAGGGTTTTGGGGCGATCGATCCGCTGTTGGGGATGAATTGCCATTGGGAATATTCAACCAGACCTGACTGTCTGGGGTATGTTCGCGAATCGCCTCGTCCGCGTCGGATTCCCATGCAGAGCGATTGGTTGGGTTCATGGTTGAATTCTGTCCTCGCGCGATGTTCTTCCTCAGCTTACCGACTTGCGGGCGATCGATGAGGTCAACGTTACGCTACATTTAGAGACTGTTTATAAAAAAAATCTAGCGAGAGAAGTTAGCTTGGCACAATAGAAACGTCGAGAGAGCTGGACTAACCAGATGGCACAGGGACAGTTCGCGAACCGCCCCTACGACAAATGGATTACGAACGGCGTTCGAGTAGGACGGCTTGGGAATCTTTCAACTCAAACGATCGCAAATCGTCGCCCAATTCTACACTGGGAGAAGCGATCGCCACTTGCCACTCGTCGAGATCCAACTGCAACCAATCGCCCAGGGTGATGTTGGTGGGATCGCCTCCCATGTGAACCACCATCGCCACTTGTTTGGGGTCGTCCGTGCGATCGTCGTCCTCGTCATGCGGTTCGGTACGCACCCCGTAGAAAAGGGTACGATCGTCGTCGCTGACGCGATTAAAGCGATCGGTTCCCGACAGGTTCTCGTGCAGCCAGGGATGGGCGTGGCGGAAATGGCGTAACGCAATATTATATTCCGCCTGCAACGGATCCAGCGCATCCACGTGCAACGACACATTGCAAATTTCGTGGGCGTCTTCCATAAACGCCCGCGCAAACTCCTTCAAACGACCCACATCCAATTCCGTCAGAATCGGCGACTTGTCGGGAACGTTGAGTTTTTGCAGCTCCGAAGCCGATTTTCGCTGACTGGCCTCAACTTTAGCTTCCTCTGTTTCTGATTCGCTGCCCAAATGGCGCTGACACAACCGCGCCACTTCTTCGAGGTCGTAATCCGTTTCCTCGATCGCGTCGTAGAGTCCGCGCATGAACTGGCGGATCTCGCTAAGCTTGCTAAATCCCATCCGCTTCAATCGGGGGAACGCCTCCGTCTCGGCATAGGTTTGCGGCTCGATCTGCCAATCCAAGAATCCGGCTTCCTCGGCGACCACCTTCACCCCGTAGCGATCGTCCGTATTGCGCAAAAAGCCCCACGGCGCGCGCATGGTGCAATTGATAAAGTCCATCGGCAACCCCGGACTAAATCCATACACCATCATCGTAATTGCCGGATTGTCGTAAGCATTATTTAACACTTCCGGCAGGGTTTGCCCCAAATTCCAATTAATTTGCAGCTCCGGATCCACCTGAGTTCCCCGACGCAGCGTGTCGTGGTTGCCGCATCCGGTAATCCAGTTGGCACCGACTTGCATCACCTCGCACACCCGACGCCATTTCTTATCCCAGAACTTCTTCACCGTCGGCGTATTGTGAGCGAAAATCAGCGGTCCCCACTGGAACGCCTCGGGCATGAACTCGATGATATCGCGGTAGGTCGAAATTTCTTCCCACCCTTCAGCGGGCCAAGGTCGTCCGTCTTCAAAGATGGCAAACAGCCGCCGCCGGTGCGATCCGATTTCTTGCAGCACTTCCCCCATCTCCTTGAGATAGGTATCGTCGTACTCGACGCGACCGGACATGGGATTAAAGAACTTAAAGTCTTGCGCGCCGTCCACGCGAATCCCGTCGGCACCGGTATTGTTCTTGCGCCGCTGCATTTCCAGCAGGATCGCCCGCACCGTGGGGTTTTGGTGGTTGACGTCCTGCCCGTACATATTCGGTCCTTTCAGGAAACGACCGTTGAGCAAGTCGATCGCCTGGTTGTCGGCGTGTCCGTAGACAATATCGTACACCACCTGAATTGGCTTGGTGGGAAAGTTATGCAACGTCGAGATAAATTCGACCAACTCGTCCGGACGCAGGGTTTCCAACACCGCCGGATTGGTCGCCGACGATCCGAAAATCACGATGTCGTAGCCCCAGTTTTGGGTGTCCGGTCGCTTCAGGGTCACCCGAATCGTGTCGGTGTGGTGGTCGATATCTTCGTCTTCGGGATCCATTTCAGGCAGATCGTCATCGTTGAAGATGAAGAACCCGTGTCCGAACTCGTGTTCGCCCCGATATTCCACCGTCGGCTCAATCGGCAGCAGTTGCACTGCATCGTAACCGATATAATTTTGCTCCTCGGGAGTGAGCGGTTCGTTATTGTTAATTTTCTCGGCAATGCGGCGATACATCCGCGTCAGTCCCGCCAAACTGCCATCTTTTGTGGCGGTGTTGACGTGCAACTGCAAAATATTACCGGGGGGAGAGACGCGAACTTCGTCCGATTCGGGATTTTTGCCCAATCCAAAATAGTCGAGGTCGCCTCGGCTCTGTTGCAGAGTATTGAAATCGTAGACTTCTGCCGGAGCGTAGACGCCATAGGGGAGCGAGTAGGCGAGACAGTCGCCGATGGTGCGGATCTCGTTGTCCATATCGAGATAGCACAGCCAGTAGAACGAGCCGAACTCGTCTTTGGTGCCGGCTTTAATCCCCGAAAACACGCCCCAGAAATATTCGCCCTGTTTTTCGAGATATAGGTGTTCGCGGCGGACGCGCACTTTTTGGTTGGTGGATTGGGGATCGATGCGATCGAGCGGCGTAAACACTTCCAGGTAAATGTTTTTGGGCTGGAACATATCCGCACCCAGTTCCGGTGCCCAAAAGCCGATTTCGGTCAGTCCGTCGGAACGGTAGTGCGCTCCCAAGCGGGTGGCAAGGGTTTTGGCTTTGTTGAAAATTGTCTCGTCGGAATCTTGAACTTGTTGCGCCCAATCGAGGAGTTGTTGCGTTTCGTCTTCGATGAGCTTGATGCGAGATTTCGGTTTTTGGCTCGTTACAGTCACAGTTAACCTCAAAGCTCTACAAAATTATCTTGTCCCGCGAACGGTATGGGAAATGGGCGATCTTTACCTCGTTGCATCCATCTCCCGGTACCGCGAGCAGGTACATTTGCAATTAAGTGCAATTATCGAACTTGGCTCTTATCCAGCTTCAACATCACCACGCCAAGGGGGGGCAAGCACAAGTCTAAAGCGTGGGGCCAAAGAGGATTCGACCATTCGCGGGTCCATTGACCGCCCATGTTGCCCATGTTACCGCCGCCGTAAGACTCGGCATCGCTGTTGAGCAGTTCTTGATAGTAGCCGGGTTCGGGGACGCCAACCCAGTAGTTCCACTGCGGTTGCGGCACGAAGTTACAGACGGTGACGATAAATTCGTCGGAATCTTTGGCTTTGCGGACGAAGGACACGACGCTGTTGTCGGCATCGTTGCAATCGATCCACTCGAACCCTTTATCGGAAAAGTCTTCGGTATAAAGGGCGCGTTCGCTGCGATACAGCCGATTCAGGTCGGTGAGGAATTGCTTCAGCTTCGAGTGATGCTCTTTTTGCAGCAAACCCCACTCTAAATCGTTCCAGGCGTTCCACTCGCTCAATTGCCCGAATTCCATCCCCATAAACAAGGTTTTCTTGCCGGGGTGGGTATACATATAGGCGAACAGACAGCGCAGGTTGGCGAATTTCTGCCATTCGTCCCCCGGCATTTTGTTGGGCAAGCTGCCTTTGCCGTGTACCACTTCGTCGTGAGACAGCGCCAACATGAAGTTCTCGTTGAAGGCGTAGACGAGGCTGAAGGTAACGTGGTTTTGGTGGTACTTGCGATAGAGCGGATCGGTGCTGAAATAGTCGAGCATATCGTGCATCCAGCCCATGTTCCACTTGAAGCTGAAGCCCAAACCGCCTAAATAGGTGGGTCTGGACACCATCGGCCAAGCGGTGGATTCTTCGGCAATGGACAAGATGCCGGGGTAGTAGCCGAAGATTAAGTAGTTGAGCTGGCGCAGGAAGTCGGCGGCTTCGAGGTATTCGTTTCCGCCGTAGCGGTTGGGAACCCACTCGCCGTCTTCGCGGTTGTAGTCGAGATACAGCATCGAGGCGACGGCATCGACTCGAATCCCGTCGATGTGGTACTTGTCGAACCAGAATAGGGCGTTGGAGACGAGGAAGTTGCGCACTTCGTTGCGCGCGTAGTCAAAAACGTAGGTTCCCCATTCTTTGTGTTCGCCTTTGCGGGGATCTTCGTGTTCGTACAGGTGGGTGCCGTCGAATTGAGCTAGTCCGTGACTGTCTTTGGGAAAGTGTCCGGGAACCCAATCGACGATGACGCCGAGATTTTCTTGGTGGCAGCGATCGATGAAGTACATTAAGTCTTCGGGGCTGCCGTAGCGGGAGGTGGGGGCGAAGTATCCGGCGACTTGATATCCCCAAGATCCGTCAAAGGGGTGTTCGGCGACGGGGAGCAGTTCGATATGGGTGAATCCCATGTCTTTGACGTAGGGGATGAGTTTGTCGGCGAGTTCTCGATAGGTGAGAAACCGTCCTTCCGGTTTTTTCGAGACTCGCACGACTTCGCCGGTTTCGGGGGGATGTTCGGCTCCGGTGTGCAGCCAAGAGCCGAGGTGAACTTCGTAGACCGAGATCGCTTCTTCTTGCGGTTCGGTCTGACAGCGGCGTTCCATCCACTCGCGATCGCTCCATTCGTAAGTATCGAGGTTGGCGACGATGGAGGCGGTGTCGGGACGCACTTGTTGGGCGAATCCGTAGGGGTCGGATTTGAGGTAAATATGCCCTTGCGGGTTTTTAATCTCGTATTTGTAGATTTCGCCGGGTTTGAGTTCGGGGATAAATAGCTGCCAGATGCCGTTTCCGGTTCTCTGCATCTGGTGCTTGCGTCCGTCCCAATCGTTGAGGTTGCCGACGATGGAGACGTTGCGGGCGTTGGGTGCCCAAACGGCGAAGTAGACGCCTTTGACGCCTTTGTTTTCGGTTAAGTGCGCGCCGAGTTTTTCGTAGATGCGATGGTGATTGCCTTCGCCGAATAAGTGAATGTCGAATTCGCTCAATAGCGGGGAGCGAAAGGCATAGGGGTCGTAGAAGACCCGCTCGCGATCGCCTTCTTTGACCCGCAGTTGGTAGTTGACCAATTCGTCGGCTTGCAACTGACACTCGAAGAAGTGGGGGTGACGCACGGTATCCATCGGATATTCCGTCCGTTCTTCGGGACGGACGACCCAGGCGGCTTCGGCGTCGGGCAAGTACGCTCGCACGACCCACTCGGTGGTACCGTTGCGTTCGACGGGATGAGATCCCAAGACCTCGAACGGATCGTGGTGCTGGTTGCTGACAATCCGATCGATTTGCTCGGGAGCAATGGTTGCAGACATAAATAAATCTTCCTTGGCTTCCCTCAACTGATGTTAACCAAGTTTTGCGAAAATTTCCCAAATTCGGCAGAGGGAGCGCAATTTGAGGGCGTTTATGCAATGCAATTGTAATAACAAAGTACAGATGACGCGATCGATGGGATTATCAAGCCAGCCGAACGAAGCAGGCGATCGCAATTCTCTTAATTCACTTTTTAAATGCAATGTTGTGGCGCGATTGAATTCAGGGCGATCGCGACAGAGATTTCTGATAAATTCGATACGTTTTGAACAATTTTCCGCCCGAGGCTTCAATGAGACGGCGGGAGGGATGGTTGTCTTCCCACACCCAGGACAGTTCGGCTCGCTTATAAGGTTTTCCCTTGAGTTGACCGCCGCGCATCCCTAGATAAATCAGCGCCAGCGGTACCATTTTCCGGCGATATTTCGGCAGGGAACAGATTGCCATCACCCGACCGCGATTGATTTTGCGGCGATACCAGAGAAATTTAATAATTCCCCACCAGTTGAGTTTGCTATTAACGTGCTTCAGTGGAATGTTGTAGTCGGGAAAGCCCATAAAAAAGCCGACCATTTCGCCATTGTATTCGGCGATGGGGAAGACATCGGGATCGACGAGATCCTGCATTTCGCGGGCTTCTTCCAAAAATTCGGTTTCGCTGCGAGGGGTGGAACTCCAGTTATTGGAAAAAGCGGTGGTAAATAAGCGATAGAGGCTGCGGGCGTCCTGCTCGAATCCTTCCCCTTGGGTGCGGATGGGGCGAAAGGTGACGCCGGATTTGCAGGCGATGCGATGGGCTTTCTCGAATTCCGGCGGGAGCGGCTTGTCGAGGGGAAAGTCGTAGGCGTAGGCGTCTTTGGCTTTTTCCCAACCCGCCCGTTCCATAAATTGGGGATAATGCGGGGGATTGTAGGGCATCATTACCATGGGCGGCGAGTCGAACCCTTCCACCAAGAATAGGCAATCGTTGTGGGTGGACAGGTCGATGGGACCGCGAACTTCGATCGTACCGCGATCGCGCAGCCAGTCGCACGCCGCCTCTAGCAAGCCGTTGGCAATGTCAAAGTCGTCGATACACTCGAAAAAGCCAAACAATCCGACCGGTTTGCCTTCTGCTTCGACTAGGCGATCGTTCACCGCCGCCACGATGCGTCCGACGGGTTGGGAATCCGAGTCCAATGCTACAAATGCCTGCAATCGCCCGTATTGGAAAAAGGGATTGTCGGGGGCAAATTTCTTGGCGACGCTCGATCGCAAGGGGGGAACCCAATTGGGATCGTTGGCGTAGACCCGTGCGGGAACGTCGAGGAACTGCTCCATCTGCTCCGGGGTGGTAACGGGAGCGATCGCGAATCGGATGGCGGTTTGACTCATGGGGATCGATCGGGTCTAAACGAACGCTTTTGAGCGAGGGAGGGAGATAGGCTTGGCAATTGTAGAGAAGGGTTTGAAGACCAATTCCCCGGTACGGGCGGTTCGCGAACCGCCCCTACATCTCCATCCCCCTATCTACTCAACCTGCACTAATCAGGGTTTTGGGCTTGTAGAACACCTCTCGCGTTGCCACCATCGCATCGATGAGGCGATCGATATCCTCTTTCGTATGCAGGGCATTCGCCGTGATCCGCAGCCGGGGTTTGGCGATAAACCAGATCGGCGAAACCCAAATGCCGTATTCTTCCATGAGATGGCGGGCGAAGTATTTGGGATTGATTTCAGGCGGCAGCAGTACTGGCACCACGTTGGTTTCGCCAATCGCCGCGAAATCGTTTTCCTCCAGGCGCGATCGCAAATAGCGGGTATTCGCCTGCAACGTTTGCACCAACTCCGGACGCTGGCGTACCTGGCGGATGCTCTCCAGTGCGGCGGCGGTGGTCGGTGGCGGCAGCGAAATCGTACCGATGGAAGTCGGCGACACGTTCAACAGGGGTTTGAGTTCGCTAACGTGGCTGCTAATCGCTGCTCCCGCCGACGCGGCAAACTTGGAGAACGTGGTCATGATCAGCGGCACTACCCCCCGGTCGATCGCGGATTGGGGCGAAATGCCAAAATGCTCGTAAATGCCGCGTCCCGTGGCTCCTAATGCCCCGCTGGCGTGTGCCTCGTCCATGACCAACACGCTGTCCGGGTAGGGTTGCATGACTTCGATCATCTCCGGGAGGGGAGCGATATCGCCGTCCATGGAAAATACCGCATCCGAGACCACCATGACGCGATCGCCCGGTTTGACGTAGCGGCGCAATTTCCGAGCCAGATCGTTAACGTCGCAGTGGCGATAGGCTTTCACCCGGACGCGAGGGCTGTGACCGAACACCTTCCCCGATCGCGTCCCGGCATTAACCACCGCCGACACGATACAACCGTGGTTGAGCACGTCCGTGAGAATCAGAGTTTCTCGCGTGTGTTGAAAGCCCGGAACCGGGATCGCCAGGTGACAGAACGCATCCATCAGGGCTTGCATCGCCATCCAGGCATTTAAAAACAACTGCGTGTGGGACAGGTGCTTGAATTCCGAAATTTCATCTTCGAGCTGGCGGTGCAAGTCGATGCGTCCGCTGAGCACCGAACACGAACTGTTCGAGGTTCCGTAGCGTTCGATCGAATCAATGGCGGCTTGTTTCACCGCCGGATCTTGCACTAAGCCCAACACGTCGTTGGTACAGAACGTCAGTACCGTTTGCCGCTTGCCCGTAGCAGCTTCTTCAATATCGTATAAATTTCCTTGCTTGTTGTGACAAACGTACTCGTCGGGATCGAGTTCGCTTTCGTACCAACGCTGGACGTACTCTTTAACAACTTGCACAGTATACTCCCCTCACCTGTTTTCCGAAGTAGCCGATAGACCTAGGGTGGACAAACGGTCAGTCGATTTTCCTAGCTACGATAGCGGCTATCCAGGGCGACTACAATACCAACTTAAGATCGACACGAAGCGATCGCGCGATCGATCGGGGCGAATTTGCGCCTCCCGATCCCTGCTTCCCACGGTGGGAATGGGCGCGAACGAATGTCGGAACGTGGATGGCAAAGTTGCCGCGAATAGGACAATAGGCAACATCGGTCAAAATCAGAATTAATGGGTAAATTCGGTTTGGTTCGAGGCGATCGCCCCAGCCTCAGACGCCGACGTTTGCGAATGGGCGTTCGAGGGCGAAGGCTCGGCGATCGAGCCTCTACCAGATTGTTGCACAAATTGTTCGTATTGCCGGACGATAACGCGCTGCAATGCAATAATTGCTGGATTAATTTCGACGTAACGCCGTTGGGGATTGGCGGAATACGTCCGCTGTTCGCTTTCGACCATCTCGATATCTTGGTCGAGGAACGGCTTGAATAAAAACCGCCAAATGAACTGAGAAAGCTGGGGTTTAATCGGTTGCAGCAGTTTCTGAGGCAGGCGAACCTTGAGGAAAAACATCGAGAACGAGCGGGTTTCGGTCTCGGTCACGGGCAAACGCATTAAGTAAATCGAGGAAATCCCTTCCAGGGAGCTACGATAGTGCGGGTAGCGGTAGCGAATGGAAATGGTGCGGGTCGTGACGCGATCGCCGCGATCGCTCAATCCCAAAAACTTGGTAATCCAGCCCTGATAGGACACCCGATAGTCGGCACTGACTTCCCCGTCGCCTTCTTTGAGGTCGATCAGCACCGGATCGAACCAGCCCTGCAAGTTCTTGTGCAGGTAGCCGTGAAACACGTCCATCGTGTTTTCGTTACAGATGGAAAAATGCGCCTGAAAGTGGGCGGGAATCGGCACCATCACCCAATCGGGATCGTCGAATTCCGGCACCTCGGGCAGCGGGGTGGTCTCGGCTAGATCGCGATCGCCGGGAAAGACCCAAATTAGATTGTAGCGCTCGCGCACCGGATAGCTGCGGGCGCAGGCACGAGGTAGCTTTTGACCCTCGGGAAGGTAGGGAATATCGACGCAGCGACCTTCATCGTCAAACGCCCAGCCGTGATAGGGACAGCGGAGGTTTTCCCCCTCGACTTGCCCTTTGTGCAGGGCGACCCCCTTGTGGGGACACGCATCTTCAATTGCCCCTAAGCGACCGTCAGCATCGCGAAACAGGGCGATCGCGTGTTTCCAAACCATGACCGGACGAATCTCGCCAGGTTTGAGCTTGTCCGCCCAACTGACGGGATACCAGTAATTGGGATTAATCCCGACTTCGCGAACGCGATTTTGAACGTTCTGGCTCTTGAGGTCGATCCCCAATTCCATTCAGCCTCCTCGATTCAAAACTCGGTGCAACTGCCCGAGGTGGATCGTACCAAATTCGAAACCCTATGGTACCGCATTCGCTCCATTGGCGGCGTGCCCGTCTGGGACAGGTGGAGGATTGGCATATTGAGGGATGGGGAGATGCATTGCCCCCCAACACCCTCCACTCTAGGATCGGTGACTTGATTGCTTGATTGCCCCTTGCCGATTGCCCTGACATCGTTTCGAGCAATACTTTACCTCTTCCCAGCAATTCGCCCATTTTTTGCGCCAGGCAAACGGACGCTGGCAGACCGGACAAATTTTGGTGGGGAGATTGGATTTCGAGCGTTGGCGTGCCATGGTAGGTTGAGCCTAAGCGGGTTAGTTCGATTTTAAACAGCGACAGGGGTTTGAAGGGGAATGGCAGATTGGGCACTCGATCGGATTCGGATCGTGTTGGTCGAACCGGCGGGCGATCGCAATGTCGGCGCGATCGCGCGAGTGATGAAAAATATGGGATTGCATTGCTTGATCCTGGTGTCTCCCCACTGCGATCCCCTCAGTCGCGACGCGCAACACATGGCAGTTCACGCTAAAGATATTCTCGCCCGTGCCACTTGCGTCGATACGCTCCCGGAGGCGCTAGCGGGATGTCAGCGAGCCATTGCCACCACAGCTCGGGCGCGATCGCTCTGTGCTGTCCTCGAACCGCCGCGCGTTGCCCTTCCCTGGTTGCTCGAAACCCCCGCCGCCCTAATTTTCGGTCCCGAAGATCGAGGATTGAGCAATGAGGAGTTAAACTATGCCCAGCGTTTCGTCCGCATTCCTTCCTCAGATGCCTATCCCTCGCTCAATTTAGCGCAGTCTGTCGGCATTTGCTGCTACGAACTGTTTGCTGCCTTCACCCAGCCTCCGGTCGCCAGGGTGGATGCACTGCCACCACCGCCAGATCCGGAAGCGCCGATGGAGCGGTTGGAGGGATATTACCAGCATTTAGAGCAGGTATTGCTTAACATTGGATATCTCTACCCGCACACGGCTGCCAGTCGCATGGAGAAATTTCGGCGACTCTACAGCCGCGCTCGTCCGTCTGACACCGAGGTTGCCATGCTCAGGGGGATTCTCCGACAGGTGGAATGGGCACTCTCCCAGTCTCCGACCGTTGGCGATCCCCTAAACTCGCCTGGCGACTCTCTACAATCCGACGAAGCGTAAAGATTGTATTCGGTCGGGCGGTGGCGTTGCGTCGCCTTGTCGATCGTTCTCGTTTCTTCTGTCTCTCGGCACGGTTTATTTATGTTACACTCCGGCGATTTGCCTAAAGTTTCTCGATTGCGCCGCTTCCGAGGGCGCCATACTCCGAGTGCCAACCGTCGCCCGACTCGTACGACGCGACGATCGCCGGGTAGCGAATCCCGAGGCAGACGGGGGAATGCGGGCAATAACGTGACGCGATTGCCCGTGCAGCGCCAATCATCGGGATCGCCGTCTCGTTCGGCTGAGTTGCAACGGTTGCGAACGGTGGGGGCAAATTCGCCTCAGGCCTCGGATCGCCGTCGCAAGGAATCGCGCCCTCCCTCTGCTGCCAGTCGTCCGTCCCAACGAGGACAGCCAAAAGGGAAAAAACGCAAACCCGCTCCAGGATCGCCGCCTCCACCGGCTAAAACCGCACGCCGCACCCGAGGGCGTCGGGAAGGACGCCCTAAACCCGCCCGTCGCCCCCAGAAGCGATTCCTGTCGCCGTTGGTCTATGCCATGCGGTTGTTAATTTTGGGGATCGGCATGAGCGCGATCGCCGGAACGGTACTTTCTCTGAGCAATCCGGCGTCTGATTCGCTCTCGCGGACTCCGGCGGACGCCCAATCGACTGCGACGGCGCGATCGCGGGTTTCCCCCAATGCCGTTTTGCAGCTCAGGCAGGAATTGAGCCAGTTGAAAACGAGCGTCGAGGCGATCGCCAATGAGTCGCCAGAATTGATCCCCGCCGTGTTTGTGTTCGATCTCGATACGGGGGCGTATTTGGATATCAATGGCGATACGGCGATCGCGGCAGCCAGTACCATCAAGGTGCCGATTCTGGTGGCATTCTTTCAAGCGGTGGATGAGGGCAAAATTCGCTTGAACGAAACCCTGACGATGGAGGAAGAACACATTGCCGAGGGATCGGGACAGATGCAGTACGCCGAACCCGGTACCGAATACACGGCATTGGAAACGGCACGGCAAACCATTGTAGCCAGCGACAATACGGCGACGAATATGCTGATCGATCGCCTCGGCGGGATCGAGGTTCTCAATCAAAAGTTTCAAACCTGGGGCTTGCACGCCACTGCCTTGCGCAATCCCCTGCCCGATTTGGAGGGCACGAATACCACCACGCCCAAAGAAATGGCGAAGTTGCTGGCAATGGTGAGCCAGGGAGAGTTGATTTCGCTACGATCGCGCGATCGCCTGCTCGATATCATGCAAGCGACGTGGAACGATGACCTGTTGCCGCAGGGGTTGGGCAAGGGTGCCAAAATTGCCCACAAAACGGGGAATCTCGGATCGGTGCTGGCTGACGTGGGACTGATCGACCTGCCCAATGGCAAGCGTTATATCGCCACCGTGTTAATCGAGCGACCCCACAACGACCAACGCGCTTACGATGCCATTCGGCGGATTTCGCGGGCGGCGTACGAGACGTTCGAGCGACCGGCAGGTCCCCCCCCATCGGCTGTTGTCGATGCTCGACCCGATCCCTACCGTCGAGGGGAGAGCGATACGTCCCTACGGGACACGCTACGCGAACGACCGTGATGGGGCGCGTGGGAGCGATCGCCCTTTCGATCGCTCTGGCGGTTATCGGGGCGATACGTCCCTACGGGACACGCTACGCGAACGAGGTTGGCGTGGCCGCCGAGTCCGAACCCCCGTTGCTCCGACTCAGCCAGCAACCGGGTTGTACGGTCGATCTCGAACCGACCATTGCCCAATTGGTTGAAGATTTACCCGGTTACGCCAATCGGGTGATTCGCCGCTCGCGATCGGCGATCGAAATGGAACTGGATACTCGCTCGACTTATATCGTGCGGGCGGGACGAGTGGAGTTCGAGCCGCTACCGTTGGGTGCTAGTCGCTCTGCCTCGATTTCTTCGATCCCGGATTCCCCAGAGTTCGAGGATTTGCACCAGGTGTTTGTGACCACCCTCGAACGAGTCTATACGCGCGATCGCATGAGCGAATTGCAGCAATTTCACTGGCTGTTTCTGGCTCGCACGCCGGACGGTTGGCGGCTAGCGATGATGTATTCGCGCACGGAGGCGGGAAACGGCATTATGACCCCGCCTAGAGATAGCAGTCACGGGGCGATCGCGAAAGCCGTTCGGCTGTGGTTGCGCGACTGTCGGATGATGGGGTTTGAGGAAATGGGGGGATGACTCTAGATATCCTCGTTATCGGCGGGGGAGCGGCGGGATTTTTTGGCGCGATACGTCCCTACGGGACACGCTACGCGAACGCCGCTATAACGCCAACCTTCGCCTGAACTGGCACCCTCAAGAACGCTTCGATGACGTCAGAGGGCAGTTGCAAGCCGCCAAAGCCCAATCTCCCAAACGGTCGATACGTCCCTACGGGACACGCTGCGCGAACGGTTCATTTTCGCCCTTTTCTCTGCCCAAACGCCTGTGGCACTATCTCCTACATCGCGGCGAGATCGACCCTCAAACCCGCTGGGCGGAAATTTCCAAGCAGGCGATTGCCCAGTTAGTGCTCCAACTGACGCGAGGAGAGTACCGCGTTGTCGGGAAAGGGGTCTTTAAAGAGGAATTCGTCACCTGTGGCGGCGTCTCTGTCAAAACCATTAATTTCAAAACCATCGAAAGCAAGTGCTGCCCCCACCTCTACTTTGCCGGAGAAATTCTCGATATCGACGGCGTGACCGGAGGCTTTAACTTCCAAAGTGCCTGGACGACGGGGTGGTTGGCAGGTCGAGCCATGGGCGAATTGGATTAATCGGGCAATCCCGTCACCTCTGCGCGTCCGGGAACGACCTCGCCCATTTGAAATGCTGCCAGTTGCCGATCTCGAAACCACTGCACCGCGCGATCGGCGTGTTCGAGGGGAACGATGAGGGCAAAGCCAATCCCCATATTAAACGTCTTAAACATCTCCGCAGGTTGCACGTTTCCCGCCTTTGACAGCCACTCAAACACCGGCGGTACCGACCAGCGGCTGGGATCCAAGGCGATCGCCTGTGCGTCCCCCAAACACCGGGGCAGATTTTCCGGCAATCCGCCGCCCGTAATATGAGCCATCCCGCGTATGTCTAAGTCGCTGCGAATCGCGTCCAACACGGGTTTGACGTAAATGCGCGTCGGACTCAGCAGCACGTCCCCTAACGTCTTTCCCCCTAACCCATCCGGCGCGTCCGACCATTGCCAGCCGCCATCGCTGACGATTTTGCGCGCCAAACTATAGCCGTTGCTGTGAACGCCACTGCTCGCCAGTCCGATAACCGCATTGCCCACCTCCACGCGCGACCCGTCCAAAATTTGGCTTTTTTCGGCAATTCCCACGCAAAAACCCGCTAAGTCGTACTCCCCCGGTTGATAGAATCCGGGCATTTCTGCGGTTTCTCCACCCAACAGGGCGCAACCGGCTTCGGTGCAGCCTTCGGAAATTCCGGCGACGACTTGGCTCAGTTGCTCGGAATTTAACGCTCCGGTGGCAAGATAATCCAGAAAAAAGAGCGGTTCGGCTCCCGAGGTCAGGATATCGTTGACGCACATGGCGACTAAATCGATCCCGACCGTGTCGTGGCGATCCAGAGCGTGCGCCAGTTTCAGCTTCGTTCCGACGCCGTCGGTTCCCGAAATTAATACGGGTTCGCGATAGCCGCTCGGCAGTTGAAAGCACCCGCCAAATCCTCCCAATCCGCCTAAAACTTCCGGGCGGTGAGTCCGCTCGACGAGTTGGCGAATGGTGTTGACAAAGGCGCGACCCGCCTCAATATCGACTCCTGCGTCTCGATAATCCATGACTCGATTCTCGGCGATTTCCTACTGAAGATAGATGTTCCTGATGCTCGGACTGGCTGAATTGACCCGGCGTTTTGATAAGAACTTTTTATTATAAAATACTGGATAACTTGTCAATGTAAATATTTTGTAAACCTTTATATCGAAGTGTAAACCAGTTAAACGCTTGCCCGTCCTGGCTTTTCGTGTCGATCCAAATTTAAAGTCATCTTAAAAATGCTGAAAATTTTACAGGGATACCGATCCCCAACCCTAAAAGTTCGTGATACTCTATTGCAGTTCCACCTGTAAAGTTAAACTCGAAACGAGTATGAGTTATTGCGGGGGTGGGATTTCCTCCCACACGCCGACTTGTATTTCCATTTCGAGTTTCGACACGATGGTTCTGGGAGAGCGAGATTCGATCTCGGCTTTCCTCCCCAATCCAAATTCAGAAGCGAATGGGGTATTTAGTGGGAAACCTATGATGAAACATCAACTTTGGAGCGGTTTAACCGCCGCAATGCTAATCGCCGGTTTGGGCACGGTTCCGTCCAGTCAAGCCGGACAAACTGAAAACGGAGATCGCCCTTGGGAGGCGGATCCATCGCCCGAATCGCAAGGTGAGCCTTCCGGAGTTGCCCGGAGTCGCGATGCCGCCTTTGACGAACCGAGCGACGTGATGAAAGTGGGGGAGTATCAATCGCAAGATACCCTCGATTCCGATCGAGATGCGATCGCCAAGATCCAACCCCACGAACTCGACGGACGGACAGCCGCAACGCTTTACGTGCGTAACATTCCAATTTTGACGTTTCGGGGGGATGAAGTTGACCCAGAGGTGGTCGAAGTCGAAGCCACGTTTGCCCTCAGCGAAACCAAAGTGGGAGAACCGCTCGAACCCGACGAAAAAGGGGACAGCGAGGCACCCAACAGCGTTGGCATCGACGAGACCCCCGAACGGGACGAACCCGTCTGGCGTGCCACGGCGGTTGCCGCTCGGATCAACCAACTCCAGCGCGATCGCGTCGATGCCGAACAAATTAAAGCACGATGGAACGAGGAGCGCCAGCGCTATATCATCTACGCCGACGGACAAGAGTTGGTCGAGATGAACGCTGACACGCTGTTGCCCGAATCGACCGGCGATCCCGCCGAAGATACCCTACAGGCAACCAATCGATTGCGCCGCCAACTGGGGAACGCGCCGCCGCTGTCGGAAATTCCGGGCAAGCCGCGCCCCAAACCCAAATCGGGCGTCTCGGTTCTGATGCGCCTGGAAGGGTGGGCCTCCTGGTACGGACCGGGTTTTCACGGCAATCGCAGCGCCAGTGGTGAAATTTACAACCAATATGCCTTAACCGCCGCCCATCGCAACTTACCCTTTGGCACTCGCGTGCGGGTGACCAATCTCGATAACGGTCGCGTGGTGGTGGTGCGCATTAACGATCGCGGTCCTTACCTGCACAACCGCATTATCGATCTCTCCGTTGAATCCGCTCGCTTGCTCGGGATGCTGCAAACGGGAGTCGCGCCAGTAGAGTTGGAAGTCTTGGGATCGCCGAGGCGATAGGGATTGAGTCCCGCGCCCTGTATCCCGCTCTCGATCCCGTTGCGGGCGCGACCTTGCACCAGCGTTACCCAGTTCGTCAGGGGGCATCTACCCGATTGAGGGGTTTTAACGTTAAACTAACAGGCTGGAGTTATCATAAACGCTGGGAGAGCCGTGCGCCTGCTGACTACCGTTGCCGCGCTGCGTTGCTATTTAGGGTTGCATCGGTCGGGAGAGGAGCTGGGCTTCGTCCCGACAATGGGGGCGTTGCACGAGGGACATCTGAGCTTGATTCGACAAGCTTGTCGGGAAAATGACCGAGTTGCGGTCAGTATTTTCGTCAATCCCCTCCAATTCGGACCGAACGAAGATTTAGACCGCTATCCGCGTACGCTAGAGCGCGATCGCCAGTTGTGCGAGCAATTGGGGGTCGATGCCCTGTTTGTACCGGATGTCGCCCAAATGTATCCCGATGGGGCGCAAGGAACCGAAGCACTCACGCAGGTAGTCCCGCCACCGGAGATGACTGCCGTGTTGTGCGGTCGCACCCGTCCGGGTCACTTTCAGGGGGTGGCGACGGTGGTGACGAAATTACTCAATTTGGTACAGCCCGATCGCGCGTATTTCGGGCAGAAAGACGCCCAGCAGCTCGCTATTATTCGGCGGTTGGTGGCAGATTTGAACCTGTCCGTCGAGATTGTAGCAGGGGCGATCGTGCGCGAGCCGTCCGGACTGGCGCTGAGTTCTCGCAATCAATATCTGACGCCAGAGCAAAGACAGAAGGCGGCAGCACTCTATCGCAGTTTGAGGCAGGCTCGGATTCGGTTTGAGAGGGGCGATCGCACTCGCGATGGGATTTTAGAGGCGATCGCGGCAGAACTCGAATCCGTCCCGGAACTCCAGATCGAATACGTTGAATTAGTTCATCCCGATAGTTTGATGCCATTAAAGAAAGTGGAAACGTCTGGGCTGCTGGCACTGGCAGCTCGCATGGGTTCGACGCGCTTAATCGACAATATCGTGTTGCACAACCGCCAACCCATTATCGCCATTGACGGTCCCGCCGGTGCGGGGAAATCGACGGTGGCGCGTCAGGTGGCTCGAAATTTAGGGCTGCTCTATCTCGATACCGGGGCGATGTATCGGGCGGTGACCTGGCTGGCGTTGCAAGCAGGCGCGACGCTCGACGACGAACCCGCCGTGGCTGAGGTGCTGAGTCGCTGTCAGTTGGAGTTGCAACCGACCCAAGACGAGGCGGTAGCGGGGTGTCAAGTCAAGGTGAACGGGGAGGACGTGACCCAAGCCATCCGCACGGGAGAGGTGACCTCGAATGTTTCGACTGTGGCGGCGCAATCTGCGGTACGCCAGTTTTTGGTGCAGCAACAGCAAAATTACGGCAGTCGCGGCGGTTTGGTGGCAGAAGGTCGCGATATCGGAACCCACGTTTTTCCTCACGCAGAATTGAAGATTTTCCTGACGGCATCGGTACGAGAACGGGCGCGGCGGCGACGGCAAGATCTCGAACGTCAGGGACAGAACGTCATGAGTTTGGATCGGCTCGAACAGGCGATTGCAGAGCGCGATCGCAAGGATAGCACTCGGGTTCTAGCGCCACTGTGCAAGGCACCCGACGCGATCGAAATTCAAACTGACGGGTTGAGCATTCCCGACGTGATTGGCAAGATTATCGATCGCTATCACGAGAAAGTAGCTGAGGTGCCGACCCTGTCGCGATCGTAGAATGACAAACGACACTGGTTGGGAGAGGCGCTAATCTCCAAAAATTCACCACAAAGAACACAAAGGGTCGCGGATAGCGGACTCTCTGGGTCTGGAAAGGTGGGCATTGTTAATTTTAATGGATCGGTACGATTGGGAATCGATCGACCCTGCCCACCCTACGACTCTCTGTGCAAGGCACCCGACGCGATCGAAATTCAAACTGACGGGTTGAGCATTCCCG
>CAYQUF010000037.1:29527-30949 GCA_964420595.1 uncultured bacterium
TCGAGCTTTTGCGTCGTAATCGTGGGATGACTCACTTGCACGCGCAACGACTGGCGAAATGCCGCATCGAGATAGCGTTGTTGAATTGGTTGCCATTGTTGCCACAATTGGAAGCGTTCTTGTTGGAATTGTTCGGCAAGAGCGGGCAGTGCTTTCTCTAAATCTTGTTCGAGTTCTAGGGTGAGAAATTCTTTCATGACCCAGCAATCTTGTAACTCGCCCAATACATCTTGAATTTGCTTGAATTCCTGGACGCAATCGGCATAGGGAGGATCGTAGAAGTCGAGGAAAAATTCGCTTTGATAGCGCACCCGCTTCATTTGCTTGCGCAGTTCGTGCAGTTCGGTTCCCTCCCGTTCGAGGAGATGGTTGAGGTCTTGGGTCGAGTCAATCGGGTTGGCGACCAGTTTGCCATTTTCCCAGTGCGTTCCCACCATCCAGCCGGGGTGCAATAAGAGTTGACTGATGAGGGGAAGCATTAAATCGGGCAAAACGTCGGCAATGGGAACTTCCGCGATCGCCCGAAAGTGAGGGTTTTCGAACCACGCCTCAAATCCTTGTTTGAATTTGCGATAGCGCGAATGCTCCAGGACATTTTCCATTTGGGTAAAATCCCGACAGCGCTGTTTGTCCAGGCGATCGATAACTTTCTGCAAGCGCTTGCGTTCTTTCCCTTTGAGTGAGGGTAAATAGCGATCGCGCAAGTTGGACGACATGACATCCGCATCCCGCACGGTTCCCAACACGCGGGCGATTTTACCGATTTTTTTCTGCTTGGCGGCTTTCGGAACTTCCACCGCTGGCTCGAACACGCGCAACGCCGTCCGCAGCCGTCTCATTCCCACCCGCATTTGGTGCAACGGTTCGGGATCGACATCTTGGCGCACCTCAGCCTCGTACTTGATGGCTTTGTTGAAGTGCTTTTGCATGGCTTGATAGGCGCAGTCTCCGAAACTGGCGTGCGGCGGTAGATTTTGAGGTTTCATAAAATTGTGCCCAACCGGGTATTGACAACAAGAATGGAAGTGTGAAGCATCGTGCCGTTAACCGAACATTAACAAAAGAATAAAAACATTTCAGGGAGAAGGCGTAACGGCTCAACCCGAGACGCGCAAGTGCAACCAGCGGCTATCAGTTCGACAGTCTCGCTATGGTCCGAGCCGACTCGTGCCGTTCTCACCCATTTCGGACGCGAGGTTGCACGTCGAGGGAGGTGAAAATTTTCGGATCTAGTATTGTACTAGCAAAGATGCAGTGGCGATCGCCCTGGCTTGTAAAATTTTGAACGGATTAGCGACGCATTCCCCCAACCTCGATACAGGTGGGAGTTAAGGAGCCGGAGGGTAACACAACCGCCAAAACTGATAAAATAATTTTATCTTGAGCGGTACGGTAAAGGGTGCAACTCCCCCTGAGACACGA
>CAYQUF010000038.1:0-30719 GCA_964420595.1 uncultured bacterium
GGACCTCCTCGATTTTTAAGCTGGCGATCGCCCTCTCCCCATCCTAAAACAACAATGTCGCCAACGCCACGCAATTTCCGCCCAAAATCATTTCCCTGCTGGATGAGTCCCTGCCAAGCTGGGTGATACAGCAAAGTCCTGAAACCTTTATCCGACAATAGTTCTAGCGAATTATAAATTCGCTCATAAGATTATCTGATCTTGTATGTCCAGATGCATTAGTACGGCTGTACAAAAGCAGGGTGTGCCACATCGAGCACATTTATAATTATTTTTTATGCTGTCTTCATACCAATACTTACTTTTTGAAGAAATTGATTTCCACCCTTGCTTTTCTAAAAATGGAATAATTCCTGAATTTGGACTTTCTTTCCAACAAGTTGCGTACATACTTCCAATATTTATCTCTGATGATATTTGAAATGCTTTAGCATATAAAGACGTTCCAATTCCACGTCTTCTGTATTTTTCGTTGACCATGATTAGATTCAAAAAAACATCAGGAAAATCTTTTTTATCATTTTTAATTTTATCCAATTCAAGTAAATCAAAGCCCTTATCTTTGAAATCGGCTAATATATTTCTATATATTATGCGTACATCAATCATGCCAATTACATTGGTGTCTTTTGTGGCAACCAAACATATATGGTCATCTAAGGAATTTTGGTCTCTTTTGAAAATATTCCAATTATCTAAATAGCCATCTCCAAAAATTTCATTCCCTAGTTCTTTTATCTTTTCTACATCAACCTTTAATGTAGGTCGAATATTTGTTTGAATCATCGTATTTGCTTTCCTGTAAAATACATAGTTTCCATAATTCACGTTGCCGATCATTGGATCGTATCCACACCAATATCCAACTAATTCTTGTCCTGTAGTAGATCTTTCTAAAAAAAACGATCCTATACTATATTCGCCATAACGACTTCTAATACTATAACTGCCAACTAAAAATCTATCTGCGATGATGCTTCCATCTAGATTCCACTTCCTTGCCTCCTCTCCTTTTCCAAAAATAGTATATCCTGATATATTTCGACCTCTTTGTATAATTTTAGCAGGCGCGTACCGCTTGACTCTCAATAATCCTTCATTATCTTCAAATATTGTATTCCACACTCCACCAAAATAAAATTTTTTTGCATAAAAATAGTCTTTAGTATACTTAAACAACTTCAAGCAACTAAAAGTAATTGCACTGCCTATCAGACCTGCAACTAAATTTTGAAATATAGGATTGCTGGCAAGTGAATGTATGAGTTTATTCATATTATGTAAAAATTTATTGTTTTCTATTTTAGTTGCTGTTTCGATTGTGCGAATGTTTAGTGTTGAATTTTTAAATACATTCTCCTAAGTAGGTGGGGTGAATTAAACGTTACCAAAGTGCGCTCTTGCTACACTTTAGGCGAGACAGTTAATTTAGTCATTCTCTTATTTGACGCTTAATTACGTTCAGCTTAACCCGAACTCAGGTTAATTAAGCCCACCTACTTATCTCCCCATCCTAAAACAACAAGGCTGGATAATACAGTCCCAACCTGCCCCAATGCGATCGCTCCCTCGATTTAAGGCGAATTCCCCGCCTCCCCACTCGGACTCGACGGAACGCCATCCCCATCTTGCGGAAGTCCCGGTGGCGATAGCTGTCCTGGATTCGCCGAGGGAAGGTCTGGATAGGGAGAAACATTGGGGTCGGAGGGGTTGAAATTCTCAAAGGAGTTCGAGTTGTTCCCACCCTCGCCAGAACCGGGTAACGTCGCCAACGCCACGCGATTTCCGCCAACCTCGCGCAGTAAATCCAACACCTGCACCACGTCGTTGTAACTCGCCATCTTGGAAGCGTACAGCACCATCAGTCCTTGCGGCTTCTGTTCGTTGTAGCTGCGCAAAATCCGCGAGAGCTGCTGGCGGGTGACGGGTTGCTGTTCCACGTAGGTTTGTCCGAAATGATCCACGCTGACGATCAGCATTTCCCGCATTTGCGCTTCCCCCGTACTGGCTTTGGGCAAATCCAGGTTAATCGCTTGCTGGCGGGTCAGACCGACCGCACCCAGGATAAAGAAAGTGAGGATGCAAAAAATCACATCCATCAATGGCAGAATTTCGATCCGAACGTCGTCGGAGAGGGAGTCAAGCTGAATTTTCATAGATTAAGGTACCAGACAAGACATGACGGGTAGGGGCGATCGCGCCTTTCTATTATGTTGCAGGATCCGAGCGATCGGCATCCCCCTGCGCTTCGGTCGAATGCTGCGTGACGGTCTGAGCTTCCATCGGTGGCTGAGTTGGCGCGGTTCCGGGATCGATGGGCGGTTTCTCGCCTTCGCTCGCTTGTGCGGGTAAGGTCGGCCAATACTGGCGATAGAGCAGTTCTAACTCGCTTCCCGCCTTGCGAAAGACTTTGGTCTGATTGAACAAAAACACCTGAAACAGGCGATAAAATGCCAAACTGGCAATTGCCACCACCAGACCCGTCGCCGTACTGATCAGCGATTCGCCAATCCCCAGGGTAACGCCAGCAGTAGACGCCGTTCCCAGGTCGCCGAGACTGATCGACCCCAGCGAACCGATCAAGCCGAGCACCGTTCCCAACAATCCTAGCAAAGGGGCAAGGGCGATGATGGCTTCTAAAATTTTGTCCCCCCGCCGCATATCTGCCAATTCCTCGTCCGCAGCGGATTCGAGCGCCAAGCGAAACACTTCCGGGTCGGGACGGTGCAACCGCAGCGGCGCGTGCAGAAACCGCCCAATCGGTTGATTGCGGGCTTTTTTCGCCAAATCTTCGGCAACGTCCCAATCGTAGCGTGCGGCTTCTAAGACGCGATTGACGATTTCTTTTTCTTTGGTCAGCACTCTTGCCCAAAACCACAGCCGCTCGAAAATGGTTCCCACGGCTAAAACAGACAGCAGCAGCAGCGGCCACATTGCCACGCCGCCTTTATCAAATAGTTCTACAATACTCACGCGCGTTCAACTCCTCCCAACAGTCTGCGTCCCCAAGTCTGCTCGTTGGATCCGAATCGCGGACAGACAACTCGACGAGTTGACCGAACCCGACTCGGACTGGCAGCATCGTTTATGGTCTTCTATCAGTTCGACGGTCGATCCGTTCGACGAGGGCAACCCCTTCATTCTTTCAGTAAGAATAGCGAAAATCTTCGCGATCGCTCCTCTGTTTAAAATTCTATGACTCCATCTTCTCCTCGTGCGGGCTATACGCTTCCCGTTTTTGCGGCGGCTGCGGCGGTGGCAGCACTGCGTCAGTTATACCAGGATAATTCCGTGGCGTCGGTATCGCTGGAGTTATTCGATCCCCCCGAAACCGCCGAAATCGACATCGAACAGGTGGCGCGGCTGAACGAAAATATGGCATTGGCGATCGCCCGTAGCGATCCGGGAGATAATCTAGATCTAACTCGCAATACCCCCGTGTGGGCATGGGTCGAACGCCGGGAGAACCATGAGGGCGATCGCATTGTACTGCGAGGCGGCGAAGGCATCGGACGACACCAGCATAACGACAAACCGGCGATTTACGGCTACGCGCGACGGTTGTTGTTGGAGCATTTAACCCAATGGTTGCCCCCAAACGAGGCGATCGCCGTGACAATTATTTTACCCCAAGGTCGCCAGCTCGCTCGCCGCACCTCCAACGAAGCGTTTGGAATCGTTGAAGGTCTGTCGTTGCTGGGAACCACCGGAATCGCCCAACCCCTGAGCGCGCCGGGTCAACTGGACGAGTGTCAGGCGCAATTGCAACAGAAAGCCGAGCAGTTCGACACTCTGGTGTTTTGCATCGGGGAAAATGGCTTGGATCTCGCGCGCCAAATGGGCATCGATTCGGGACGATTGGTGAAGACAGCCAACTGGATCGGGTCGTTATTAGTAGCAGCCGGAGCGCAAAATGTCAAGTCAATCGTATTATTTGGCTATCACGGCAAAGCGATCAAACTTGCTGGCGGCATTTTCCACACCCACCACCACCTCGCCGACGGTCGCTTGGAGATTTTAACGGCGCACTGTGCCAATCTCGGCTTACCGACGCCAGCGTTGCAAGCCATCTTCGCCAGTTCCACCACCGAGGAGGCGCTGAAACAATTGCGGGCGATCGATCGCCAGGAGTCGAGTCAATGGGTCGATCGCGTTTATGGGGCGATCGCCCGTGACATCGATCGTCGCTGTGGCGAGTATATCCGCAAACACGGCGATGCCACCGTTGAAGTCGGTTCGGTATTATTCGATCGCCAGCGTCGGATTATCGTTCGCAGTGAAATTGGCTCGGCTTTACTCCGCCAAATTTGCTAATCTAAGAATGCTTCGGGCAATGATACTATAATGAATTTCCTCCAATCGCAACCTAAAAAAAGGGGTGCGATTGACTGTTATCGAAATCGTCTATTAGTCCTTCCACAGTCAAGAGATCCGTGACACTTTCAACCCCAACGCAACAATCCCAACAATCTCCCCTCACCGCCCCAATTCGACCCAACGCACGTCAAACCATCGCAATCCTAGATTTCGGTTCCCAATATTCGGAACTGATCGCCCGCCGGATCCGCGAAACCCAGGTGTATTCTGAAGTTCTGTCCTATCGCACCAGTGCGGCTCGCCTGCGCGAAATTCAACCGCAAGGGATTATTTTCTCCGGCGGACCGGGATCGGTGTACGACGAAGGCGCGCCAGCGTGCGATCCCGAAATTTGGCAACTCGGTATTCCCGTTTTAGGCGTGTGCTACGGGATGCAGTTGATGGTCAAACAACTCGGCGGCGAAGTCGAACGGGCAAAACGCGCCGAATACGGCAAAGCCTCGCTGTTTATCGACGATCCCACCGACCTGCTGACCAACGTCGAGGATGGGACGACCATGTGGATGAGCCACGGCGATTCTGTCACCCACTTACCAGACGGATTCGAGTTGCTGGCACATACCGAGAATACCCCTTGCGCGGCGATCGCCGATCACGATCGCAAACTCTACGGCGTGCAATTCCATCCCGAGGTCGTTCACTCCGAAGGCGGGTTGGCGCTGATTCGCAATTTCGTCTATCACATTTGCGATTGCGAACCCACTTGGACGGCGGAAGCGTTTGTAGAGGAAGCGGTGCGAGAAATCCGCGCGCAAGTGGACGACAAGCGAGTGTTATTGGCACTCTCGGGGGGCGTCGATTCGTCTACCCTCGCCTTTTTACTCCACAAAGCGATCGGCGATCGCCTCACGTGCATGTTCATCGATCAGGGATTCATGCGCAAGTACGAACCCGAACGGTTGGTGAAGCTGTTTCAAGAGCAATTCCACATTCCCGTAGCGTACGTCAACGCGCGCGATCGCTTTTTGGCAAAACTGGAGGGGGTCAGCGATCCCGAAGAAAAACGCCGCCGGGTCGGACACGAGTTTATTCAGGTGTTTGAGGAAGAATCCCGACGCCTCGGACCGTTCGACTATCTGGCGCAAGGGACGCTCTATCCCGACGTGATCGAATCAGCCGATACCAATATCGATCCCAAAACCGGAGAACGGGTCGCCGTCAAAATTAAAAGCCACCACAACGTCGGCGGATTGCCCAAAGACCTGCGGTTTAAGTTGGTCGAACCCCTGCGCAAGCTGTTTAAAGACGAAGTTCGCAAAGTCGGACGCTCGATTGGCTTACCCGAAGAAATCGTCAACCGCCATCCGTTCCCCGGTCCGGGACTGGCGATTCGGATTTTAGGGGACGTGACGGCGGAGCGGCTGAATATCCTGCGGGATGCCGATCACGTCGTGCGCGAGGAAATCAAGCGTCAAGGAATGTACCATCACTTTTGGCAGGCGTTTGCGGTGTTGCTCCCGGTGCGCAGTGTTGGCGTCATGGGAGACAAGCGGACTTATGCCTATCCGATCGTATTGCGGTTGGTGTCGAGCGAAGATGGGATGACGGCGGATTGGTCGCGGGTTCCGTACGATTTCCTCGAAGTCGTGTCCAATCGGATTGTGAATGAGGTTCGCGGCGTCAATCGGGTGGTTTACGACATCACCTCGAAACCGCCGGGAACGATTGAGTGGGAGTAGTTTGAGATAGGGAGATAAAAATCCCAATGTAGGGGTTTGGAAACCAAACCCTTCCCTACAAATATGGTTCTCTCGCTCTCCATCTCTCTAGGGGGAAAACGCTAAAGCGTTTACGACGAACGGTGTTTCTCCCGCTCCCTAGCAAGGCGCGCATCATGGTCAGGGCGGTTCGAGAACCACCCCTACGGCAAATGGGATTCTAGGCAGCCTCGGCGATCGCGGTATTATCGGTTAGGGTCTCGATCGCCGCTTGGTATTGCAAATCGTCGGGGGTGCCGATGCGATCGCGCCGAATCGGTTTTTGCTCCACCACGAGATCCGGTTCGATCCCGTGTTTGTTGATATCGGTGTGGTTGGGGGTTTCGTATTTGGCAACCGTCACCGCCAGTCCGGCACCCTCGTCGAGATCGAATACCGATTGAATCAAGCCTTTGCCAAAGGTGCGTTCGCCGATAATGGTGGCGCGATCGTTATCTTGCAAGGCACCGGCTAAGATTTCGCTGGCGCTCGCCGTGCCGCGATTGACCAATACTGCGAGGGGATCGTCGGTTAAGGCGTTGCGGGTCGCGTCGAAGCTGCTAAATACCCCTTGGCGGTTGACCGCATATACAATCGTGCCTTCGTCGAGCCACAGGCGCGCGATGCCAATTCCCGCTTGAAATAAGCCGCCGGGATTGCTGCGCAGGTCGAGGATGTAGCGATCGGCTCCTTGTTCTTCCAGACGGGCGATCGCGTTTTGGGTTTCTTCGATCGCGTTGGCGTTAAATTGATTTAGGCGGATATAGCCGATGGGGGGACTCACCGAGCGATCCAATTGAGTCGAAACGGGATTGATCGCAATGCGATCGCGTTTGAGCCGAATGTCTTCAATCTCCTCGGTATCCATGCGTTCGACGGTCAGGGTAACGCGAGTTCCAATCGGCCCGCGCATTCGGTTAGCGGCGTCCTCCAGGCTGAGATTTTTAGTCGAAATCCCGTCAATTTTCAAAATCCGATCTTGCGGTTGCACTCCCGCTTCATCCGCAGGCGATCCCGCAATTGGCGCGACGACCTTTAAATCGCGGGTTTCCTCGTCGATAGCAATTTGCAATCCCACTCCCGTCAGTTCGCCAGACGTGGTGACTTGGAGCGTCCGATAGCGATCCGGTCGCAGCAGCCGAGTAAACGGATCGTCGAGGCGATCGAGCATATTGTCAATGGCATCATAAGCATCTTCGCGGGTTCTTAAAGGCTGTTTGAGTGCCTTCTGACGCACGAACCACCAATTTTCGCCGTTAAAGCTGCTATCGACATAGGATCGATTGACAATTCGCCAAGCTTGAGCCACTAATTTTTGCTCGCTACTCAACGCCGAAGCGGGCGAAACCAGCACGCCAAAACTGACGACCAATTGTAGGATTACTAATAGCCCAACCCGTAACACTCGTTTATACACGATCTAACCTTCTGTCCTCCTAGATCGGTTGCCGTTCTATTAGTGTGACAAAATTCAACCCATTTTGCCCGGACTCCCCCCAGGCGATCGCCCAAACGAGTCCGGCGATCCCGGCACGGATCGGGGTTCCTATGTTACAGTTTTTAGAATAGATTCCGTCTGCGGTGGGGCATCACGCAGACGTTAAGCCAATGCCCGTAGATCGGATCGACCGGGAACTCGGGAATGTTATACGCCCTCGGTCAGACTCGATCGCTCGGGAAATGCAAAGCGCGTTGTACGCCTGGCGTCCGTGCTAGCAGAATGTCACGCAATCCAAAACAACAGAAGTGAGTTAGGAATACTTGCTCGATGAGCCAACTGTACGACTGGTTTGACGAACGTCTGGAAGTTCAGGCGATTTCCGACGACATTACCAGCAAATACGTCCCGCCTCACGTCAACATTTTCTATTGCTTGGGCGGCATTACCCTGGTTTGTTTTTTAATCCAGTTTGCCACTGGATTTGCCATGACGTTTTATTATAAGCCGACGGTGACCGAAGCTTTTTCGTCGGTGCAATACATCATGACCGAAGTCAACTTCGGTTGGCTGATTCGCTCGATCCATCGGTGGTCTGCCAGCATGATGGTTTTGATGATGATTTTACACGTCTTCCGGGTTTACCTGACCGGCGGGTTTAAAAAGCCCCGCGAGCTGACCTGGGTAACTGGCGTGGTTTTAGCCGTGCTGACGGTGTCCTTTGGCGTGACGGGATACTCTCTGCCTTGGGATCAAATCGGCTACTGGGCTGTGAAAATCGTCTCTGGCGTCCCCGAAGCCATCCCCGTGGTGGGTTCGACCATCGTCGAACTGATGCGCGGCGGTACCAGCGTGGGACAAGCAACGCTGACTCGTTTTTACAGCTTGCACACCTTTGTTTTGCCTTGGTTGATTGCAGTATTTATGCTGCTGCACTTCTTGATGATCCGCAAGCAGGGAATTTCCGGTCCGTTGTAAAGCGCGATCGCGTTTCAAACAATGAGATCGTCTTCTAACAGGAGAACACGCGAACTATGAGTATCTTGAAAAAACCGGATCTCAGCGATCCCAAACTGAGAGCCAAACTCGCCAAGGGAATGGGTCACAACTACTACGGCGAACCCGCCTGGCCCAATGACTTGCTCTACGTCTTCCCGGTGGTGATCTTGGGAACCATTGCCTGCGTTGTCGGTCTGGCGGTGCTAGATCCGGCGATGATTGGCGAACCGGCGGATCCGTTTGCCACGCCGCTCGAAATTTTGCCCGAATGGTATTTCTACCCCGTTTTCCAAATTTTGCGATCGGTGCCGAATAAGCTGCTCGGCGTTTTGATGATGGCAGCGGTTCCCCTCGGTTTGCTGATCGTGCCGTTTATCGAAAACGTCAACAAGTTTCAAAATCCGTTCCGCCGACCGGTGGCGACCACCGTGTTTATGATTGGAACTTTAGTGACGCTCTGGTTGGGAATTGGCGCAACCTTCCCGCTGGATGATTCGTTCACCTTCGGTTTGTTCTAAACCACCAAGTCGCTGATTTCCTAATTCAACGCCTGCCGGGTTTTTGAGAGGGTGCCATGCAACCTCGACAGGGACTCTAGCAGGCGTTGTTGCGTATTTAGCGGGCAACAGGGAACAATTTGACGCACCGACACTCTAGTTTCTCCCCATCCCCTCATCCCCCTTGCCCCCTCTGGTCGGGCTGCTAAAATCGGAGCGAGGATCGAAGGCGATCGATATTCTCTATCGCAGCGCGATCGAACCCCCATTTAACGACATTCGGGCATGTTGCGGCAAGACCGGCTGACGGTTAAGAGCGATCTGAACCTGCTGAGGTCAGTGCAAAAGTGGTTTGAGAAATTTTGCTTGCAGCAGGACGTACCGTTCGCGCGATCGCAAAGCCAGCTTTACGGTCTCAATTTAGCGATCGCGGAAGGATTTACCAATGCCGTTCGCCACGCCCATCACGAATTGCCCCCCGAAACGACGATCGATATTGAGTTGACGTTGTGGGAGGATCGCATCCAAATTCGCATCTGGGATTGGGGCAAGCCTTTCGACCCGGATGGGATTGAAGAACCCAAACCGGGAACATTACGTCAAGGGGGATACGGTTGGTTTCTGTTACGACGACTCGCCGATCGCGTCCTTTACGAGCGTTGTCCGGACGATCGCAACTGTTTGCTGATTGAAAAATATATCCCTCGGCGATAAGCGGCAAGGCGATCGCCGATTGGGTTTGAGGGTCAGCCTGGATAACGAAACGGGTCGGGCAACCAAGCTCCAATGCTTTTTTTTGTTATTACAATATTTATTGTCAACTTTTTCTGCTTCAATAAAATTAGAGGTCAATATGAGCCAGGACAAAAAATCATCAAAAAATAATATATTTGTTTTTCTGGAAATATTTTCCTGTGAAGGAGGAATTCAGTCCTACGTCAAAGACATTCTAACTGCTTACCAAGCATTGCTTCAGCAAGCCGATTCCAAAGATAACCGACCGGAAGTATTCCTGTTGCGGGACAGCCCCGATTGCGACAATCCTTTCGACGGACCGGCACGCAACCCGATCGCCTTTCGCTATTTCCAAACCAAACCGGCTTGGCTGGGACGAGTTCGCTTGGCAATGGCACTACTCGGGCGACTGTTGCAGCGACGGAGCGATCGCGTCTTTTGCGGTCATATCAAACTCGCTCCCCTCATCCGTGCCTTCTGTCAGCCGCTCGGCGTTCCCTACGTGGTGCTGACTTACGGCAAGGAAGTGTGGGAACCGCTCTCCCCCGCTTATCGCCAAGCTCTCGCCGACGCCGATGCCATTTGGACGATCAGCCGCTACAGCCGCGATCTCGCCTGTCAGTCGAACCACCTCGACCCCGACAAGTTTGTCATGCTGCCGTGTGCGGTGGATGGCACGGTCTTTTCTCCCAAATCCAAGCCATCTACCTTACTCGAAAAACACGAATTACAAGATGCCAAAGTATTAATGACCGTGGCGCGGCTGTGGTCGGGGGACATTTACAAAGGCGTAGACGTGACCATTCGCGCCTTACCGCAGATCGCGCGGGTCTTTCCCGAAGTCAAATATCTCGTCATCGGACGGGGAGACGATCGCCCCCGACTCGAAGGGCTGGCGCAGGAGTTAGGGATTGCCGATCGCGTGGTATTTGCCGGATTTGTCCCCACCGAAGATTTACCCGATTATTACCGCGTTGCCGATGCCTATATCATGCCATCGCGGGAAGGATTCGGCATTGTCTATCTCGAAGCCATGGCGAGCGGCATTCCCGTCCTCGCTGGCAATGAAGATGGGTCGGCAGATCCCCTGCTCGATGGCAAATTAGGCTGGCAAGTCCCCTATCGCGATCCCGACGCCGTGGCGCGCGGATGTATCGAATTGTTAAAAGGAGGCGATCGCCGCTGTGACGGCGCGTGGTTGCGACAACAAGCTCTGGCGCATTTCGGTACGGATGCCTTCACCCAACGGCTCCGACAACTGCTGAATTTACCAGTAGGATAGAAATGTTCCGATCTGCTGTCATACTGGGAGGTTGCCGTGGACCCAAATCGCCCCAACCTATTTCAATTCATTAACCTATCTGGCTTAGGCTCTTGGCTGATCCTGCTAGCCGTAGTATTAATCCTGAGTTCGGTGGGGCTGGGTTGGCTGGTCAATGCATTCTTGATCGGACTGGGACTCTTAATTATTTCGCCAGCCATTCTATTTCTGGTATTGCGTTGGTGGTTGAACCGCAATATCGCCCAGGGAAATTGTCCCGTGTGCGATTACGAATTAGCCGGATTGGAAAAGTCCCAACTGCAATGTCCCAGTTGCGGCGAACCCCTCAAAATTGAAAACGGACAGTTCGAGCGGCTCACGCCTCCGGGCACGATTGACGTGGATGCGGTAGACGTGGAAGCCAAAAAGCTGGGCGAGTAGGGGCAAATTACTGCTGGGTGGTAATCGTGAGGGTGTACTCGTGGGCACCACCGGCGCGATCGCCCACGTAAATTGAGTAAGTGCCGGCTTCCCAGTATCCCGATTGTTGGGGATTTTGCGGGGCGCAGAAGCTACCGCCGGGACCTTCGACCAAAAGGGTGGGCTGTCCGGGTGCCGAGACGCTGACGCGCAGAAAGGCAAAGTCTTCGGTGAGCGTCAGGGTGTGTTCGGGGGATGCCGAAATGTTACCGCAGTTGCCCTGAGTTTCCGATCCGCCCGAGGTGCCCGAGACGACCGTGGGATCTTCAAATCCCGGCGATAGGGTCAGGGTTTCGCCCAAGGCTGCGCCAGCGGGAGTGACGATCGCGGCGATCGCGGCGGGAACGAGCAACCAGCGTTTTAGCGTTCTCATCATCATAGTCCTCACAAACCTCGAAAGGTGTTACTTCGTCAGACGCGGGAGAAAAAGCCGAGTTCCGAACTGTTTTCTCCGATATTTCTGCGTCTCTATTTCGATCTTGCCCCAGAAAGCAAGCGATCGCGGGGTAGATCGGACAGTATTTCCGGCTGTCCGTTCGTGCGAACTGCGATTCCGCTAAAATCTCAATACGAGGAGCGGGTCGAGCCCGTTCCCTCGCTTCCGTGCTGCTTCGATCTGAATTTAAGGGAGATTGCCGTTCATGAGCGTACCCAACGAACCCGAGTGGAAACGCAAACTACACGATCTCGAAGCTCAAATGAATCAAACCCGACCCTTGCAGTCGAATTCGGACACCTCCGAGTCGATTCAATCGCTCTACCAGCGCGCCGTGACTTGGTTTCAGCAATTGCCCAAAGAAGGACAAATTGCCGTCGCCGTGGCAGGTGCCGTGCTGGGACTGTCGGTGCTGGGAACGTTGGTGAAGTTAGTCAGCTTTGCCCTCAGCCTTGTGTTGTTGGGAGGGTTGCTGTATATAGGATACAAATTCTTTCTCGCACCTTCGAGTCAAGATCGCAACGGCGATCGCTAACCCACTGCATATATGGCAAATCCTACCCTCCGGAGCAGCGTCGATCGCTCCATCCGCCAGTGGCAACTCCAAGTCAGTCGCTTGCCCCTGCTCGCCCGTCGGAGTGGGGCGTGGGCAACTGAAATCGCGCTGATTGCTGCCAGCGCCCTCGTACCGTGGGGGTTGGGGGAATATGCCAAAGTGCGAGAGATCGGTCAACCGGTGCCCCTCAATCCGGTGCTGGTTTCGATGCAAGAGGCGATCGCCAACGGTCTGTCCGTTCCCCTGCGCCAGCGCGATCGCCGGGTGTCCCCGCTGACGAATTTGTTCTGGTCGGGGGCAATTTTACTTCCCATTGCTGTGGGAGGCTGGCAACTGTATTTGCTGGCAAAAACGGGACAAACCCTGCCCAAACGCTGGTTCGGCGTGCAAGTGGTCGCCGCCGCCGGAATGCCGCCGGGGTGGAAGCGGGTGCTGCGTCGCGAGGCGATCGGTCGCTGGGGACTGTTGGTGGGCATTGCCTATGCCATCTGGCGCTATAGCGGTGCCTTTCCCGATTTAGGCATTCTCAGCGCCCTGACGGGACTGTTACTGGCAGCCGACGGCACGACGGCGCGATTTCACTCCCAGGGACGGGCGTTGCACGATCGCATTGGCGGCACCTACGTCTTGGATGCGGCGCAGTCGGTGCAGTTTGAAACGACTTCAGCTCGTGTTGCCGTCGATGCCCAACCCGAGTGGCACCCCCGAGGCGAAGACGACGACACGGCAATTACGGCGATCGTCCTCAGTCCGGAGGTGCCGAGTGCGCCGCAACCGGGCGGATTGTGGCTGTGGATGCGCCAGCACCCCGGCTTGACGCTGCTGATCGTCAGTTTGTCGGCGATGGCGTCGGTGTTGGGAACGTTTGTGGGCACGCAGATTTATATCCAGCAGCAAGCCAACTGGCGGGAATTCCAACAGCAGGACAACGAAGTGTTTCTCGCCCTGGTCAGCAAGCTGGCACCCACCTCAGCCGAAGCCCCCGACGAACGCCGCAGCGCGATTTTGGCACTCGGGGCGATTGAGGATCCCCGCGCGATTCCGTTGTTGGTGGATTTGCTGGGTCAGGAAGAATCCCCGGAATCGATCGAGGCGATCCAGCAAGCGTTGGTCAGTCGCGGCTCGCCAGCGTTACCTCACTTGCAGCGGTTGAATCAAGGCTTGAAAAACGACCTCGAATCCCTGTCGTATGCGGGGAACGCGCGGGAGCAGCAAACCCTTTCCCTGCGGTTGCGCGCCACCCAACGGGCGATCGCCAAAATTCTAACGGCGTACAGCGGTCAATTGCCCGACACCGACCTCAGCCGTACGGATTTGAGCCAACCGATCGATTCCCCCGCCCCGTTTACGTTGGTGCTCGATCGCGTCAATTTAGCCGGGATCGAGTTTCGCGGTTCGATTCTCGCTCGTGCCAGCTTGGAGGGCGCTCGATTTTACGCGGCTGGGGAAGACGGTCGCTGGGGCACGTTTGACGATTGGATCGGGGATCTCAGCGGCGCGGATTTGAAGGAAGCGAATCTGAGTCAGGCGTTTTTGTCTCGTGCGTGGCTCGATCGCACCAATTTGATGCGGGCGAATTTGGAAAATGCCAATCTCTCGCAAGCCAGCTTGCGGGGGGCAAATCTCAGCAGCACGCAGCTCGTCGGCGCGAATTTGCAAGGGGCGATTTTAACGGGGACGAGCCTGACGGGAGCGGATCTCAGTACCGCCGACCTGTCGAGTGCCACCCTCAAACAGGCGCGGTTGGGACAGGTTATCGCTCAGGGGGGTCAGTTCGAACGGGTGCAGTCGAGTCAGTCGAGCTGGCAGGGTGCCGATTTGAGTGGGGCGAATTTTGCCCGCGCCAACTTGCAACAAGCCGATTTGAGTGGGGTGAATTTGAACGATGCCAGCTTGAGGGGAGCGAACTTGCAAGGGGCAAATTTGCAAGGGGCGGATCTCAGTGCTGCCGATTTGCGTCAAGCCCAGCTCGATGGGGCAAATTTCAAAGACGTTACGTTTGTCGCCGCGCGATCGAGCGATGCCAGCGAGTTTATCGAACCGTCGTCCGACACCGCCCGTTCGGCGCAGGTTGAAGGGGTGGATTTTACCAACGTCGAAAATTTAAGCACCCGACAACTGTCCTACGCCTGCGATCGCGGCGGGATTCATCCTCGCTGTAACGAACGCTAGCGAAGGTGAGTCTTTACCGTTTCGAGAGGCGATCGCCCGAGAAGCTGGGGCGGGGGATTTGACTGCCAATCCCGACAAAGACGCCGAGCATACAGCAAAACAACACGATCTTGAGGGTATCGGGAGCATCCGAGAGGCGATCGATCTGGCGATCGGCATGGGGCGTCAGTGCAAACAGGTCGGCAAATAGGGGGTATCCCTCGGTTTGAGCGATCGCCGATTGGAACGTGCTGGAGTCGGATGGCTCCGATTTGACTAAGGTGGCTGCCGAACTGCCCGAGGCAGAAAGCGTCCATCCCAAGACTAGAGACGTAACGAATAGGGTAAGTCTTCGATTGAGGCGCATATTAGTTTCGTTCTCCGTCTAATGAATGCTGAGTGCAAAGACGCTCCCCTGATTGAGTTTGCCTAAATCGCTTTCATTAGGCTCCTACGTAATTTCTACTATTTAGCTTAACGAGTCTCCTTAAAGTTACGATAAAAAAACCGTAAATCTGCCGGTCTATTTTACAAAGCTTTGATGAATTTCTCGCCCGTTTAGAAAATTCTACAGTGCGATCGCCCCGATCCGAGGGACATCGGGAGATTTCGGTACCGTAAAACTCCGCAAGCGTGCGCTACAATCGACCCAACAGAATTGGTGCTGAGGAGTACGCAACCATGAGATGCTTCGCTCGCTGGCGCGTTAGCTTGCTAGCCAGTCTCGTTCCAATGGCAATAATGGCGATCGCCCCCCAAAGTGCCAGCGCCCAAGCCGCGTACGGCAGCTATATCGGCGTGGGTGGCTCGGTGGGAACTGGGGAAGATACGAACGCCGCTGGCGTTATTTCCGCCCGCTACAAACTCTTGGAACTGCCAATCTCGCTGCGCGCCCAAGCCTTTGTCGGCGACGGTGCTGCCTTAGTTCCCACCGTGTCCTACGACATCCCCATTAACTGGCAAACCGACACCTATATCGGCGCAGGCGTCTCGTTAGCCGACGGCGATACTCCCGTGGGCGAGAAAACCAGTTTTGCCCTGCAACCGGGGATTGACTACGTATTGCCCAACAGCGAATTTGTCTTATTTGGCAATGCCATTATCGCCTTCGATGCCTATCGCGACGATGGCGGTGCGGCGGTGTCCGTCCAGGGTGGCGTCGGCTTGCAATTTTAGCGGTTTAAGTCTGGCGATGGACGAGGGTCGCGGTCGCCTGGTCGGTGGGAACGACTAACATTTCGCTGACGTTGACGTGGGGCGGACGGGTGGCGCAAAATAGGACGACATCGGCGATATCCGCGCCGGTGAGGGGCGTTAACCCCTTATAGGTGTTTTTTGCCCGTTCGGTGTCGCCGTGAAAGCGCACGTCGGAAAATTCCGTTTCCACCAAACCGGGTTGCACTTCGCTGACGCGCACCGGCGTCCCGATTAAATCCTGTTTCAACCCTTCGGAAATGGATCGCACGGCAGCTTTGGAGGCGCAGTAGACGTTTCCGCCGGGATAGGTCTGGCGTCCGGCGATAGAACCGATGTTGATGACGTGACCGCGCTGGCGTTGCACCATTCCTGGCACGATCGCTCGCGTGATGTAGAGCAGTCCTTTGACGTTGGCGTCGATCATTTCTTCCCAGTCGTCGATGCTGCCTTCGTGCAGTTTGTTTAAGCCGCGACTCAAGCCAGCGTTATTGACTAGAATATCGATATCCGACCATTCGGGAGGGAGCGATCGCAAGGTGGATTCGACCCGATCGCGATCGCGCACGTCCAGTTCGATAACGTGGGTTGTCGTTCCGTGCGCCTGTTGGAGTTCGCTCGCTAATTGCTCTAACCGTTGCGAACGACGCGCCGCCACGATTAATTTTGCCCCAGCTTCGGCAAAGACCCGCGCGCACGCCTCGCCAATCCCGCTACTCGCGCCAGTCACTAAAACGATCCGATCTCGAACGGAAACCATAATTGTCCCTGTCTTCAATGTGTGGCATTCGCGTACATTTATATCAAGTTCGAGGCGATCTTCGATACACCTCGGTTGAGGCAACGGGGAACAGGCAACGGGAAAGCGTCCCTCGACAGTGTAAAAAATGCGCGATCGCGTGAATCGCGCTTCCAGATTGAATTTCGCGCCCTCTAACAAAACAGATTTTAAAATAAAACTCTCTATTAGACAGATAAAGATTAACTTTCGGTTTCAACCAATAGATAGAACGATTCAAGAATTCGCAATTAGAAATTAGGGTGGTTTCTAGCGATTGCAGCGAGAGCTGACAGATACGAAAAATTCCAAGAAGCGATTAGAGTTTTTGAATTGAAATTGCACTATTTTGCAGCGATCGCAACATGATTCGCAGCGGTTCGGCGAACGATCGCCTCTACGGCAATCAAAGGGATGATTTCCTCGGCGGCGATGGTGGAACCGACTTGCTGTTCGGCGGGGTCGGGAACGATGGCGTCCTTGCCGGTAATGGATCCCATCTCCCCATCCCCCGCTCTCCCTATCCCCCAAATCGAGGTCGGCTGGCTATAATTTCGTCAAATACTGTAAAAACTTCTCCTCGACACCCGATTTTCCTGCTAAATTGCAAGAAGTTACAACTCAGTCACGCTGTTGTCACTATGATGTAGCTCGGGGTGTGGTGAGGAGTCGTTCAGCAAGAGAGCCATGTCTGAGAAAGTCAGCACCAAACAGGTAACCGCCGAATCGTCGCACGAAGCGATCGCCAACGAATCTCAAAACGTCGAAGCCTACGCCGATCGCCTGCTCGACGACGTATTCCAAGATGTCGATCGCGTGTTGGATGGGGGATTCGAGTTACCCAAACAACCCACGCAACCCGAATCGATCTCCTTGAAGTCGATCCAGGTGCCTCAGATCGTGTTGCCGACAATGACGCTTCCCGGTCGAGATTCCAAATCAGAACCAGACGACAAGCAAACGGTTACCGTCGAAACACAAGCGCAAAAACAGCAACGCTCCGATCGCCTGTTCGACCGCCTGCTGCTGGGGACGGCGTGCGTGTCGTTACTGGTGGCGATGGGACTGTGGCTTGGCAGTCGCGGCGAATTACAACACTGGCTTGGCTTACAATCCCCCACAGCGCAACCGACCGAACCGGAAAAAAGCCCGCAAGAACACGCCGACGAAAAATTTGCCCAATACATGCGTCAGTCGCTCGAAGCGATCGAACGTCAAGACGATCCCGCACCGACCCAGGCGAGTGCCAGCATTCCCGACGTGCCCCCCGCACCTCAACTTCCCACCCTCTCGATTCCCGTCAATCCCGCTTCCTCGGAAACGATGGTGCAATCGCTCAACCGAATTGCATTGGCATTAGAGCGGGTCGCACCGCCACTGGCACAAACGCCAACCCCTCCCAAACCAGACGAGCAGACAGCACAAGCCGAACCGTCTCCCAGTGCCTCGCCATCGAACCAGGAAAGTGCTGCCGAACCGTCTCCCACGCCCAGCGGGAATGCTACCGTTGCCAAAACGCCATCGCCTGCCCCTGCACCGCCGCCGCCGAGTCAGGAGAGTGCTGCCGAACCGTCTCCCACTCCGACGACAGCCTCCACTCAAATTCACACGCTGGTTGGAATTTTAGAACTCGGCGACAATCGCTCTGCTGCTCTATTTGAAATCGATGGCGTGGCGCGTCGCGTTCGCGTTGGCGAAGAAATCGGCGCAAGCGGTTGGACGTTGGTCGAAGTTGCCAACCAACAGGCAATGATTCGCCGCAACGGTGAAGTGCGCTCGATTTATGTCGGACAGCAATTCTAACTCGTCGTCCTTCGAGAACATGCTGTTAGCATAGAAGCAAGACTGCTAGCCACAGGAGTACGATCGCGTGGGCTTGTTTGAAGATCTCAGCCAATTTCTCGAAACCCGCCTGGAGGAGTTCCTGCGCAACAACCCCCATCTGGAGCTGCAAGCACTGGAGGAACAGTTGCGCGAGCAGGAGGAGGACACGCTGCGACTAATCGGGGACTTGCAAGCACAAGAAAAACGGTTGCAAGAACAAATTCTCGAAACCGCTCAGGAGATCCAACGCTGGCACATTCGCGTCGATAAGGCAAAAGCTGCCGGACGCATGGATTTGATGCAAGCGGCTCAAGAACGGGAAGCGACTTTGCTGCGTCAAGGCAATCAGCTTTGGGGTCAGATGCAGGGGGTTAAGGATCGCCTGGGGAAAGCGCAGGAGTTGCAACGTCAAGTGCAAGCACGCCGCCAGGAAGTCCACGCCAAAGCCGCTCAGGTGAATGCAGAACGCGCCCGAGCCCAGTCCCAACAGCGCGAGTGGGAAATGACAGGTTGGAATCAAAGTGCGGGCAATTTCAGCCGGGGTAGCGCCGATCCCCTCGAACAAGTGTTTTCGCGGTGGGAAACGGAAGACGAACTGGAGCAGATGAAGCGCGATATGGGTCGCTAGCCTCTGAAACGATTCGCGTTGTCATGGCGGAATATTTCAGACCGTCCAGGATCCCTCGGTTACTTGGAACCGATTTCGCGACCCCATCTCTCAGTCGTCCTTCCAATCAATCGCCGCGCCCTAACCTCCCGACCGATTTTTTGACCATGCGCGATCGCTCAAATTGCGGGATATACCGACAATGCGGATCGCCCTCAAAACAAACGCTAAGTAAAGATACACCCCGATACGATGCGATCGGTCAAACCGCGATCGCTCAGATTAAGCTCGACTGGAGCGACGCAAGCGCCATCCCAACGCACCGACGGCTAGAACTGCCACGACCGAGGCGGGTTCGGGGACATCTTCGCTCGGCGTGCTGAATTGAATGTCCGATCCAATCGCGACCGAACTCCGGCGAGCCGATTCGGTCATGAAATGTTCGAACGTCAATTTGCGAACCGGAGCCGCTGCGTATTCGAAGAACACGCGACCGTAATCGCCGGTATTGCCAGCCTCTTGAATGCCGACCCCTTCAGTGGTGTAAATATAATCGCTGGTATCGGGGTCTAAATTCACCAAACCGTCGGCATCGGCTTTGGGGTTGTAGCTTCCCCCAGTATTGCCGAAGAAATCCTCGTACGTGCCGTATTTCGTTGCCGCGACGAGGTCTTCGTTCGCCGAGTACGCCGACACGCTCATCCACTCTGGCGTGCTGCCGCGAATATTCGACAGACTGCCCGCCCACAACTGGTCGATGTTGATATCTTGCGAGAATTCGAGGGTGACGAAGGTGCTGTCGCTCGGGCCGTCCAAGTCGCCTCGCGCATAGCCAGTTCCGGTAAAGCGCAGCGAACCATCGTAGGTTCCCATTCCCGCCGGATGGGAGGCGTCGTAGAGGTCGGGGATGCCATCCCACATGTTATCGGAATAACTGACCGTGACATCGACGCCGGAGCCGTCTACGTCGAAAAAGGTGGTGCCAGAGGCAGTAATGCCGGGATCCCAGCCCACGTCAACCCAGTTAAAGCTAGCCGCAAGAGCGTTCCCGCCTGTGGCTGCGATCGCGGCTACGGGTAGAGTCGCCCCGAGTAATTTAGCAAAGGTGGAGTAGAGAGTCATTTCAATCCCCTTAGAGAAATCAGTGTTTGCCGAAGCAAGTTCATAAGTTCTTTCTTTTAATCTAAGTGAAAACCGAAATGAAATCCGTAAAGTAAGTGTGAAGAAATGAATTCGGATTATAAAATTTGTGTTATCCGGGGTTGTGCGGACGTAAAAACCCGTAGGGTAGCGCGATCGCGCGGAATTGCTCTACAGTAAGAGCGGTTTGCCAGTTCCCCGGTCGCAATATGAAGGTTGTCTTTTTCGGTACGCCCCAATTTTCCGTTCCCACCCTCGAACGCCTCCTCAATCGCCCCGAATTCGAGGTGTTGGCGGTGGTGACGCAGCCGGACAAGCGACGCGGACGGGGCAAAAGGGTGACCCCTTCCCCCGTTAAAGAACTCGCGATCGCCCGCAATCTTCCCGTTTGGCAGCCGAAACGACTCAAAAAAGATCCCGATACCCTCGATCGCCTCCGCCAAGCCGGAGCGGACGTTTTCGCGGTGGTGGCATACGGTCAAATTCTCTCGACGGACGTATTGGAAATGCCCGATCGCGGGTGCGTTAACGTTCACGGCTCCATTTTGCCGAAATACCGAGGGGCGGCACCGATTCAGTGGTGTCTCGTTCGGGGCGAATCGGAGACGGGAATTACCACGATGCTGATGGATCCGGGCATGGATACCGGTCCGATGCTCGAAAAAGTCCTGACTCCAATTGGCTTGCTCGACAATGCCGACGACCTGGCGCGACGCTTGGCAGACCTAGGAGGGGATTTGCTGGTCGATACCCTGCTGAAACTGGATCGCGACACCCTCGACCCCGTGGCGCAAGACGACGCGCAAGCCACCTACGCGCCGTTAATCCGCAAAGACGATTCCCGCCTCGATTGGTCGCGTCCGGCTATCGAAGTGCACAATCGAGTGCGCGGCTTCCATCCCAACTGTACGGCGACCTTTCGCGAACAACCCCTGAAAGTCATCGCCACCGCTCCCCTCGGTTCGCCCTACTGGTCGCAACTTCCCGAAGACATTGCCCGACTCGAAGGAGATTGGGAGACCCTGTCGAGCCAAACCGCCCAACCGGGAGAAGTGGTGCGCGTGGTGAAAAAACTCGGCGCGATCGTGCAGACGGGGGACGGACTGCTGCTGTTGCGAGAATTGCAGCTAGCGGGGAAAAAGGCGCAGTCGGGATGGGATTTTGCCAACGGGACGCGCTTGGAAGCAGGCGAACGGTTTGGGAACGGTTGAGGCGCGGGCGATCCCGATCCAATTGCAAATTGTTATCAGTTCGGTTTACCCGGCGAAGGGTGCGAATTGTATTGTTAAGATTAAAGAAGCGTGTATTGTCGAACAAACAGGCGTATTTGCGAGCAAAATCTGCTATGGCTACAACTTCTCCGATCATCGTTGAAAAGAAGAAACTCAAACAACCTCCCTTAGAATTGCACTTCCTCGGCGATCGCGCCCTGCGTCAGTCCACCAAGCGCATCTCCCGCATTGACGATAACGTGCGCCAACTGGCTAAAGAGATGCTGCAAACGATGTACAGCGAAGATGGCATCGGACTGGCTGCTCCGCAGGTTGCCGTTCAAAAGCAAGCGATCGTGGTCGATTGCGATCCTGAAAATGCAGCGACTCCGCCGTTTGTGCTGATCAATCCCAAAATTAAAAAATTCAGCCGCGATCTAGTCGTCGGTCAAGAAGGGTGCCTGAGCATTCCGGGCGTGTACTTAGACGTGAAGCGTCCCGCCGCGATTGAAGTGGCTTACAAAGACGAACGCGGTCGCCCGCAAAAGCTCTCGGCGAGCGGTTTACTTGCCCGTGCCATCCAGCACGAGATCGATCACCTGTCGGGGGTGCTGTTCGTGGATCGAGTCGAAAACGACTTGGTGTTAAACGAAGCCCTGACCAAACACGGCTTTTCCGCTAAAACCGTCCAACCCGTCGCTCACAACACCTAATATGGTAACCCCTAAAAGCTCGTTATTTTTGGGCGCATCTTGCGTCGCCGCGATCGCGGCTGTGGGTTCGATCTTCGAACTCTCTTCCGGAACGCCTCAATTGGGAGGGACGGTCACTGGCATTATCCTCGCCGCTAGCATCCCGTTGGGCGGTTTCCTGTTTTATGCTGCAATTCGGGAAGCGAAGGCGCACGAATAAAGGGACGCCACTGGATCGCTCAATCGATCTCGGCGATCGCCACTCGCGCGATCGCCAAACTCATTCGTGCCCGTTCGATGTCCGACAGTTGTGCCCACGAGAGCGGTCGCACGGTCGCCACCACGGAGTCAATCCCCTCGGGCGATCGCATCGCATACGCCAACGGACGGGCTAACACTCGCAAATCGGTAGGTGCCCAATGGGGAAGGAGTTCGTCCACGCACGCCACGAGTTGGTCGCCAAGAGACGCCCCCGATTGGGCTGCGGTCATTGCCTTATGCGCGATCGCCTCGATCCACGATTCGGGAACGCGATCGGCAAACCGATCGGACAACGCCCGACGCAGGGCTTCAATCGGCGTCCAGTCGGGAGCGGGTTGCCAACAGCGATCCAGGCTGGCAAAGAAATCGCGCGATCTCGCCTCGAGTTCCTCGCCTTCTGTCTCGAGTTCAAACGCCCGTTCCAGCCGAGATAAATACGCCTGCGCTCCTTCATCGGCGGGGTTCCACGGATACGGCACGCGATCGCCGTCCAAGAGGGCTTCGAGTAGTTCGAGCGTTAAACGAGTTTTGGAAAAATCCGGATCGGGAGAATGAGTATTCATAATTTAATGCTGCGTGATGGGAAACTCCGTCTCTTGAGAGCGGGGGCAAATCAGAAACCACCCGGGAGAGATGCGCGATCGCCCATTGCGGCAAACAGCACGCCTCCATTGTGTCCTTCCTAACTACACGGGCGTTCGGATCGGTTCCGCAAGGGCAACGGATATTTTTTTCCGTTGGGAGCAGAGGAACGATGGGTTGATTTTCGACAATCCCCCGGATGCGTTGGAATCCGACTTAGCTACCGCGATTCGGACACCTCGCTACCGTCACTTCCGCCGATCGTAAACTCCAAGATCTCGCCCTTCGAACTGCCAAACTGAATGCGCGTGCCCGATCGCAAGGCAATTTCGGCGTGGTGAATTTTGCGCCATCCCCCCTCGTCCGACACCAGGGTTCCGTAGCGGGAAAAGTCGCGCAGAAAATAGGTCGATTCGGCATCCCGCTTGGGCAAGTGGCGATAGAAAATTTCGGCGTGCTGCTGGGACACCCACCGTTCCGGACGGATTAAATCGTTATCTTGGCGGCGACCGACGCGCATGACGCCGCCGTGGATGTGCCACACTTGGGTGGGATCGTCGATGGCGTGCAGGGATGCCGTGGGAATGGGCTGTCCCAACCAGGTGGTCGAATTGGGCGGCAATTCCGTCATCGCCTCGCTCAAAGGCATCACCAACATCCCGTCGAATTCGGGATGCATGTAGGCAATCGGCAGCGTCCACACCGGTTGGTTGAACTTGTAGAGGGTCAACAGTTGTGCCCGCGCCACCGAAACTGCCCGATCGATCGGCAGGCGATCGCCGAGGGCGCGAATTAACGCTTGAATGAAACTGAGGGCTTCGCTGTCGGCAATGGAATCCCGCATGGCGATCGCGGCGGGAACCCCATGATGGATCAGCACTTCCGCCAAACTGCTGCGCTTAATCGGTTGCCGGTCGTGGCGATCGGGAGCGGCACCCCAACAGGCATTAAAAATTGCCAACGTCACCCGCGCGCGCACTAGCACTTGCGCCAATTCGGTGCCGCTGAGGGTGGTATCGGGTCGCAACCACAGTTTGCCCCCATCGGGAGCGGGCGTCCCGTGACCGGCATAGAGCAAGATATTGTACTCTTCCGTTTCGATCGCCTCGATCAATTCGCCAGGGGTCGGTTGTACCAGGGTATCGACCTGACAGGGGGCGGCTTGGCGGTTGGGACTGCCCTCTTCTCGGGCACTCGGTTGCAGCAATTGCGCGATACTGGCGGCTTCGCGATCGAGGTCTAAATCCGGGAGATCGGCGAATTCCCCATCTTGTCCCAACACGACTAAAACCTTCAAGCGATCGCTCCCCCGCACGGATGACAGCGGTTCGACATCGCTGGTGGTACGGCTGAACAGGAGATTTTGCGCTAGGGCGATCGCCGGTTTGCCCGCTCGCGGTTGGGCGATTTCCCACGGGAGGGCGATCAAACTCGGATCGCGCAGGTCGAGGCGCACGCGCAAGGGTTGTCCCTGTCCCAGAGCAATGCCCTGACTTTGGGCAAAACTGCGCTCGATGGGAGAGCCGCTAAATAAAAATTGCCACAGGCGCAGTCCCAATTGTTGCATCAGGCGGCTGCTATAACTGGCACCGGGGGAGCTGGCGGATGTCGAAATTCCGAGCGCTTCAGCATCTGGAGAATTCGGCGCGATCGGATCGTCGAGGGGTTGAAGGGAAAATAATTGCTGCCAAGCTTGCCAGGTCAGAGCGAGCGAATCGGGCCAAACGCGATCGTCGTGGACGTATCCGCCCGGATAGGGCGCTTGTACGATCCAGATGGCAAAGCGATCTGGAGGCGTTTCGACGGCATCGAGGCGGGCGATCGCCAGGCTAATCGAGGGAATGTCTAACCAATGCATTCAAGGGGATCGAAATAGGGAACGATCGTTATAGACGAGCTTTTCTTTAGTGTATCGGGTTCGCCGTTCGAGGGCGTGCGAACTTGGCGTCGAATCGGACAATCCCGGACGATCTCGCTAACTGAGTATAAAGGTTCGTGGCTTGAAATTGTGTTAATCTTTGCGATCGCGCCCGAATCCATCCACCCGCCCGCCGATCGCCAACGGCTTCCCGCCAATCCCTTATCTAAAATAGGATTATAGTGGAGGATTAAAACCATGGCTGTCGATTTGTTCGATCCCGAGATCTATCGCAAATTCAATCCGGATTTAGCCGATTTGAGCGATCGACAATTATCGCAACACTTTCGCGAGTACGGACTGAATGAAGGACGACGCTTTTCTTTATTGGTCGATTTAGATCTCTACCGCACCCTCAATCCCGACCTGGTTGCTGTCGGCGTCGATACCCCCGGCGAACTGTTCGACCACCTGCAAAACTATGGCGTTTCGGAAGGACGGCGGTTTTCCTACGTTTTTGACGCCAATTTTTATCGAGACGTTAACCCAGAATTATTCAATTTAACCAACGAACAACTGTTCGACCATTACCGTTCCACCGGATTGGAAGAAGGTCGCGCCGGATCGGAATTGTTTGACGTTAACCTGTACTTAAAAGTTCATTCCGACTTGCAACAAGCTGGGTTTGATTTCGAAGATGCCCTGCAACATTTTGTCACCTACGGAATCCACGAACCGCGCGCGACATCGCAAGCCTTTAATCCCCGATTTTATCTCGCCGCCCACCCCGACTTGCAACAGGCTGGCTTTGATTTCGAGCAAGCCATGCAGCACTATATCGCGTACGGGTTGAGCGAAGGTCGCATCGCTTCCCCTTCGTTCGATCCGCGCTTTTATCTCAACGCTCACGAAGACCTGCAACGGGCTGGTTTCGACTTTCCCCAAGCCTTAGAACACGCCGTCACGTACGGGTTAAGCGAAGGTCGAATTTTATCGGCATTTTTCAATCCCGTCGGGTTTATTGCCTCTCAAACCATTCTGCGCGAAGCCAATGTCGATTTTGAAGATGCGCTGTTAGTCTTTCTGCGCGGCGTACAAAATAATTTACCGAATATTGTCAGCGACCTCGGTTCGGGGTTGGCGAATATTGCCGACGATATTGCCTCGGGCGTGTCGAATGCGGTCAGCAATATTGCCTCGGGCGTATCCAATTTAATTGACGATCTTGGCGATGGCATTTCTAATGTGATTGACGATATCAATCCGTTTGCCAGCCTTGGCGAAGTGACGCCCGCAGAAACCGACGATTTGCTCCTCGGGAAAGCTGCCACTGCAACCGTTCGAGGCGGTGGCGATGCCGATACTTTCGTATTAGACGATCGCGCCGATTCTGTTACGCGAATTGCCGATTTCGATCCCATCGAGGGCGATCGCATTGTGATTATTGCCAATTTTAACGCCTCGGATTTGCAGTTCGAGACGGCAAATTTAGACGGAACGGCGGCAAACGATACCGCGATCGCGCGCGCTTCTACGGGCGAACTCTTGGCGATTGTAGACGATTCCCTACCGGACGCCGTACGAGAGGCGGTGACTCTCAATTCGCCGTTCGATTTGGGTTAACCCTACTGGGGAGATTGACCGTCGCGGCGACCTAATTCGTACACGCCACCGCTGACACAGGCAATTAACCCCACGCTAATCGCCCAACTGCGCCCCAACCCCAACTCGATGCCGTAGTTGCACAATGCTCCGATCGCGAAAAACGGCAAAATGCTGAGAATGGAGGCGTAGAAGGAATTTTGCGCTTCCCGACCCCGGCGAGTCCGTTCGAACTCCTTGGCGGACGTATAGAGCGATCGCTCGGCAAAATTCATCCAACGGGCAAGCTGTTCCATTATCCAATGACCGATGGGGGAAAAGCCTAAATACAGCGCCAGCGTCCACAAACTCGCACCCGCGATCGTGGTGGCGTCGATCGAAAAATGAAATACAAATAGATCGCCAAACATGAATGGGAAATGAATGAAATGGATTGCTGCGATTTTAACGAAAATTTTCCAATTGGGAACGGGTTTGGAGATCTCGACGCTACAGCGGCGATCGATCTGGCGCGCTCGGGTCGCTCCCCCAGGCACTTCTCGGGATTCGACGGACTAAAAAACCTGCCATTGTTCCAACAGCAGGCATCGCGATCGCGCGAATTTGAATTTTAATCTTCCATGAAAGATCGCAGCTTGTTGGTTAATTTATCAATCAAACTCGAAGTCCCGCTGTCGGCATTTTCAACCTCGGCTTCGAGTTCCCGGACTCGTTCGATGGGCAAACCGAGCAGTTGGATCAATTTCTGATAAGCGGCTGCTTCTTCGGCATTAATTTTGGGTTCGTCCGGGGTGCGAGAGCTTGAGGTAATCACCTCGTATCCCAGGGTTAGAACCAATTCCCGTTCTTCTTGAGTGGCAAGTTTGGGAATTGATTCTTCCAAGGGAATATTTTGCATCATGTAATCGTACAATTCCTGCTGCAATTGCTGTTTTTGCGGCTCGGATTGCGACGGAAAAAGACGACTGAAGCGATCGAGCATGATCTTGACTTCTTCTTCAGCCAGTTCCCCATCCGACCATGCCATCGATGTGACGACTCGCAGCAAGTGCATTTGACGGGGAGTAATAGACGGTGGAGGGGGAGGAGGCAGAGGCATAAGTCTTTTCACCTATTGCGATTGGCTTTCAACTGAAAAGTTGCCCATAATTTAACACGCGATCGCCCGATTTCCCCGTTGCGTCAAACCTTCTTAAGATTCCGAGTCAACCGCTCGATCTCGCGCCAACGTTTCCAATTGCGGTAACAACTGGCGAAATGCCGCACCGCGATGGCTATATTGGCGTTTTTGTTCGGGCGACATTTGGGCAAATGTGAGATCGAGATCGCGAACGTAGAAAATCGGATCGTAGCCGAATCCCCCCGTTCCCTTGCTCGCGTGGAGAATGTCTCCGGGTGCCGTTCCTTCCACTTCCAGGGCAATTTCGCCATTCGGACGGGCGATCGCGATCGCGCAGACAAAACGAGCGCTACGATTTTCAGTATCGCCTAATTCTCGCAACAGTCGCTCGATCCGCTGGCTGTCGGTACTTCCATAACGCGCCGAATAGATTCCCGGTGCGCCGTTGAGAGCTTCGACGCTCAATCCAGAATCGTCCGCGATCGCCCATTGTTCGGTCGCTTTCGCCACCTGCGACGCCTTTAAACGGGCATTTTCCATAAAAGTGACCCCCGTTTCCTCAACCTCTAGGTCTTTGGGTTTGAGAGCGAGTTCCCAATCGGTGTCGCCTAAGTACGCCTGCATTTCTTCGAGTTTGCCAGAATTGCTAGTGGCGACGACGAGTAAAGTCATAATTTGATGAGTCGAGCTGAACCGATCGCAGTGTACTACGGTTTGGAGATAGCAATGAGGAGATAACGGGGCGATCGCGATGTCATCTCCTCAACCGAAAAACACTAAAACGCGCAGTACCAGCGGTTAGTTTAAAATTGTTTTCTCTTTAACCATTCCTTCGGCATCAATGTTGTAAATTACTGGAACGCCAGTGGCTAATTCCAATCCCGGAACTTCCTCCGGACTGAGATTATCGAGTTCCATGATAATTGCTCGCAACGAATTGCCATGTGCCGCCACTAAAACATTATCGCCATCCTTGAGATGGCTGAGAATGCGACTGCGGAAAAATGGCATTGTCCGGTTGACGGTATCTTCTAAACTTTCGCCCCCTGGCGGACAGACGGAAAACGATCGCCGCCAAGCATGAACGACATCCTTACCGTATTTTTCGCTCATATTCGCTTTGTTAAATCCCTGTAAGTCACCGTAATAGCGTTCGTCGAGCGCCACGCTTAAAATAACGGGAAGTTCGGTTTCTTTGTTCCCTTCGTATTTGTCCCAACCGTGCCAATGTGGGTCGTCATCTTTGTGTTTGAGAACTGGAGTTTTGCCATGACAGAGTGTTTCGCATTCAGTCAGGCAAATTGTTGCTGTTTCTATGGCACGAATTAATAAGCTAGTAAAGCAAATTTGGACGCGATAGCCATTTAATTTTTCAGCAGCTTTCATCGCCTCTGCACGTCCGACTGGATTGAGCGGAACGTCTACCCAACCCGTAAATCGGTTGGCAGCATTCCAGGTACTTTGACCGTGACGAACTAAAATGAGTTGAGCCATGGTGTCGAATCCCTCTACGAACCATCGATTGCTTGTGATTATCGCGCATCTGCCAGTATTGTGCGTCTCTCCAACGGCTTATTCTCGCTGCTGCAAGGGTTGGCGAATTGCCCGCACTTGCTGTCTCGCGTTTAGCGACTGAGGTCAGATGGCGACTCCATTAAGATTTTGGATTGCGATTTGCCCAATTGGTGCAGCCTTTGGCTCAATTTTAAACTCAGCAAAGAGATGACGGCGAGTTGACTGAGTAAGTTTATGCCAATCGCGATCGCGCTGGTGTCTTTTAACACGAAGAAGGCTCCGGAAAATACGTGAAATATCCAAAATTTATTGACGATGTCACCGGAGATCGCGAACATAGTTAAGGGAGGTAAAATGGTTAAGGCTAACAGACTCAGAGAAATCCACAATACGCGCTTCTTAGCTCCCGAGAGAAAAATTAAGTGGGCGATTGCCGTGTAAATTAAAATTAAATTTGCAGAAAACCAAGGGGCGATACAAATATACCAAAATTTCGAGTTTGTCGAGGCTGCAATGATTAGCCAGGGCATCCAAATTAGCGCTGTAATTGCTAAATTAATCGCGATCGCGATCGAGGCTGGACTTTTTTCTCCCAAAATCAATTCGCGAGCCAGCGAGAAGTGCCTGAACCGATCGCGATCCTGTTGCGATCGATTGATATGTTTGTACCGCGCCCAATCTTGCAAACTCTGATTGCTGGGAAATAGGGAAGCCGTCAAGACAATAAAAAAACCTAGATTCCAAAATGCAGTAGAACTGAGACTCTGTTGTAATAAATCATGTGAAGACTGGCTTCCAAAACTAGCGATATTACCGAGACTCTGTTGTAAGAAATAGTGTGAAGACTGGCTTCCAAAACTAGCGATATCGGAGAAAAAGAATCCTAAAAGGACTAATTCAAAGCTAGCGGTTAGCCAATAACTCTCTCTCTTGGTCAGTAAACTCGCATTGGGATTGCGGAAGCGACGATTTAAGACACGCCAAAGCCAATAGCTCCATAGCAAGCAATTGCCGAAAATAAAGAGTTGGTCAAGTTCAAAGTTTTGCTCTAAGGCGATCGTAAACCAGTTCAGCGAGAACCCAACATGCGAATTGTTGCTTAAGACGACATTTACTAATAAAGCGTATGGCAATGACAGTGCAATAGAAATTACATTTGCCAGCCAAGACGCATACTTTTCAAATAACAGAGCAGACAATACAGCAGCCGTATAGAACAAAGCACAACTAGCTGCGACGATGAGATAATATCTTAAGACCATCACCAAGGCATCGGCTAGTATGGCGAGAAGAAAGTGTAATGGAATGCACAAAGCAACGTTCAGATATAGCAAACTCGGAACGCCTAAGATTTTTCCGAGTAAAATCCTCTGACTCGATTGAGGGCTCGACCGGATAAAATTGAGTGTCCCTTTGAATTGTTCTGTTGCCATGTCGTTAACGATGGCGTAAACGCCGCCAACGAGCAACAAGACCAGGACAAGATAGTTGATAATTTTAACCGAAAATAATAATGATGTTGAGTATTCAAAGTCAACAATTATTAAAATGATTGTAAATTGACCTAATAACGATAGTAAAATCGACAAAAAAATGGGCTTGGGTTTGAATCGTCCTTGAATTTCCCGAGCGAGTTGAGGGTTCCAGTTTCCGATGCGATCGATCCAGTTCGTTCGATTCACGATATTTACCTCAAATTAAAAGTTCC
>CAYQUF010000039.1:0-9460 GCA_964420595.1 uncultured bacterium
ATTCTTCATTCACAGACCCAACTTGCTTATAACTTGATTGCTCCAGCTAAAGTAGAGGTCGAATCTCCTGAAGCGTTCACCTCGACTGCGCTCGGTGAGCGAAGCCGAATCGATGTTCCCGTATGCCCTACGGTACACAAGGCTAATTTCAGGATGTTGATGGCAGCGTTCCAATCTCTATCTAGGACAAATCCACACGCACAAACATGAGTTCGAGTGGATAGAGATTTGTTGACCACTGCGCCACAGTTAAAACATTCTTGAATTGAGTGGGTTTCCCTTTAGCTTTAAACTCTAGGACAATCATTGGCGTGGGATAACCTGACGCAAAATAGTATAACCTAAAGCCGTCCTAGAAAGACGGGGCTTTAGACCCAAGTTTTTCGGTAAGGTCGTTGGGGTCTCGTCGAGATAGTCTTTCGGGTCGATGGCGGTTTCGTCGAGATAAATCGAATAGTGCAAGTGCGGTCCGGTCGAACGACCCGTACTTCCCACGTATCCCAACAGTTGACCCCGTTCGATGGGGGTGTTGGCATCCACCGCAATTTCGGATAAATGACCGTACAGCGTGCGATAGCCGTGGGGGTGTTCGACGAGTACCCGTTTGCCGTATCCACCCAACCAGCCAGTTTTCAGGACAGTTCCGGCAGCCGTGGCGTAAACGGGAGTGCCGTAATTGCCGGCAAAATCAATGCCGTCGTGCAATTCGTACCCCCGACCGAAGGGATTTTGACGCTTGCCGAATTCGGAGGTAATCCGCTGGTTGTCCGCTAGGGGAAATCCGCGCGGGAGTTCGGCACGAATGGCGAGTTGTCTTTCAATGGCGGGTTCGACCCGACGTTCGAGTTCGACTGACAGTTCGGTGGTACGATGTTTGGCGAGGTCGAGGACTTCGGTGGCGTTGAGGGGAAGGCGTTTCCCACCGCTGGGGGAGAAAGAGTCGAAATCGCGCAATCCGGATCGCCGTTTGAGGCGTTCGACTTGACTTTCGAGTTGTTCGACTCGCTCGAGGACTTCTTGAGCTTCCTGGCGGAGATTTTGCTGTTTGACTTCCCAAATATGCCAAACTTTAAATGCCGACGCCACGAGGACGAGCAAGATCGCGGGCGCGAGCAAGAAGGTGGTGGCTCGAATGGAAAGGATAGTCGGCTGCTTGCCGCTGCGTGCGATAAACAAGGTGTAATATTCGGGTCTGCGTCGTTTCATGGACTCGGGATTGAGGGACTTTTAAGTTTGGAAGCGATCGCGCGAATTGCACGATCCGGCAGGTTCCCGCACGAGTGAGGAAGCACTGCGCGATTGACACCCCGAATATTTCAATTCCAAACCCATAGTCCCCAAATGCGATTCGACTGGAAAATTGTCGAATGCTACAACGGTTTAGATGCACCGACTCGCGATCGCTCGAACGAGTTTCCCAGCAATGGGGCGATCGCTCCCATTTTCCATGCCAGCCCGACTGGGAAGGTTATAAACGAAGTCATTGTAGCGCTTTTGTTGTGAAATACACAATTGCGCGGCTAACGCACTCGAGAATCGCGATCGCTAGTCGTCTTTAATTTTTAAGGTCGATGCTTTCTCGAACCATCCTTGTCGCCAAAATAAGTAAATCATCCCGGATGCCAATAGCAATACAAGCCCCCAAAAGGCAGGATAGCCCCAATACCAGTTGAGTTCGGGCATATTCCAGGGAGAGGTGTCGGTGTTGAAGTTCATGCCGTAAACACCCACGATAAAGGTTAAAGGAATGAAAATGGTTGAAACGATGGTTAGCAGTTTGACAATTTCATTCATGCGATTGCTAACGGAGGAGAGGTAAAAGTCCATTAGATTAGACGCCAGTTCCCGATAGTTTTCGACAATATCGAGTAATTGAATCACGTGGTCGTAGCAGTCTTTGAGGTACACGCGCACTTCCGGACTGACTAAACCGTAATCTTGGTTGGTGAGGGTGGTGAGGGTTCCGCGTTGGGGCCAGATCGAACGGCGCAAGGCGAGCAGTTCTAGACGAATTTTGTAGAGTTTCGAGAGGGTTTCGTTAGTCGGGTTGGTGACAACTTCCCGTTCGAGACTTTCAATGCGATCGCCGTAGGATTCTAACAAGGGGAAAAAGTTATCGATAATCGCGTCTAGTAAGGCGTAAGCGAGGTAATCGGCATTGCGGCGTCGAATCGTGCCTTTATTGGTTCGAATGCGATCGCGCACGGGTTGAAAGCAGTCGTAGTCCGGTTCTTCTTGGAAGGTGAGCAAGTAGTTTCTGCCTAAAATTAGGCTGACTTGTTCGATGGAAAACCCTTCGCGATTGGGTTTTGGATTGGGCATCCAAGCAATGACTAACAGTTGTTCGTCGTCGTCTTCAATTTTCGGACGCTGGGGAACGTTAACGATGTCTTCGAGGATTAAGGGATGCAGATTGAAGGTTTGTCCCAATTGCATTAAAATATCTTCATTTCCCAAACCTTGAATGTCGAGCCAGGATACCGATTCTTGGGCGAGATAGCCGGTACAATCGTCGGGATAATCCAGTTGAACTCGCGTGGCGCGATCGCGATGGTAGTCGATCAAAGTCAATTGCGGCGGCGTGGCGTTAGGGTGAATGTTGAGCGTTCCGGGAGATGTTCCGGGCAGATCGTAGGCATAATCGAAATAAGAGCCATCGCCGACTTTAGCGTTGAGTCGGTCGAATTGAAAGCTGGTGTTAGACATTACCGATCCTTAAACAATAAAGCTGTTCTCTCAAGATTGGAGAGGTTTATTGCTAGGATATCATTCTTTTTGGTTTTATAATCAATACAGATTCCTCTTTCAACATGGCTGACTATGTCCGATCGCGCTCTGACACTCGCGTCCCTTGTCCGAATTCTGGGCAATCTCGAACAAAAAACCGATCGCCTTGGCGATGGGATGCTTGAAGTGAATCGAAAAATTAGTGGCTTGCAAACTGAAGTTGCAGGGTTGGCGGAAAGTTTAGCAGAGTTACACTCATTTTCAATAGACAGTGAGTTAGAAGAACCAATTGTTGAGGATTGGAGTGAAACTCAAACGATCCGCGATCGCGACGAACACGATTCGGTTTTATTGGAGGCTTTAGAAACAAGACAAGACAGATTTTATCTCTAAAATACACTATTAGTTTGGAAGATTCTGGTCAGTTAGAAATACTAGAATCGGTTCGACAACAACTAGACCTACAACCCGACGATCGCCTGAGTTTAACCCTCGAATCCGATGGAAGTCTGCGATTGGTTAGCTTGCGTCAATCCGTCCAAAAATGTCAGGGAATGTACAAAGATATCGCTTCCGGTGTCAGTCTATCTGACGAACTAATTCGAAAACGGCGAACTACTTGTCAACTCCCTAACCACCTAGCAACTGTCCCAAACCAACCGTTACCCTAATCCTGTGGTTTGCAATCGATCGCCCGTGACTCAATCGACTCAATTCTGGCTCGCTCAACTCCGACAACACCGCGCCATCGCCGTGATTCGCGCTCCCTCCCTCGACCTCGCCGTACAAATGGCAAAAGCCACCGCTGCGGGGGGAATGCAGTTTATCGAAATTACCTGGAATAGCGATCGCGCCGCCGACACCATTCAAACCCTGCGATCGCAACTTCCCGATTGCACCATTGGTGCGGGAACCCTGCGCACCCTCGATCGCTTTCACGACGCCATCGCCGCTGGAGCGCAATTTCTATTTTCCCCCCACGTCGATCCAAAGGCGATCGAAACCGCACGCAACGCCAACCTCCCCATTATCCCTGGCGCGCTCACCCCCACCGAAATTTTAACGGCTTGGCAAGCTGGCGCCACCGCCGTCAAAGTCTTTCCCAGCTCCGCTGTCGGTGGAGCCAATTACATTCGCAGCCTGCAAGGTCCCCTCGGCGACATTCCCCTAATTCCCACCGGTGGCGTCACCTTGGACAATACCCGCGATTTCCTAGACGCGGGAGCCATCGCCGTCGGACTCTCAAGCGACCTGTTTCCCAAAACCTTAGTCACCGCCGAAGATTGGGACGCGATCGCCCGTCGAACCCAAACCTTCATTCAAAGTCTGGCTCAACCCTAAATCAGTCTTCCCTGGGAGAGAGATCGACCCCAATTTGCGGAAAACTGCATTCTCAAATTTGTAGTTATCTTTGAAATGGAAAGACTTTTACATCATTTGTCAAGTCGTTCGACGGAGGTGCAACCATGAATCGCATCACTCAACTCGCATCAATGGGAGCGATGGGAGCCGCGATCGCCCTATCGACCGTTATCGGCGACCTTCCCGCGATGGCTCAAACCGAACCCGTCGCCACCCTTCCCGAAGACGTTAGCGCCCACAACGCGATCGCTCGCCGAATTTCGTCCCTGCAACAATCAAACCAACGCTGGATCGAAATCGACCTATCCCGACAGCGACTGATCGCGTGGGAAGGCGGCTATCCCGTTTACGCCGTCATCGTGTCCACCGGAAAAGCCTCTACCCCGACCCCCACCGGAAGCTTCACCATCCAATCGAAACACCTCGAAACCCGGATGCAAGGTCCCGGCTACAACGTCCCCGACGTTCCCTATACCATGTATTATTACGGGGGTTATGCCATCCACGGCGCGTACTGGCACAATCGGTTCGGAACCCCCGTCAGCCACGGTTGCACCAACGTTGCAGTGGATCACGCCCAATGGCTGTTTGACTGGGCTTCTGTTGGAACGCCTGTGGTGGTTCATCAATAATTGCCTTTGCGAAGTTTATGCGAATTCTTGCCATCGGTGACATTCACGGCTGCGCCACCGCATTCGACACCCTCTTAAAAGCAGTGCAACCGCAACCGGAAGATACCATCGTTACCCTTGGCGATTACGTGGATCGCGGTCCGGATTCGAAAGGAATTATCGATCGCCTGCTGGATCTGCGCCAAACCCACCAATTAGTGCCATTGCGCGGAAATCACGAACTGATGATGGTGGGGAGTCGCGACGGAACCCATCCCAAATCCGACTGGCTGCGACGCGGGGGTCGAGAAGCACTGGCGTCCTATTCGTCCTCGAAGCGGAGAAAACTCGCCGATGTCCCCGACCGACATTGGGACTTTATTGAAAATATTTGTCTCGATTGGTGGGAGAGCGATACCCATTTTTTCGTTCACGCCACCGCCGACGCTAATTTACCAATTCACCAACAACCCGAATCCAAACTCTTTTGGGAAAAATTCGACAATCCGCCACCCCATTATTCGGGAAAAGTGATGGTGTGCGGACATACCAGTCAAAAAAGTGGCAAACCGGTCAATCTCGGTCATGCCATTTGTATCGATACTCGCGCGTACGACGGACGCTGGCTGACCTGTTTGGAAACCAAGAGCGGGAAAGTTTGGCAAGCGAATCAAAAGGGAAAGGTGAAGACGGCGTGGATTGGGGAGTTTTAGAAGAGCGAGTCATTCTAAAAGTTAAACGCTATCAGCACGAACTGGTACAATTATGGTTACCCTGCAACTGCGACAACTCGACGTTCCCCCCGGTCAACGGCTACTCGTCCGCGAGATTAACTGGCAAGAATTCGAGGCAATTTTAACCGAACTCGGCGAACATCGCGCTACCCGTATCGCTTACAGCCAGGGAACTTTAGAAATTCGGATGCCACGGTTCAAACACGAGCGCGCCAAGTCTTTTATTGGCGATGCGGTCAAAATTTTGTTAGACGAATTGGCAATAGACTGCGAGTGTTTTGGCTCGACCACATTCAAACGCTCGGATATGAATTACGGTATCGAACCAGATGAATGCTTTTACATTCAAAATCATCAAGCTGTTATTGGCAAAAATCGCTTGGATTTAACCGTCGATCCGCCTCCCGATCTCGCCATTGAAGTGGACGTAACCTCGACGACTCAAATTGATGCTTATGTCTGTTTGGGGGTTGGCGAATTGTGGGTTTACGATGGGAACGAAATTAAAATATACGTTTTGGAATCCGGTCGATACCAGCAAGTTTCCATCAGTCCGACCTTTCCCCAGCTTCCAGTGTTAGAGTGGATAACTGAAGCGCTCGATCGCAGTGTTGAAATTGGCAGAAGTCCGGCGTTACGCGCCTTTCGCCAACAAGTTCGCCAAATCGTTTAATTGCTAGGGTCTGGATCGCGATGAATCCTTATTCTATTCTCCAACAAACCCAACGCCAACGTGTCAGCGACGGGACGATGCAACCGATTTTCAAGGGTTGCGAATCGGCGTCCTACGTTCTCGTTCTGATTTGGTCGCAATTGGGTGATTTTGATAGTTTAGAATACGCTTGGTGGTTGCAGCGAGAACTCAATTCGCTCCCCACGGACGACGTGGCGATTCGCGCGGTGGGATTGGGCGATCGCGAGGCGGGATTGCAATTTTGCGATTATACTGGATTTGCCAGCGAGTGGCTGTTTGTCGATCCCGACGCCGAGTTGCATCGCCAGCTTCAGCTCTATTCGGGACTGTCCCTGGACGTTCCCGGACTTCCTCACGTTCCCCAGGCTTGGTTGAATTTCTTATTAATGTGTGCCGGAATTGGCAGTCCTGGAACGCTCGCAGAGGTGTTTCGCGGGTATCGAGGCGATCGCAATGCACCTCAGTTAATCGGCGATGACGAGACGATTCAAGCTGCTCCCCTACCGCCACTGCGAGGGTCGTTTTTCAAATTCGCCGGAGGAAGCGGACGCCAGCGTCCGTTTGAGTTAGCCACGCTGCGACTGCGGAATATGGCGGAAGTGCTGGGTCACTGGAAAACCTACGTGTCAGACCCCGACAACCTGACGCAGCGAGGGGCGACTTTCTTATTCGACTCGAATGGAGAGTTGGTTTACGAACATCGCGATCGCGGTATTTTAGGATTTTCTAAAAATATGAGTTATCCGCTGTCGTTTTTAAATGAGGTTTTACCGGCTAAAAATTGAGAAAATTAACTCAATTGCACCACCGCGCGATCGTCCAATAGGGTGTCGTGGGTGAGCAAATCTTCGACGGTAATCCGCAAAAATCGCCGTTCGTCTACGCGAAATTGCACCTTGACGCGATCGCTCCCTGGATGTCCCGGTGGGGAGAGGGTGGCGATACTGCGCGCGCCATCTTTGTCGTTGAGCGGTTGCACTTGCTGGGAACCGGTTCGCTGTCGGGTCACGAGGCGATCGCCGTCGAAGTAAACCTCGGTTCCTCCCGTTTCAGCTCCCAGCTCTCCTAAAATTAACTCAATACTGGGTTGATTGTCTACCGACGCGCCTAACACCAATTCCACGGGTTCGGTCATGGGATAAGGCTGTCCGGCTTTGACGATCGGATGCCAACTATGGGCGTTTTCGCGGCGATTCCAATAGCGAATTCCATAGCTGTGGTAGAGGAAATCTTGCAATTGGATGCCTTGTTCGAGTTGCAATGCACCTCTGGCGATGGCTTCAAAGGGGCGATCGCAGCGAATTTTAGTCTCGTCAAAATACTGTTGCACCCAACGCTGGACGGCGGGAATTTGTACCGTTCCGCCAACTAATAAAACCGCGTCGATATCGGCGACTTCGATTCCCTGACGGCGTGCTTGTTGCAAGACTTGGGTCATCGAGTCGTCGAGTTGCTCGAAGAATTGGTGTTGTTTGAGGATGTCTTCAAAGCGATCGCGTTCGAGTTCGAGTTCGTAACTTTCGAGAGTTTCGTCGTTAAAATAAACTTCGCTGGCTTGTTGTTGCAACGAGAGCTGAATTTTTAACCGTTCCGCCAGCCGAGTCGTCAGCGGCGTTTTCTCCAAACCTTGAGTTTCGCTAAAGTAATCGACCAGCCAGTTATCGATATCGGAACCGCCGAGATTTTGTCCGGCTTTTGCCAACACGCGGGCAATTTTCGGTCGCTGTCCCGACTTTTCGGAAAACAATTTATCGCCCCATTTAAGAATAAATCCCAGGGGTTGCTGGCTCTGGCTGCTTCCGCTATCCAATCGTACCAGGGACAGATCCAGGGTTCCGCCGCCAAAATCGACCACCAGCAACACGTCGCGATCTGCCAATCCATAGCCTAACGCCGCTGCTGTGGGTTCGTCGAGCATCCGCACTTGCTCGATTTGCAGGGATTGACACACCTGTCCGAGCCAATGGCGGTAGGCTTCAAAGCTATCGACGGGGACGGTGAGGGTGAGGGAATCGACGGGAAGGGGAACCTCGCGAACGGTCTGAATCACGTGGCTGAGGAACCATTCACCCACTTGCTCGAAACTGGTGGTGCGACCGTCGAGGTCGGGGAGAAAGCCTTGCACGTCTGACCCGATTCCCCGTTTGAAGCTTTGGAAGAAGCGGGGATCGGACTTGAGATCCGCACCGCGATCGCGTACGGCTTGTCCGACGATGACTTTGTCCTGCGCCGCATCTTCGACGTAGACTAAACTGGGGACGAGAGGGGGGTTTTGTCCCTGCTGGACGGTAATCCCCGGTAGTTTCAGGGTTTCTGGCTGTTCGGTGGCGGGGTTCCAGCGGGAAACGACGGTGTTACTGGTTCCGAAATCAATGGCGATCGTCATTCAGCTTCAATCGGACAATACGTGACAGGTTTGACTTTCATTAGTGTATAGTAACGCCGAGGGATGGGAAAACTCAATCGAGGCTGGTGCGGGGAGGTTGTGTTTCCCGTTCGGATTGGCGATCGAGCAGGCGATCGCGTAATTCCCGAGCATTAAATTTTGCTTGATTTTGGCGCTGTTTGAGGTATTCTTCGAACTCTGAAGTGCGATTTAAATAGAAGGCGATCGTGGCATCAATATCGGCTAATTTTAAGAAGCGATCGCCTATATCTCAATCTCCTCATCCGATCGCATCAACCAAACGATCGCCAAGGGAATGCCAATTCCCACCACCAAATTCAATCCCAACCACGCCAACGACGTGCTGCTATTCCAACCGCGAATTACAAACCCCCGTTTGGTTGAAGATAGAATTGCATCCCAAAGAACGTGCGCGCACATTCCCACCGACAACCCCATCGCACCATCTCGCACCCATCGCCAAAATCGCGATCGCTCGGTCTGCAATTGCCACAAACTTCCGAACAAAATAGCGATCGGTAAAATTGCCGAATGAAACAGCCAACTGCGATGCATTAAAAACGACCATCGCGTCCATTGGGACAGGGGAATATCCCAATCCGGAATCGCCATGTAAAATAGCTGTCCCGAGAGAACGGGAACGTGGAGCAATCGGAAGAAAAACAGACCGCTTGCGCCCCAAATTAAAAAGACAAGAAATAAAATTGGATTAATTCGGCGTATTCCGTCTCTCCCATAGCGTTCGAGCAGCCACCAAAACCCGCCGCCAACTGCTAAACCGACAGCGAAATGCATGAGTTTGTCAAACCATCCGTACATTTGCGATCGCCTCTCAAGTCACCATTTTCTACCAATATTAGCCTATAATCTGGTTCGTAGTAAGCGCTTTAGCGCTTTCGCCAGCGGGATATCCTGGGTCGATCCA